>NZ_CALNBI010000180.1 GCF_937874145.1 uncultured Chitinophaga sp. | reverse complement strand
GGAACTGCGAGTAATAAAACCCGAGCTTGATGCCGGCCTTTTTGCAGGCGGCCGCCAGTTCTTTCAGCGGATCGCGCTTGAAGGGCGTGGCGTCCACGATATCGAAGTCGGAATATTTGGAATCGAACATGGCGAAACCGTCGTGGTGCTTGGAGGTGATAACGATATACTTCACGCCCGCGGCTTTCGCGATGGTCACCCATTCATCCGCATTGAATTGGGAAGGATTGAACCCCTGCGACAGGCGTGCATATTCATTGGCCGGGGTTTTGTCGCGCTGCATGATCCATTCCGTGATGCCGTAGTAACGTTTGCCTCGGATTTCGCCGCCGAAGTGGGCGTAAGGGCCCCAGTGCAGGAAGAGCCCGAATTTTGCATCGGTGAACCATTTCGTTTTTTCGCCTTTCCCGGCTTCGCTGTTCTGCCCCCATAATTCGCCGGGCTGCTGTGCAAATGCCGTTGATGTTCCCAAAGCCATCGCGGCCAGGAACACCGTTTTCTTCAGATCCATTTTCATAACTGTAGGAATTTACTGCAAGTATAACAAAGCCGCTTGCCCCGCGATTGCAGTTATTTGGCGGTTACTGATAGTATTTGCGCGGGCAGGTGCAAACGTTTCCCCTTCGCGGGAAAACAAACTCTCGAAAGCGTATTAATCAGGGGAAAGAGGAAGAACCGTTGGCGCCGGCACAGGTAGTACGGGAACCTGCACCGGCCTCCAGGGGAAAAATTTGGGGTTACAACGGTGGACAGGCCGATGGGTCTTATGGATGACTGATGAACCATGAGATCCAGTCTCAAAGGTCAAGTTTTTCAAATTGTTAGGAAAGCGTATTAATACCGAAAATCATCGGCGTAGAACTACGCAACAATCGTAATCCCAGCGTCAAAAACTCCTGTTTTTTGTCCCCCATTTCTGTCATCTTACCAAATTCCGTCAAAATACCATACAAAAAACGGCCGGGGAGACTTCCCCCGGCCGTTATATCTTTTTTCCAAATGTGCCTGAAATTACCAGATCACCACGCGCTGCGAGGCAGGGAGCACCATGGCATCGCCTTCGCTGCATTTGAATGCATCGTGGAATTCTTTCAGGTGCGGCATGGGCCCGTTAATCCGGTAACGTGCCGGGCTATGCGGGTCCGTCTGTATCTGGTTGCGCAATGCGGCATCCGTGATATTGGCGTGCCATACCTGCGCCCAGCCGAGGAAGAAACGTTGCTGCCAGCTGAAGCCATCGATGGGAGCGGGTTCCGTCTTCCCTTCGAAAGATTTTTTCAACGCGTAGTACGCCAGCGTGAGCCCGCCCAGGTCGGCAATGTTCTCACCGATCGTGAGCGCGCCGTTGATCTTGAAGCCAGGCAAAGGTTCCAGGCCACCGAAGTAATCGATGTAACGCTTCGCCAGGCCGTCGAAATTTTTGCGGTCGGCTTCGGTCCACCAGTTCTGGAGGTTGCCCTCCGCGTCGAATTGCGAGCCCTGGTCGTCGAAGCCATGGGTAAACTCGTGGCCGATCACGGCGATAATACCACCGTAATTGATCGCATCGTCGGCGTCGGGATTAAAGAACGGCGGCTGCAGGATGCCCGCAGGGAACACGATCTCGTTGTTCAGCGGGTTGTAATACGCGTTCACCGTCTGCGGCGTCATAAGCCATTCGGATTTATCCACCGGCTTGCCGATCTTCTCCACCTTTTCTTTATTCTTGAATTTATTGGCGCTGATGATGTTTTCCACCAGCTGATCGCGGCGGATATCGATCTCCGAATAATCTTTCCAGTTGTCGGGATAACCGATCTTATACGTGAAGGCTTTCAATTTCTTGTGGGCCATCTGCTTGGTTTCCGGGCTCATCCAGGCGAGCTGGTCGATGCGCTCGCCATACACCGTGCGCACGTTCTCGATCATGTCGGACACCTTCTGCTTGCTGGATTCGGGGAAATATTTCTCTGCAAAAAGCTTACCCAGCGGCATACCCAATACGCCGTCGGCGGAACGGATGGCGCGGTCTACACGGGGGCGCTGTGCTTTTCGGCCGGTCATCACCGTGGCAAAGAAGCGGAAGTCTTCGTTATCGAACTGCTTCGGCAGGAATCCCGCGAAAGTGCTCAACAGCTTGAATTTCGTGTAAGTTTTCAGCGTTTGCAGCGGCGTGGCTTTCAGCAGCTTGGCGCCGTTGGTCACATACGCCTTGTTCTGCAAAACCAGCGTATCGGTACGGATGCCCTGCACGGTGGCGAAACCGTTCCAGTCGAATTCCGGCGCCAGGGTGCGGAGCTCGGTGAATGCGATCTTATTGTAGGTCTTCACGGGGTCGCGGAGCTCGACGTTGGTCAGCTGGAGCTTGGCCAGCGCCGTTTCGAAAGCGAGGATCGTTTGCCCGGGGTTCTTTTCAGTAAACCCGGCGAGGGCGAACATCTTATCCACGTGCCCTACGAATTCCTTCCGCACGTTCTGGGTGCTTTCGTCGGTACGGTCGTAATAGGAACGCTCCCCGAGGCTGAGGCCGTCCTGCCCGCCGTACACGGCATTCACCTTACTGTCTTTCAGGTCGCCTTCCACGCCAAAACCGGCCCAGGAGCTGACGCCGATGGCGTTGAGCTCGCCCGACACAATCGCCCAGTCGTTCAGGTTTTTGATATTGTCGATTCTGCTGATCCACATTTTCAGCGGGGTGATGCCGCGTTTTTCGATGGTGGCGGTGTCGAGGAAAGAGGCGTAATAATCGGCTATCTGTTGTTCTTCGCTGCCTTTGGCGAGGCCGGATTTGCCGGCGATTTCGTGGATGATGCCTTTGAGGCGGACTTCCTTATTTTCCCGGTCGAGGATGTTGAATGCGCCCCAGCGGCTTTCGGTGCCGGGGATCGGGTTGTTTTTCTTCCAGCCCTGGTTGGCGAAGCCGTCGAAGTCGTGGCAGGGTTTAATGCTCTTGTCGAGAGAAGAATTATCGAATGCCGGCACTTTTTGTGCGGCGGCGGGCCCCGCGGCCGCAATAGCCAGCAGGAGGCCGGCCGTCATGCGCCTGGCGGAGGTGTTAAGTGATAGCATATGCTCAGGTTTAGATGATTAAATTTATCGAAGATTTGGCACTTACGGCGCGGGGTTTGTGTTAAATGGTAAATTCGTAGGTTTGCAGTGACTAAAAAAGTGGAAAAGGATGAATCTTCTGTTTGGACTATTTCGGTTTCTGACCTGGGGTAATATTATCTCATTGAGCCTGCTGGCGGTATTTGTATTGATATCGACCCTGTTCAGCCCATCTATACCGGCACTCATGATGCTGATGATGTATGCGACGGCGATCTTTCACAACTACTATTGCCTGAGGCTGCAACGCACCCTGAACCATCCGGGCGCGCCGCTGCCGGAGGGTTTCCCCAGGCAGATGATCATCCTGAGCGTGCTGGCTTTTCTGTACGCGATGTACTTCATGTCCGTATTGATCCAGATGAACCGGCTGACGCCCGCGGAACTGCAACAGATGTGGCCCATCGGGGAAGTGCCGAAAGATTCCGGGTATACGAAAGAAACCCTCATCAGCACGATGATGCGCATGATCAATATCCTGTTCGGCATCCACGCCGCGGCCATTGCCATCAACTGCGTCCTTTCCAGCTTTTTCCTCAATAAATGGAAGAAAGACCGGGAAGAAGCTGAGAAAAACGAAAAATTCTTCGACGTATAATTAAAAAAGGACCATGCGCGCACCATTGGCAGAAAGACTCCGTCCGGAAACGCTGGACGACCTCGTGGGGCAGGAGCACCTGACCGGCCAGGGCAGCATCCTGCGGAAAGCCATCGAAGCGGGAAAAATCCCCTCCATGATCCTGTGGGGCCCTCCGGGCGTGGGTAAAACCACCATCGCCAACATCATCGCGCATACCCTCCAGGTGCCTTTCTACACACTCAGCGCCATTTCTTCCGGCGTGAAGGATATCCGGGAAGTGATCGACCTGGCCAAAAGCCGCCATGCGGTATTGTTCATCGACGAGATCCACCGGTTCAACAAATCCCAGCAGGATGCCTTGCTGGGCGCCGTGGAGAAAGGGATCATCACCCTCATCGGCGCCACCACCGAAAATCCCTCTTTCGAAGTCAACGCGGCCCTGCTCTCCCGGAGCCAGGTGTATGTGCTGAAGCCCCTCGGCCCGGAAGAGCTCCTCAAACTGCTGCGCATCGCCATGCAGAAAGACGCCTGGCTCGCCGGCAAAACCATCGAGCTCCAGGAAACCGAAGCCCTTTTCAACATCTCCGGCGGCGACGCCCGCAAGCTGCTCAACCTCTTCGAGCTCGTGGTGGACTCCCTGCAAGGCGAATCCCCCATCATCGTCAACAACGAAAAAGTAATGGACATCGCGCAGCAGCGCGTGGCCCTCTACGATAAAACCGGCGAACAGCATTACGATATCATCTCCGCCTTCATCAAATCCATCCGCGGCAGCGATCCCAACGGGGCCGTGTACTGGCTCGCCCGCATGCTGGCCGGCGGGGAAGACATCAAGTTCATCGCCCGGAGGCTCGTTATTTCAGCCTCTGAAGACATCGGCAACGCCAATCCCAACGCGCTCCTGCTCGCCACCAGCTGCTTCCAGGCCGTGACCGTTATCGGCAACCCCGAAGCACGGATCATCCTGTCGCAATGCGCCACTTACCTCGCCTCTTCCCCCAAAAGCAACGCTTCCTACATGGCGATCAATACGGCGCAGAGCGTAGTGGGCCAAACCGGCGACCTGCCCGTTCCGCTGCATATCCGCAACGCGCCCACCAAACTCATGAAACAACAGGGCTACGGCAAAGGTTACCGCTATTCCCACGACTTCCAGAACAATTTCTCCGAACAGGAATACCTCCCCGACGCGATCGCCGGCACACGGTTCTACGACCCGGGAAGCAATCCCCGGGAAGATGAGCTCCGCCGCTACCTCAAGGCGTTGTGGAAAGAAAAATACAATTACTGATCCTTCGACTTATCCAGGATTTCAAAATCCAGCCGGATCTGCTCCCCGTCTTCGTCTACAACCGTCAGCACGTGCTTGCCGGCCTTCGGGCGGAACGACAGCTGGTGGAAATCCCGCGTCTCGCCCACGAATTCCGCGTCCAGGTGCCAGAAGATCCTGGCGTTGGGGGAACGGTGCGTGGCTTTGAAGACCGTTTCGCCGAGGGTGCCGTCGAGCTCAACAGGCACGTAAATGCGGGCGTTGGGCCTGGGGTAGATGAGCTCCATCGCGCGGCCACGGTCTTCCGTGGCGCATCCGGGGAGATATGGCGGCAAGGGTTCGTAGGCATGCGTGGCCCGGTAGAAATATTCCATCGCGGGCGGCAGTACGAACCAGGGTTTGTGCAACATCCTGTCCGGCTGCTCACAATCCGCCGTGACGCGGTATTTGCCCGAGGGGTCGAGGTGGATGAGCTGATGGTAAGGGCATACGGCCGAACGAAGCCCCGCCTGCGGCACGGGCAGCGAATCGCGGTCAGTGCAATATTCCCCGGCCCGGAAGCCGCTCTGCCGGCACACGGCGATGGTTTTGAGATGATCGTTGGGAACGGGGAACGGCAGTGTATTGGGCAACAACCTGAAAATATCGAACATCACGGGCGCTGCGGCGGAAACGCCCGTGAGCCCGGGGCGCCCTTCTCCATCGGCGTTCCCGGTCCAGACGGCGACGACAAACTGCGGCGTTACGCCCACTGCCCAGCCGTCCCGAAAACCGAAGCTGGTGCCCGTTTTCCAGGCGATGCGTTTCGAGGAGGCGAAGGCCTGCCAAAGCATTTCTTCACCGGGGCGCATCACTTCTTCCATGGCATTGAAGGTATACCAGATTGCGCCGGCGTCGAGGAGGCCGAAGCGCGTGAGGTTGTGCCGAGCGGGCTTTTTATCGCCGCTGCGGTACATCGGCGGATGATAGTCGTCGGTGTCGTATTTGCCGTTGTATTGCTCCTGGTGCAGGAGCGTGCGCGCCAGGCTGGCGTACACGCCGGCCAGTTCCCATAACGTCGTTTCACCGCCGCCGAGGATCATCGACAGCCCGTAATGGGTGGCAGGCTTGCGCATGGTGGTGATGCCGAGCTGGCGCAGCAGGTTGAGGAAACGGTCGCTGCGGTACTGCTGCAGGGTTTTCACCGCGGGAATATTGAGCGAGCGCGCCAGGGCGCGCGATGCCGGAACTCCACCGTCATATGCCTGGTCGAAGTTCTGCGGCGTGTACCCGGCGATATGCGTGGGCACGTCGGGCAGGAGGGTATTGGGCAGCATCAGCCCGTCGTTCAGCATGCCGGCGTAAAGCAGGGGCTTCAAGGTACTGCCCGGGCTGCGCGGCGCCTGGATGATATCTACATATGCTTCCAGCTCCGGGTCTTCGGGGCGGTACACGTTGCCGACGTATGCCAGCGCGTGCCCTGTTTCCACGTCCAGCACGAGGGCGGCGGCGTTGTTAATGCCGTTGGCTTTCAGTTGCAGGTGATGGCGGTTGACGATGTCGATGACGTTTTGCTGGAGATCGCCGGCGATCGTGGTTTTGAGGCGGGTAGGCCCATCTTCTCCCCGCAGGCGGTACTCCTGCCGGAATCGGCTCAGCAAGTGCGGAGCGAACTCGGGAAGGGGATGTGGTTTATCGGGAAGGGGCTCGATGCAGGACAAGGCGCAGGTGGCGCTGTCGATAGTGCCATTGTTCCAGAGCTTATGCAGCAGGGCGTTGCGCTTTTCAAGCAGGCGCTGGCGGTTGCGGCCGGGGTGTATCAGGGCGGGACTATTCGGCAATACCGCCAGGGTGGCCGTTTCCGCCCAGGACAATTGATCCGGCTTCCTTCCATAATACCGCCACGAAGCGGCTTCCAATCCTACCACATTTCCGCCGAAAGGCGCATTACCTGCATATAATCCGAGAATGGACTTTTTCGAATAGCGGAACTCCAGCCGCGTGGCCATCGTCATCTCCACCAATTTCTGCCAGATCGTGCGGGGCTTGTTCCGGTGCAAACGGATGACCTGCATGGTGATGGTACTGGCGCCGCTCACCACTCTTCCGCCGCCCAGGTTCTGCTTCACCGCGCGGAGCAACGCGCCGGGATCGATCCCCCAGTGATAAAAAAACCTTTTATCCTCATATGCCACGATGCATCTGGCGAATTTCTCCGGCACATCTTTATCCGCCGGGAACCGCCACTGCCCGTCCTTCGCGATGGCGGCGCCCATCAGGTCGCCCCGCTCGTCTTCGATCACGAAAGACGTAGGCGCGGTAAACAGCTGCCGCGGCAGGAGGAAATAATATCCCGCCAGCAGCAACGCCGCTATCGATAACCGCCATCTTCTCCGATAGGCCCATGCTTTGAATCGCGTCCACATAAGGAAAGAAAAGCCGGCGCTGTTTCCCGCGCCGGCTTTGAGTTTCAGATTTATTAATTACTTCACTACTTCCACCCACTTGCCCGGCACGAATGCGTGTATCGTATTATCGTACATCGCTTCCACGCTGGTGGCGGGGAGATAATACCGCCCGAGGTACGCCGCGTTCAGCAGCACCTGGTAAGTAACGGTTTTGCTTTCTTCCAGATTGAAATAAGTATACACACGGTCGTCGCGGATATCGCGGTAAGTGTACGGCGACATGCGCAGCGTGCTGTCGTTCCCCATCAGCCGGGTGTTGATGATTTCCCAGCCGGAAGGGAACACCTGCGTGAGCGCCAGCTGCTCGTAATAGCCGCGCTTGCCGGGGTTGCGGACCGTCACGGTGGCTACGAAGTCCGTTCCCTGTTTCAGTGTTTCTTCGGTGATGGGCTTGCCGGTGCGGGTATTGTACTGCACGGTCATCGCCATCACGTCCGGGTTGTTTTCCGCGTAGGGGTTCTGGCCCGACTCCGGTTGCCCGCGAAGGATCAGGCGGGCGTAAAGCACGTTCTGTCCTTTATTCTGCACCGAAACGTTGTTGTTGGCCTTGAAGGCGACGGGAATCTGCGAAAGATAGGATTCCGAATTAACGTTCGCGCTGGTGCCGCTCAGGGTATAAGCAAAAGCCATCTTGCTGCCTTTGTTGGTCCCGCAATATTTCGCCACGGCAATGAGCGCATAGGCCGTGGTTTGTGTGCTGTACCATTGTTCCTGCCCGAGGTCGAACGCTACTTCCTTCAGCAATGCGCCTGCGGCGGCGCGTTGTTCGAGCAGGGTGAGCGTTTCGAGGATCATGGCCTTATCGCGGAGGGTGGAACCGAACGTTCCGCCGAGCTGGTTATACGGCTGGATGGTGGTGCTGAGGCCACGAACGAGGGCGTTGGCGGCTTCGGTCTGGCCGGCGAGTTTGTACGCGGCGGCCAGTCTCCATTTCGCGGCTACGGACAGGTACTGGAATTCGCGCAGGCGGTTCATGGCGCCCATTTCCGGCGTCCGGGAAAGTGCGAGGAGATAGAGGCGGTATGCCTGCACGAGGTCGCCGCCTACGTAGTTATAAGAGCCCGGCGCCCAGCTGATGGCTTTGTTGCGCTGGAACTTCCGCCAGCCGTCGAGGAAGCCCGGCGGCAGGGTGTATCCTTTCGCCTGTGCTTCGATCATGAAATGGCCGGCGTAGTTGGTGCCCCATTCGTCGGATTCGCCCGATCCGGGCCAGTACGACAATCCGCCGTCCGTATTCTGGAAGGCTTTCAGCTTATTGATGCCGCTTTTGATATTGTGGTCTACATCCGCTTTCTGCTTGTCGCTGAGGTCCATGATCGTGCCGAGCGACAATTGCGGGAACACCCCGGAAGTGGTCTGCTCCACGCAACCGTGGGGATACTGGATAAGGAATTTCAGGCGTTTTTCGAGGTTGAGCGCGGGAATGGTGGAAACTTCCAGCATCCCGGTATTGGTGCCGGCCATGCCCACCGGCGCGAAGGGCTCGTCCCAACGGGCGCCGGGTTCCAGCGTTTTTTCAATGACATTCGTTGTGAAAGGATTGGGGTTACGCACGTCCAGTTCCACGTTTTCTTCCGCACGTTCCTTCCCGCTGGTGGCTACCACCTTGAATTTCCCGATGCCTACCCGGCTGCGGATCTTCACGTCGAAATACACCAGTTGCTCACCCGGTTTGGGGAAGCTCACCGTTTTGGTGGATTCCCCCACCACTTCGAAATACGGGTTGGAGCTGAGGGATACATTTGCCTGTTTCACATGCGGTTCCAGCCCGAATACCGTCACCGGCAGCTGGATCGTTTCGCCGGGGCCCAGTACGCGCGGCGCAGTGGCCAGCAGCATGAGCGGCTTCTTCACGGCGGCTACTTTCTCAGCGCTTCCGTAAGCGCCTTCCTGGCCCGCCACTACCATGGCTTTCACAGAACCGATGTACGGCGGCAGGTGAAAGTTATGCGTTTGCTTCTCCCCTTTCTTCAGGTAAAACGGCCCCATGAATTTCACCACGGGTTTGAAACGGTTGGCCTTGGCCTCGCTCGCGCCACGGTTCAGCCCCTCGTCACCGCCGATGCTCAGGATCCGCTCCAGGTCGCCGCCCCAGGCGCCGATCACATAATCGAACAGATCCCATGTTTTTACGCCCAACGCTTCGCGGGAGTAGAAAACACCGTGCGCATCCGGGGTTTTGAAACGGGTAAGGTCGAGCAGGCCTTCGTCTACGATGGCTACGGTGTAGGTCATCGCTTTGCCGTTGGCTTCCGATACGGAGATGGAAGCTGCGGATTCAGGGCGCAACGTGGCCGGCAGCGCCACCACCGGCTTGAGGACCGTATTCGGGTCTTCCACCAGCACCGGGATGGTCCCGTACATGCGGATGGGCAGGTCGTTGATGGTTTGCGCATGCGGCTGCAGGAGGCTCACGTTCACATAAATATTCGGCGCCATGTTCGGTTCCGCCTTGAACTTGTAAACGGTTTGTCCTTTTTCGGTATTGATCCAGTCGGTTTTGAGCACTTTGCTGCCCGACTCGATGCTGATCAGCCCGCGGCCGCCTTCGCTGCTGGGGATGGTCAGTACGATGTCTTCTCCTACATTATATTTCGTTTTGCCGGCGGTGAACACGAGCATGGAGGCTTCCGTCGGGTTTTCCTTCGACAGCCTTTCTTCGTAATTCGGCCAGTCGATGTACACCGATTGCCCCGTGATGTGCCCGCTTTCCAGGTCTTTCACGCGGATGAGGTAACGCCCCCAGGAAGGTTGTTCCACCCGCAGGTTCCAGCTGCCCTTACCGGCCGCGAGCGTTACCTGGTCGGTGCTGATGAGTTGATTATAATTATCGTTGGTGAAGTTGCTGATATCGTCATCGCTTTCATCCCACCACCAGCGCCAGCGGATTTTATACAACTGCACTTCCACTTTTCGGCTGCCGCTGAGGAGCCTGCCGTTGGCATCCACATTCACAATGCTTACCGCGTGATTCTTACCGGTGACGAGCATCCCGGTAAGACGGTTCCCTTCCGGCGCCCTTACGCCCACATACGTGTCGAAAACGTGGTAGGGCATGGAGAAGTGATCGATACTGAAATCGCCTCCCGGCTCAAACACTTTCACTTCGAAATTGGCTTTGAGCACACCCGGCGCGCGCTCCCCGACGGGGATATTGGCAGCCACCGGTGCGGAGCCTTCTTCGTTCAGGCTGGCGTCGAAAATGGTTTTGTTTTCGGTGCTGAACTTCTCGGTAGGATCGTCGAACGAATAGCCTTCCAGTTTGGGAAAAGCCGTGCGGGAAGATGTAAGCGACACGTCCACTTTGGCCTTCAGGCTTTGCGCCGGCGCGCCAAAGAGCCAGGCTGCGGTGAGGGTGCCTTTGGGCTGCTGGTCCTTCACGAGCGATTGCTGCGCCCCGAAATCGAGTTTCACTTTCAGGCGGTTGGGCTTCACGGTTTCGATCCGCACATTGCGCCGGAACTCCGCGCCGCCCACTTTCACCTTGGCGAGCCAGCTGCCTGTGGGGGCATCGGCGTCGGTCATGGTGTTGAAATTATAGAATCCGTTCAGCGAAATATGCTGGTTGATGCGCTTGTAAAGCTGGCCTTTCGGGTTGTACAGTTCCAGCGTTACGGGATGGTTTTCGGGAAGCTTGTCCTCTTTGTCTTCCAGCAGGAAAGTTAAAAACAAAGAATCCCCCGGGCGCCAAACCCCTCTTTCTCCATACAGGAACCCTTTCATGCCCTGCTGCACCTGTTCTCCTTTCACGTCGAAGCGGCTCAGGGGCAGCGAGGAACCATCGTCCAGCTTCAGGTAGCCGCGTTCGTTTTCGCGTTTGGCCACCAGCAGGTAAGGCTTCTTCTTCAACTCGAACTTCGCGAAGCCGTCGCCGTCGGATTTGGTGGAGAAGATGACCTGGTTTTGATAGTCGAGCAGGTTGATATCCACACCCGACAAGGGTTTGGCGTCGCGAATATCGGTAACGGCCACCACCATGCTGTTATCGTTCCCGCGCTTGGCGATGATACCGATGTTGGACGCGATGATATTCCGGGAAGCCCAGCGTTCGTAATGATAGTAGCTGTTGCGGCAGGGATTGTCGCGGTCGTTCCAGCTGTATCCGTAAGGGTAATAATCGTCGTAGCGGCGCCAGAATGCATCGTCCTGGTCGATGTTTTCGCCGTAATATTCCCGCTCCATCTCTTCTTCCTCTTCCGCCGATCCGGCTTCCTCGCCTTTGCAGGTGTAGAGCGCGTAATCTTTCCGGAAACCGATACGCACGCGGTAAATCGCGCCGGGCTCGGCTTTGATGATTTGTTCCAGGTCGAGGTTGAAGCGGTTGCGGTGGCGGAGGTTCAATGATTTGTCCGCATCGAGGCGGATCGTTTTTTCCGCGACGGGTGCCGCCACGCGCCGAAGCTCGTTGTCGCCGTTGAGGTTATTGCGCTGCAGGTATTGCGGGATGTTGCTTTCGTAAATCTTCACCACCGTCACATCCACAGCATTCAAGCCCACCGCTTCGAAAGGCATCACGAGCTTCCCGCTCTGCGGCATGATCACGCCCTTTCCGGGGATGGTCACCGACGGCAGGCGGTTCTCGAAGTTCACGCTGCCGGTAAATGCCTTGTCGAGTTTATCTTCAAAAGCGGTCAAAATCCCTTCGTTCACCACCACCGTATAATTCCCTTCAAGGCGGCCCGGCGCAAAAACTTTCACTTCGCTGCCTTCGATGGTATATTTCAGGTCCGTGGTGCCGCTGATGGTGATCAGGCCTTCCAGCGCCTGCGTGGGCAGGAGCGGACAGGAAAACTGCACCAGCAGGTGCTCTTCGGGCTCATATCTCGGCTGGATGTCCAGTACTTTGAAGTCACCGATCGCCGGCACCTCAATTTCCCGGCTGTCTTTCACATCGGATTTGATCGGCGCGCCGTCCCACAGGATGTTCATTTTCGCAGCTACGGATTTCCGGGTGATGTTGCCGATGGTGAAGCGATACGTTCTGTTGGCAACGTCGTGCTGCCATTGCAGGGTTGTTTTCTCGCCGTCGTATTGCACGGATATAAGTTTCTCGACGGCCTGCACATCTTCCGCATCGGAAGTGCGCACTACGCCGGTGTATTGCATTTTTTCGCGGCTGTTGCCCGCGGTTTTGAGGCCCAGCAATTCCACTTCGAACGAAGGCTTGATCACTTCAAACCCGAACTCGAAAACTTTAAACTGCGAAGGCACCGTCATCACTTTCCCGAGCCTGAATTTGCCAGTGTAGCGTTTGCCGGGTTCCAGGTTCTTCTCCGGCCTGAATTCGAGCGTGGTGGCATCTACCCAAAACGCCTTTCCGGAGATTGACGGGGAAAAGGAGAAAATGTCATCGGCCACGGGCTCGTTCACCGCGTGGGTCACGTTCACATCTCCCGCCAGCTGGATGCGGATAGCGCTTTGTTTGGAAATAATGCCGGTCGTATAGGCGTCGATGTAACGGGCGAAAGCGGGGTCAACCTCTTTGGCTTTCGTGCCACATCCGGCCAGGAATAATGCCGCTGCGAATACGGTTAACAGGCAGGCCAGGGGCAATAGCCTCTTGTTCAGGTGCATAGTAAAGGATTTAATGGACGGACTAAAGGTATCGGATTTATATCATTTTCCCATTCCGGATGCGCAAAAAGCGGTCTACAGGTGCAGGGAGCTCTTCTTCGTAATGCGTAACGTAAATCATGGTCACATGCATATGTTCGCAGAGCATTTCGATGATTTTTTTGAAGTGGTTGCGCTGGTGGTCGTCGAGCCCTTGGGTGGGTTCGTCGAAGATGAGCAGCGGCGGATTTTTGACG
Organism: uncultured Chitinophaga sp.; assembly: GCF_937874145.1. GTDB lineage: Bacteria > Bacteroidota > Bacteroidia > Chitinophagales > Chitinophagaceae > Chitinophaga. The sequence continues at coordinate 1,006 of NZ_CALNBI010000180.1, read as the reverse complement.
AGGGCGCGGCCGAGCAGCGTGAGGCGCTGGATGCCGGCGGGCACGCTTTTAAACAGTTCCCCGGCGAAGGCGCCGCATTCGAGCAGCTGCAGCCATTTGCCGGCGGTGTCCAGTTGCTCCGGCGTTGCCGTGCGCATATATCCGATGGTGTCGTAGAATCCGGAAGCGGCCACCTGGAGGCAGGTAGCGCCGGACTGGAAATACTGGTGCAGTTCGGGGGATACGAAACCGATCTTCCGTTTGATGTCCCAGATGCTTTCGCCGCTGCCTCTTTTGCGGCCAAAAAGGTGGATGCGGTTGGCGTAGGACTGAGGGTTATCAGCCGTGATGAGGCTGAGCAGGGTGCTTTTCCCGGAGCCGTTGGGACCGAGGAGCGCCCATTTTTCGCCGGGCTTCACCAGCCAGTCGATCCCGTCGAGGATGACGTTCTCACCATATTTGACATGAATATTTTCCATTTGCACGATGGAAGGGAAGTCGTATTGCGGGGCGCTTTCGGTGAGGGAGGCCACGAGTGCCGCGTCCATGGAGGTAACGGCGGATTCGGGGGCTTCGGGGTGGTATTGCGCCAGGTAGGCTTCGCGGGTCCATGATCCGGCGATGCGGCCGTCCTCCAGTTCGAGGACGTGCGTGATGGCGGCGGGGATTTCCTGCGGGGTGGTAACGAGGACCATGGCCACGCCGGTGGCGGCGAGGTGGTCTACGATGCCGTGGAAGGCCTTGCGCGCCTGTACGTCCAGCCCGATGAACGGGTTGTCGAGCAGGAGCAGGGCGGGCTGGCGCAGGAGGGCTTTGGCGATCATGACGCGACGGGTTTCGCCGTTGGAGAGCTTGATGAGCTCCTTTTGGCGGAGGGGGCCGATGTTGAGGGGCGCCAGCAGCGGGTCTTCCGCCCGGTCTTCCAGGTATTCGTCGACCGTGGGTGCGTCAGACGAGTCCATGGAGTTAAAGCGTTGCTGGTAGTAGAAGTCAGGCATGTTTGACTTATTCCTGAAATCGTTGTGAT
>NZ_CALNBI010000179.1 GCF_937874145.1 uncultured Chitinophaga sp. | reverse complement strand
CACCGAGGGACCCTGCGCCGCGCACCTGTACTTCTGCTCCCCTGTTGGGGTCGGATACGGCGACGTTGGAAACGGTTACGCCGGCGATTTTACCATCGATCTGTTGCAGCGGGGAGTTGAAGCCGCCCTGCACGAAATCCTTGCTGGTAACGGTGGTCACCGCGCTGGTGAGGTTGCGTTTGGCAACGGTGCCGTAGCCTACTACGACGACGTCGGTCAGTGTTTTTTTGGACAGGAGGAGTACGATATTGATTTCGGACTTGCCTGCCACGGGGATTTCCTGTTGTTCGTATCCGATGAAGGAGACGTTGAGGACGGCGTTGTCGTTGGGAACGGTGAGTTTGAATTTCCCGTCGGCGTCGCTGACGGCGCCGGTGGTGGTTCCTTTGATTTGGAGGGTAACGCCTGCGAGGGCGGCGCCGGAGTCATCTTTAACGGAGCCGGTGATGTTCCTGGATTGTGCGAGTGCCTGCATGCAGGCCAGCAGCACAATTGGCAGGGCCAGCCAGAACGCCTTGCTAAATCGATTTTGCAAAACGTCCCGGAAAGCCCGTGGATGGAGGGTGGATGTTTTCATGTTTTTGATATTTTTTTAGGATTGAGGAACGACATTCCCGGTCCAAAACCGGTGGGCGGCGTTAGATGGCGTTGTATCTGTATACTGGTTTTACTATGTTAGGTTTTACTTCGCAAACGGGCCTTGCTACTCCAGGCACGTCCCTCTTCCACTCCCCGCACGATTTCGCATTCCGACCGCACTACTGCAAGCATAAATGCCTGCATCACTACCGGAAATAACCCCCGGAAGCGGCAACTAAATCGATTTTGCAAAATCACCCAAAAAACCCGCGTTGGGAAGGCGGATGTTTTCATGTGTTGATGTTTTTGAATTGAGCAACGTTTTTCCCGGACTGATTACCACAGGCGGCATCAGTATTGGCATCGGAAACTATGTACTTGTCCTTTTACTTGAATCTTAACCGGAAATGACGGCATTGTGGCCTGGCGAAAGCCCGTGTAGTGTCAATTTCAGTCATACGTGGGTCGATTAATTTTGGTTTCATAATTCAATTCGTCCGTGGTTTTCGTTCACTGCCGACAATTCTTTTTTACTCAGATATGGCGTTGGCGGCGGGTAACATCCGTGTTCAGCGATGGTTCTTATTTTACAATTTCACTGTTAAAAATTCCTTCGTAAACCGTCTGGCCGACAAGATAAGAAGAACGTTACTTAAGTCCAAATAAAATTTTTCCCATCCCGTGCAAACCAGCCACTGCAAGCTGAATGCAGCAAAAAACAGGCCGGGATTCCATCTTCCTCCGTCCAAATATCATGATAAATAAAAAAACGCCGGCTTCCCGAAGGAGACCGGCGCCTTTAATGCCAATTTCGTCGCTATACAACTAAAAATAACCCGGGTTTTGTTGCCCCGTCAATCCCCTGTTGGCATCCATTTCCCGCAACGGGATCGGCAGGATCGCTTTGTTCATGGGATAAGTTACATTGATAGTAGCTCCTCCCCTGCGGATCTTCCCGAAACTCTTCTTATACCGCGTAAGGTCGAACAAACGCTGGCCTTCAAAAGCCAGCTCCTTCCGCCGCTCGGCCAGTACCGCCTCGATCAGCGGCTCCCCCGTCAATGTATTCGGCAACAAAGATGCAGGATCCGAATCCGCCCGCGCAATCGTCACGTTCGCATCATCCACCGCATTTTCCCATTCTCCCAGCTGCGCATACGCCTCTGCCCGGTTCAGGTACACCTCCGCCAGGCGGATCAGCTTCACGTTCTCCTCCGGCTTGCGGGTATATTTCCCCACAATGTGTGCCGGGTTGTCGCTCCCGCGCCTTCCCCGCGTGATGAATCCCCTCCGCACGTCTGTAGCGGTGTAACTATTATACAAACCCGCAGTCGCTAACATATCGCCATACCCAGCCTGGTCGTAAAAATAACCCAGCGCATCGGTCGTATTGTAATCCGTCGCCGTATTCGCCACCTCGAAAATCACTTCCGGATTATTCTGCTTCAGGAAATCCCCCAGCAAGGTCGACGCCGGGATCAGTGAATACGCCGAAGCGCCCGCTGCCAGCACATCATTGCACAACGGAATCACCTTCTCCCATTCTCCAGTGTATAAATATACGCGCGACAGCAACGCCTTCGCTCCATATTGGTTAAACCGCGCCCTCACAGTTGTGCTCGTACGCCGGTTCAGTTTCACGATCGCCGTTTGTAAATCCGCGATCACCTGGTCATACGTCTGCTTCACGGTATTGCGCGAGGGCGACAGCACGCCCTCTTTCGTGGTCGAAGACCTCAACACGATCGGCGCGCCCAGGTGCGAAGCATCCGCCGTGTAATTATACGGCTGCGAGAAAAAACGCGCCAGGTCGAAATAAGCCAGCGCCCGCAAAGCGTAAGCTTCTCCCAGCAAATACCGCTGCTCCGCCGTATCCGCGACCGGCAATTGCAGCGCCTCGCCTTTTTCAATCAGCAAATTCGCATTCGCCACCACCACGTACAGGTTGTTCCACAAACCGGACACCTGCGCGTCGTTGGACGCCGTCACATACTGATCCTGCGCCAGGTAACGGTTCGAATTGCTCACCGCGATCTGCGCATTGTCAGACATGAGATCGGGCAGAATCGAAGCCGTACGGCCATAGTAACTGGCGCTTTGCAGCGTGGAATACAACCCGTTCAGCGCGGCGCGCATCCCCTGCAGATCCCGGATCGCCACACTCACCTCCGTGTTCTGCTGCGGCTCCAGCGTCAAAAAATCTTTCCCGCAGGACGACAATACCATCGTTCCCGCCAGCAATGCATATATCGTGTTTTTGATAGTTCTCATTTTCTTCCGGTTTAATGATTAAAAGGAAATGTCAATGCCGGCCAGCATGGTTTTAAACACCGGCGGGCGCTGGTCCGTATCGCCCGTTACCGGCACCTCCGGATCGTACATCAGGCGCTTGTCTTTCACCCAGGTAAACAGGTTGTTGGCCCGGAAATATACCTTCACGTTGCTGGCCCCGATCTTGCCGGACCACTGGCGCGGCAGCGTATAGCCAAGCGATACGTCGCGCAGGCGGATGTAATCGCCGTCATACAAAAACCGGGAGGAGTTCTGGTTGGAAACGCCCGTTTGCCCGCCGCCCAGCGTGATTTTCGGCGCATCGGTGATGTCGCCTTTCTTGCGCCAGCGGTGGTCGTAGCTGTACCGGCTGATCTTGGCCGTGGCGCCGAACCCTGTGGCGCCGTCGGGGTGGATGAACGTGCCCCATCCGTCGTACAGCTTGTTGCCGAAATTATAATACAGCTGGAAGCTCAGGCTGAAACCCTTGAAGGTGAAAGTATTCGTCAACCCGCCGTAGAATTTCGGCAGTGCGGAACCCTGGTTCACGCGAACTCCCTGCCCATACGAATTCGTCTTCTTCGTTTGCGCCGTATCCGAATACCAGAGCGCTTCGCCGTTTTCGGAATCAACCCCGGCATAAGAAATCAGGTAATACTGATAGAAGTCGAGCCCTACCTCGCGGTTAAACGTTCCACGGATAGGCGCGGTCAGTTTGGTGATGCGGTTTTTGAGTGTGGAAATGTTGAAGTCGGCTGACCAGGTGAACCCGTCTTCCCGATCGCTTTCGATATTCCGGGAATTCAGCGTCAGTTCCCAGCCGCTGTTCCGCATGGCGCCTACATTCTCCATATACCCGGTAAGCCCGTTCACGGAAGAAATCGGAATATTCAGCAACAGGTTCGCGGTGGTGCGGGTGTAGTATTCCACCGTACCGTTCAGCCTTCCCTTCCACAGGCCAAAATCGAGCCCTACGTTGAAAGGCTTGTTCTGTTCCCAGGTGAGGTTTTTGTTTTCATATTGGCTGAAAGTGAAGGCCGGATCGTTGTTGTACACGAGGTTCGCGGAGTACAATCCCAGCGAAGCGTAATAATCAATGTCCTGGTTACCGTTCACCCCGTAGCTGGTGCGGAGTTTCAGCAGGCTGAACGTTTGGCTGCTTTTCAGGAAACTTTCTTCGGTGATATCCCAGCTGGCGCCCAGCGACCAGAAGTTACCGTAGCGGTAATTGGTACCGAAGCGGGAGGAACCGTCGCGGCGGAAGGATGCGTTGAAATAATATTTCTGCTTGTAATTATATCCGACGTTCGACAGCACCGACGCCAGCGCCGCTTCCTGGATGGTGGAAGACACCGACAGCGGAAGGCCCGCGTTGGCCACGGTCTGCGTATTGGGCAAAAAGCTGGTGCCGATGGCGGAGTTGCCGTTGATGGTCGTTTTCTGTGCTTCGTAACCCAGCAGCACGTCGATCTCATGATCTTCGCCCAGCGTCTTGCGGTATTTCAGCAGGTTGGTGGAGATCCAGTTGAGATAGAGGCGGGTCGAGGAGTTGCCGTAACCATTGTAGTTGCGGCCGTCGCCGAAGCGGGGGTCCCAGAACAGGTTCATGCCGGCGTAGTTGAGGTCCAGCCCGAATTTAGACTGGAAGGTAAGCCCGTTTGCGATGCGGTATTCCGCGCCTACATTCCCCAGCAGCGAATAGGTGGTGCCGGTCCGCTTGTTGTTGTCGAGTACGGCTACCGGGTTGTGGGTGCTGTTGTACGACAGGTCGTAGGTGCCATCGGGTTTATAGATCTTCAGCCAGGGCTGCAGGCGATAGAAAGAACGCACGGGGTTGGCGAAAGCGCCGGCTTCCGACACCGTATTGGATCGCTGATAGCCCAGGCCCAGGGTCATATCGAAATTCAGGCGGTCGTTCACTTTATGCGTAACGGCCAGTTTGGACGTGATCCTGTTGTAATCCACGCCTTTCAGCGCGGCTTCCGCTTTGTAGAGCCCGCCGGAAATGTAAAACGTGGTTTTGTCGTTACCTCCGGAAGCCGACAGGTCGTACTGCTGGAACTTGCCGTCGCGCATCAGCGCATCCACCCAATCAGTGGTGTGGTTCGGGTCGATGCCGTTGTCTTCCACTTCCGCGTCGAACTCCGCGGGATCTTCCCCTGCATTGGCCCATCCTTCGCGGAGGAGCTCCAGCATTTCAGGGGTCGTGAGCGGAAGGTCTTCATCCTTCAGCGTCAGTTTATTGATACCATATTGCGCGGAGGCGTTGAATTTCGTTTTACCCGCTTTGCCTTTTTTGGTGGTGATGA
>NZ_CALNBI010000178.1 GCF_937874145.1 uncultured Chitinophaga sp. | reverse complement strand
AGTAGGGCTGTTGTTCCGGGCCGGCGGCGGAATGACCGTTTACCGGGAGAATTACAAGACCAATCCCAACATCCAGGTGATCGGGGGCGACGAAAATTATTTGCGGCTGAACAATTACACACTACAATACGGGCGCAACTTCACCAGGTCGGATATCGAGTCCGGGCGGAATGTGGCTATCCTGGGATGGGATGTGGCCAAGACGCTGTTCGGGGAATTCCCCGAGCGGGCCCTGAATACCAATGTGCGGCTGGGCAATGTGCGGTACCGGGTGATAGGTATCCTGGAGAGCAAGGGCAGCAGCAACATGTTCAGCGCGGATAACGTGGTGGTGACGACGGTTACGAGTACCCGGCGGGTTTTCAACCGGCCATGGGCTTCTTACCAGATCAATGTCAATGTGGATGATATCAAGCTGATGGATGAGGCGATAGGGGAGGCCACGGGCGCTTTCCGCGTCATCCGGAAGATGGACACCAACGAAGAGAATAATTTTTATATCAGCCGGAGCGACAGTATCGCGGAGATGCTGTTCCGGCAGTTGGGGATGGTGACGGCGGCGGCCACCGTGATCGGGATCATTACGCTGGTGGGCTCAGCGATTGGGCTCATGAACATCATGCTGGTGTCTGTGGCGGAGCGGACGCGGGAGATCGGGGTGAACAAGGCCCTCGGTGCTACTGCGCCCACGATCCGGCTGCAGTTCGTATTTGAATCGGTGATCATCAGTTTGCTGGGCGGCTTACTCGGGGTGATACTGGGTATATTGGTGGGGAATGGCGTGGCCAGTTTGATGGGCTCCACTTTCTTCATTCCCTGGGGCTGGACGATGGGCGGTATCGCGGCTTGCGCGGTGGTAGGCCTGATTTCGGGGATATACCCCGCGGTAAAGGCTTCCCGGCTGGATCCTATTGTGGCGCTGCGCTACGAATAATGATATTTTACCCTGCTCAAGTCCGTATCAAGTCCACCTCAGGTCCACCTTAAGTCCACCCGCTCCGTCCTTCCTGCGTCGTTGCCACGGCGGTTTCCCGCGCTATTTACAGCCTCTAACCGGCGTCTAAACTGCCATAAGTTAAAATACCATTACATACATGTAGCAGGCCAACAGCACTTCTTGATTCACAGGTACCTTACAAGTATGCATAAAAAAAGCTGCATCCATAGGATGCAGCTTTTTTAGTATGGTGATCAGGCGATTACTCGGCTACCACTTCGAATTCCAGTTCAGCTTCGTTGCCTTTACCGAAATCGAGACGGGCTTTGTAAAGACCCAGTTCTTTCACATCACCGAGGATATGGATACGACGGCGGTCGATCTCATAACCTTTTTGTTCTTTAATCGCGCGGGCGATCTGAACGCCGGTAACAGAACCGAAGATTTTGCCGGAGGTGCCGGTTTTCGCGCCGATTTTCACGGGGGCGGCTTTCAGCACTTCTACCACTTTAGCGATTTCAGCGAGCATTTTCTCTTCTTTCACTTTCTGCACTTTCAGGCGCTCGTTCAGTTGCTTCAGGTTAGACTCGCTGGCCTCTACGGCGAACTTTTGAGGGATCAGGAAATTCCTGGCGTAACCGTTCTTTACGGCTACCAGTTCATTCTTCTGGCCCAGATTGTCTACGTCTTGTATTAAGATTACTTGCATTGTTTCTTACTTTAAAAGGTCAGTAACATAAGGCAACAGCGCCATTTGACGTGCTTTCTTGATAGCCTCGGCCACCTTACGCTGGAATTTCAGCGAGTTGCCGCTGATACGACGGGGGAGCATCTTGCCCTGGTCGTTCAGGAACTTTTTCAGAAACTCGGCATCTTTGTAATCTACATACTTGATACCCAATTTCTTGAAGCGGCAGTATTTTTTCTGGCGCTTCTCTTGCTTAACCGCGGTTAAGTACTTGATCTCTTGTTTAACTGCCATAACTTTAAGCTTCTGCGGGTTTAGGTTCAGCATCGTAGTTACCTTTCTTCCGGGCGTTGTACGCTACAGCGTGCTTGTCCAGTTTGGTAAACATGTAACGCAATACATTTTCATCGCGGTTCAGCTGGATCTTCAGCTTCTCATTGAAGTCGGATGGCGCAGCGTATTCCAGAACCAGGTACATGCCCGTGGTTTTCTTCTGGATCGGGTACGCCAGTGATCTCAGGCCCCAGGGATTTTCGTGCACAATTTCGCCACCATTGTCTTTTACCAGGTCAGCGAATTTTTTCTGGGCAGCTTTGTAGTCTTCCTCAGAAAGCACAGGGGTAAAGATCACCATCAATTCGTAGTTTGACATAATTTTCCCTTGTTAGTGATTTAAAATTAAAATGGAGTGCAAAGATAAAGGTTTCTTTTGGATTCCCACGCTTTACTGGCGCGATTTTCCACGATTTTTCATCCCCTCAGCCCCAACTGTCGCAGGTTTGCGCCAGGTTATCCGCAACAGGCTGAAAATCAATGCCTGTATTCCGGTTTGACGGTCAACTTGTCAGTCACCCGGGCCATGGCACACCCTTTGAATACCTTCACCCGTCTAAAAAACTGATAAACATATGCAGAAAGGTGCTATACGTGTACAAACGGAGAACATTTTCCCCATCATCAAGAAATTCCTCTATTCCGATCACGACATTTTCCTGCGCGAACTGGTCAGCAATGCGGTGGACGCCACCCAGAAGCTAAAAACCCTGGCCAGCGTAGGCGAATTCAAAGGCGAAACCGGCGAAACAGCCATCACCGTTTCCCTCGACAAAGACAAGAAAACCATCACCATCTCCGACCGCGGCATCGGCATGACCGCCGAAGAAGTCGACAAATACATCAATCAGGTCGCTTTTTCCGGCGCGGAAGAGTTCGTGAAGAAATATAAAGGCCAGGGCGAAGGCGCCAACATCATCGGCCACTTCGGCCTCGGATTCTACTCCTCCTTCATGGTTTCTTCCCAGGTGGAAATTTTCACCAAATCCTGGCGCCCAGATTCCAAAGCCGTTCGCTGGGAATGCGACGGCAGCCCGGAATACCAGCTCGAAGAAACCGAAAAAGAAAACCGCGGCACCGATATCGTATTGCATATCAACGAAGAAAGCGAAGAATTCCTCGACGAGCACCGCATCCGCACCATCCTCGAAAAATTCTGCCGCTTCCTCCCCGTGCCCATCCAGTTCCAGGGAGAACAGATCAATAATACCACGCCCGCCTGGGTGAAAAAGCCCTCGGAACTTACCGCCGACGACTACCAGGCCTTTTATAAAGAACTGTATCCCTTCGCGGAACCGCCACTGTTCTGGATTCACCTGAACGTGGATTATCCGTTCAACCTCACCGGCATCCTGTATTTCCCCAAGATCACGAAGACTTACGAAATCCAGAAAGACAAGATCAGCCTGTATTCCAACCAGGTGTTCGTGACCGACGAGGTGAAAAACATCGTTCCCGAGTTCCTCATGCTGCTCCACGGCGTGATCGACTCGCCCGACATCCCCCTGAACGTTAGCCGCAGCTACCTCCAGGGCGATCCTAACGTGAAGAAAATCAATGCGCATATCACCAAGAAAGTAGCCGACAAGCTGGATGAAATGTTCCGGACCGACCGGAAGTCTTTCGAGGAAAAATGGGAGCACATCGCCCTGTTCGTGAAATACGGGATGATGACCGAAGACAAGTTCCTCGACAAAGCCGGCAAATTCCATCTCCTGGAGGATATCGACGGCGTTTTCTACACCCTCGAAGAATACCGTACCGCGGCTGCCGGCCTGCAAACCAACAAGGAAGGCAAACTGGTGATCCTTTATGCCACCAATCCCGTTCAGCAGGATAGTTATATCTCCGCCGCCAAAGCGAGAGGTTATAAAGTGGTGAAGATGGAAACGATGGTGGACGCCGGTTTCATCAACCAGATGGAGCTTAAATGGGAAAACGTGATGTTCACCCGTGTGGACGCCGATATTACCGACAACCTCATCAACCCCGACTCCGCTACGCAAAGCGTACTGAGCGAAGAGCAGGAAGGTAAACTGAAAGACCTTTTCGGCAAGCAGGTACCGCTGGCCGGCGTGAAAGTGGAACTGAAAGGCCTCGGCCAGCAGGACCAGCCGGTGATCGTGACCCGCGGCGAACTGATGCGCCGGATGAAAGACATGGCCGCCATGGGCGGATCGGCGGCGAGCTGGTACGCCGGCATGCCCGACGAAATCACCATGACCGTGAACGCCAATCACCCCATTTACCAACGCATCCTCGGGGAAGGCGACGGGGCATTGCAGGAGAAACAAGTCCGCAACCTGGCTGATCTTGCGCTGCTATCCCAGGGCCTCCTGACCGGTGCGGATCTCACGGCTTTCGTGAACCGCAGTGTGGAGCTGATGGAGAAATAATCGTCCATATATATTTATTGAAAGCAAAGCGCCCCGGTGCTTTGCTTTTTTTATTGAAAAGAAATCGCGTCTGACAGGGAGTGGTGATGATGGAGAACGGGTTGCATATGAAGATTGTTGATTAATTATTAAAAAGCTTATTGTGAATGCTTGAAATCCGCTGTGATGGCTGGTTTTGGTATGGAAGTTGTTTTGGGTCGATGAGTTTTTGGTACAATAATTTTCCGTATCTTATATGTAATTTACCACATGAATTACCGCATAGTGATTACATTGGCGCTAATGGTATTGATGATGGCCTGCGGCCGGGATGGCGACAGTGATGTAGCGCCCAGCCCCAGCCCAAACCCGGGCCCCAGGCCTGAAGACACCGTAAAAGTGCCGCCGCCTGTGGTCGTGCCTGTTCAAACGGGTGTTACTGCGCAAAAAGTAAAGAATCCCAAGCAGGTGACAGATTTCCTCCTGCAAATACCGGCTAAGTATAACGACGATCCCAATAAGAAGTGGCCGGTGATTTTCTTCCTGCATGGTGTAGGGGAACGGGGGAGCGATGTCAATATGGTTAAGCGTGCCGGGCTGGCTACCAAGGCATCCAAGGACCCGAACTTTCCATATATCGTGGTGTCGCCGCAATGCAAAGAGAACGGCTGGTGGGATTCGCCCAGCCTGGAAGTGATCTACGATCAGATCATGAAAAATTACCGGGTGGACCCGGCCCGCATTTATCTCACCGGCCTGAGCATGGGCGGCTACGGTTCATGGGATTGGGCGCTTTTCAAACCGGAAAGGTTTGCCGCGGTGGTGCCC
>NZ_CALNBI010000177.1 GCF_937874145.1 uncultured Chitinophaga sp. | reverse complement strand
ATGGCTGGGAGCTCATGTACCCTTCCGACTGGCTGATCCAGACGCTGAAGAACGATAGAACGCCCACCGGTGGCTACAGCGACCGCGTGTATGGCACCATTTTCTTCGATGATCCGCAGTCGGCCATGTGGGACCTCAACGTGCCCGCCAACCTGGTGCCTTACGCCGATGTGAAAGGCACGATGGTACGGCCGGTGTATTTCAACAAGTATGCTTATCCCAACGACCGCAGCGGCGCGTATGTGGGATATAATATTTCCATCATCCGGTATGCGGATGTGTTGCTGATGCTCGCCGAGGCGGCGAATGAAAACAATAAGACCGCCGAAGCAATCGGGTTCGTGAACGAAGTACGGGAGCGCAGTCATGCCAAACCCATCGCCGGCATGGCGAAAGACCAGCTCCGCGAGCATATCCGCCACACCGAGCGGCCGGTGGAACTGGCCATGGAGTGGGGTATCCGCTGGTTCGACCTGATGCGCTGGGCACGGGGCAATACGGCGAAGCTGAACGTGAAAAACACGCTGGTGCAGCATGGCAAGCCGTCGGCCGCGAATTATGTGGAAGACAAGCACATCCGTTACCCTATACCCTTGAAAGAGATCAGTGTTAATCCGCTGTTGAAGCAAAATAATTTGTATTGATTCCTTGCGCCGGCGCGCGTTGCTTGCGGCGCCGGCGCATTTTTTACCATGAGAAAGGATCGTATGAAAATTAGCATTGGATGGAGCATCGGGTTGATTTGCTTCTTTTGGCAGGCCACTGCCGCACAAACACCGGACGCCTGGCAGAACCCGGCTGTACAAACTGAAAACGCCCTGCCGCCGCGCGCTTCGTTTACTCCGTACGCGTCTGAAAGCGATGCGCTGGCGGCGAAACCTTCGCCGAATGTGTTGCTGCTGGATGGACTATGGAAATTTCATTTGTCGCCCAATCCCGCACAGCGGCCGCGGCGTTTTTTTGCGGATGATTTCAGCGTGGCGGAATGGAAAGACATTAAAGTGCCTGCGCACTGGCAGACCGAGGGTTTCGACCGGTTCATTTTTACGGATGTGGAATACCCTATCCCCGTGAACCCTCCCTATCCGCCGGAGAACGACAATCCCGTAGGCTCGTACCGCAGGAGCTTCCGGGTGCCGGAAAACTGGAATGGGAAACGCGTGGTGGTGCGCTTCGGCGCTGTGAACTCATTCTTTTACTGCTGGGTGAACGGGAAATATGTTGGGCTGGGGAAAGACAGCAAAACCGCCGCGGAATTCGATGTCACGGAGTACCTGCGGAAAGGGGAGAACACAGTGGCGGTGGAAGTATTCCGCTTCAGCGACGCCACGTACCTCGAAGGACAGGACATGTGGAAGCTCTCCGGCATCGAGCGCAGCGTGGAACTGATCGCCCGCCCTAAAGTGGCTGTGCAGGACTTCTTCGTGAAATCCCTGCTGGATAGCAGCTATCAGCACGGCATCTTTCAACTGGACATTACCATGAACGCCCCCTCCACGGGTGGTCGCCTGCAAGTGAGCCTGACCGCCGCCGACGGGCAACCCGTCTTCCAAAGCCAGCAACCGCTGCAAAACCAAACGCATTATCATTTCGAAACGAACCTGCAGCACGTAAAAAGCTGGAATGCAGAGCATCCCCATCTTTATACGCTGCTCATTTCCCAATTCGATCGGAATGGCCGGCTGGTGGAAAGCATTGCGCATCAAACCGGCTTCCGGACCGTAGAGATCCGCAACGGGCAGCTGTTGATAAATGGCGCAGCAGTGAAGATCAAAGGCGTGAACCGCCATGAACACGATATGCACACCGGCAAGGTGATCACGGTGCAGGGTATGGTGGAAGATATCCGGTTGATGAAAATGTACAACATCAATGCAGTGCGCTCCAGCCACTATCCGAACAGTCCGGATTGGTACCGGCTGTGCGATGAATACGGCTTGTACGTGGTGGATGAAGCGAATATCGAATGCGACGGGATGTATTTCCATGCCGACAAAACGCTGTCAGATAAACCGGCCTGGAAAGAAGCATATATGCACCGCACGCGCAGGATGTTTGAAGCGAACAAGAATCATCCTTCGGTCATCACCTGGAGCCTGGGCAACGAGAGCGGGTTCGGGGAAAACTTCATCGCTACTTATCAATACCTGAAATCGAAAGATAATACCCGTCCCGTGCAGTACGAAGCGGCGGAGCGCAATGCGTATACCGATATCGTGTGCCCGATGTACAAATCCACCAGCGTGATGCTGGAGTACGTTCGCCGGTGGCGCGACAGGCCCTATATCCAGTGCGAATATGCGCATATGATGGGCAATGGCGGAGGCAACCTGCAGGATTATTGGGATTTGATCTATCGCCATCCGCAGTTGCAGGGAGGTTTTATATGGGATTTTTCAGATCAGGCTTTCAAAAAGAAAGATAAAGCGGGAAGGGATATCTGGGCGTATGGCCGGGATATGGGTAACGTAGGCGCTACCAGTGACACGAGCTTCTGTGCCGACGGGCTTTTCGCGGCCGACCGCACACCGCACCCGCAGGCTTACGAATTGAAAAAGGTATTGCAGCCGGTGACCTTCGCCGCGGCGCCGCTGTCTGCAAACGCCATCGCTGTTACTAACCGGCATGATTTCACGAACCTAGGTGCGTACGGGTTTTCCTGGTTCGTGGAACGCAACGGCAAACGGATTGCGGAAGGGAAACTGGACAAACTGGATATAGCTCCGCAAGCCACGCGCATCGTTCACCTGCCATTGCCCAAAATGGAGAACGGCGGGGAATATTTCCTGACGGTCCAGGCGCATACCAGTGCTGTAGCGCCCCTCGTGCCCGCGGGGCACCTGGCGGCATGGGAGCAGTTCCCCCTGCAACCCGGCAACTTCCAGCCACCGGTATTATCCGGACCATCCGCGGATTACAGGGAAGATGGGCAGTCCGTTCGCTTTTTCGGAAATGGTTTTGACATTCGTTTCGATAAGCAAACCGGCTGGCTGGCGCAATACGCGTTGGGCGGGAAAGAAATATTATTATCGCCGCTGCAACCGCATTTCTGGCGGGAACCTACG
>NZ_CALNBI010000176.1 GCF_937874145.1 uncultured Chitinophaga sp. | reverse complement strand
CGCTCCCGCCTTCCGAAGAAATTATCATGGACCTCCCGGAAGTGAAAGACATTCCCGGGCAGGAACATATCCACGTACCCCCGGCCGGCGAAATGGCCGATACCACCGCTTCCTCCGCAGACGAAGAAGGTGAAGGCCTGCTGGACGAAGTGAATAAAGACGACGAAGACCTGGATCTCGAAGGCGATGACAACGTCAGCGATACCGAACGGCAACTGCTCGACGACGCCGCCAATATCGATCCGCTCGACGAAGAAGAGCAAAACGTCCGCAACGCGCTGCCCGACGATACCGACGACGACGGCGATCCGCTCAACGAAGACGAGCTCGACGTGCCCGGCGCGGAAGATGATGACGAAGATCAGGAAATGGGCGCTGAAGACGAAGAAAACAATGAATTCAGCGTAGACAAAAACAGCGACTAAAACATATTCATATGGGAAAGCTTACAAACAGCCACGATGAAGGTAAAGTGGCGGAAATGATTGAAGAACAGACAGCGAAATTGCCATCCGACACTTTTTTATGGGCTTCCGTGGGAGCCATGAGCATTTCGCTGGCTTTGCAGCTGATGGGTAAGAAGCATGCGGGTTTGTTCGTAGGACAATGGGCCGCGCCATTCCTGCTTTTCGGGATTTATAATAAACTCGTAAAGCAGCAGGGGCACGATTGATGGGTTTGGTTAGAAACGCCCCTGCGGGCAAACGCATCGCATAGCGTGTACGGTCGCCATGCCGAAAGGCTGGCGGAAAAGACTGGACGGATTCCGTTCAGTCTTTTTTTATTGCGAACGCGTCCAGGAAGTGGTGCGGCCGAACATGGGAGCGCCTACGTATCCGCGGATTTCCAGCGTATTGCCTTTAAGCTTCATTTTGCTGCTGTAGGTTTTGCCGCTCTTGGGGTCGTAGATCTTGCCGTCTTCCCATTCCTTATCATCGGCATCATATGCAAAGCCGGTCAGGATAACAAGATTGAGCAAAGGGCGGGAGCGGAGAGCGGAATTGGTGTTTTTGGCATCACGGCGGGGCGTTTTGCCGTCGTCTTCCAATGGGTGCGCCATCCAGATCAGCTTTCCGAAGAATTTATCGCCGTTGCGGTAAACCTGCACTTTCGCGTCCTTCTCTTCGTTGAGCCACACGCCGTTGACAGCGTCTGCCTGGGCGATGGCCGCGCCGGGAACGGCCAGCAGCAGTAGGAGGGCCGCGATGTATATTTTCATGGTGCTTTGTTTTGGTGATCGGTATTTGTAATTTAAAGAAAAAAATGGAAAGGCAGGTGAGTGCAGGATAGTGGTTCCGGATGAAAATTATATTTTGGACGGCACCGCTTGAAAACTGATTACGACATGCATAAAAGATCCTATCTATTCCACGTTATGGCCTCCGCGGTGCCCTGTTCCGTGCAGGCGCAATCGTTCCTGCCCGAAAAGCTCACCACCGAATACCGGACCTCGCCGCTCGGCGTTGCCGCCGCGCAACCGAGAATGAGCTGGCAGATCAAATCCTCCGGCCGCGATTTCATGCAATCCGCCTATGAAGTGCGCACCGGTTCCAACGCCGCCGCATTGGCGAAAGGAAAAGGAATCGGATGGCAAAGCGGTAAGGTGAACTCCGGCGAATCGCTTCACATCCCCTACGGCGGCGGCGCTCTCAGCTCGCGCCAGCGCGTGTTCTGGCAGGTGCGCGTGTACGACCGCAACGGCAAGGCATCGCCCTGGAGCCAGGTAGCCTCCTGGGAAATGGGACTGCTGCAACCGTCCGACTGGTCGGCCCAATGGATCGGCCGGGCCAACGATACCACCGGTAAACCCGGTCCCAGCCCCATCTTCCGCAAACCTTTCCAACTCGCCAAACCCGTACAAAGCGCCCGCCTCTTCGTAACGGCGCATGGCCTGTACGAAGCGCATATCAATGGTAAAAGGGTAGGGGAAGATCACCTCACGCCCGGCTGGACCGCTTACGACAAACGCCTCCAATACCAGGTGTACGACGTCACGCCGCTGCTGCAGAACGGTAATAACGTGATCGGCGCCACGCTGGGCGACGGCTGGTACCGCGGCAACCTCGTATTCCTCAACCAACGCAACACCTACGGCAAAACCGCCGCGCTGCTGCTCCAGATGGAAGTCACCTACCGCGATGGTTCCAAAGAAACCATCGCCTCCGACGGCTCCTGGAAAACCGCCGACTCCGGCCCGGTGCGTTACTCCGATATCTATAACGGCGAAATCGTGGACGCGCGCATGGAAATGAACGGCTGGGCAAGTCCTGGTTTCAATGACGCCGGCTGGCAATCCGCCGCTGTGCTGCCGCTCACGAAAAACAACATCGTGGCCCAGGAAGGCCCCGGCGTTCGTCAGAAAGAAAGACTGAAGCCCATCAAATTCATCACCACGCCACAAGGCGATGCGGTGGTGGATTTCGGCCAGAACATGGTAGGCTGGGTAGAATTGAAAGTGAAAGGCAATGCCGGCGATACCGTTACCATCCACCACGCGGAAGTGCTGGATAAAGACGGCAACTTCTACACCGCCAACCTCCGCGCGGCCAGGCAGGAGAATAAGTATGTACTGAAAGGCGGCGGCACCGAAACGTTTGCGCCGCGGTTCACTTTCCAGGGTTTTAGGTATATCCGCGTGAAGGGCATCCGCCAGCCGCTGGATACCAGCCTGTTTACCGGCGTAGCCGTGTATTCTGATATGGGTGAAACCGGCAGCTTCACCTGCTCGCATCCGCTGATCAACCAGCTGCAGCATAATATCCAATGGGGACAGAAAGGCAACTTCGTGGATGTGCCTACCGACTGCCCGCAGCGCGATGAGCGCCTCGGCTGGACGGGCGACGCGCAGGTGTTCTTCAATACCGCATCGTACAACATGAACGTGGCCAGCTTCTTCACCAAATGGATGAAAGACGTGGCGGCTGACCAGCGCCCCAACGGCGATATCCCCGTAGTAATCCCCGACGTAAAATCCATTCCTTCGCCGGGTTCGGCGGGCTGGGGCGACGTGGTGACCATCATCCCCTGGCAGTTCTACCAAAACTACGGCGACCGCCGCATGCTCGA
>NZ_CALNBI010000175.1 GCF_937874145.1 uncultured Chitinophaga sp. | reverse complement strand
GAGGGGGGAGGTGAGGAGCTCTTCGCCGTTCTGGTACTTGTCGGTCATCACCCAACGGCGGACCGCTACCAGGGAGCATATGGCGAGCAGGGCGTAAGATACGAGCAGCACCATCCCGTAGGTGAACACCGTCGTTTCGAATACGTTGCCTGCTATTTCCCAGATCTGCTGCATCAGAATTTGATTAACGGGTTCATGCAATGTTTGAGGATCAGTTGGTTCTCAGGGCTGGCTTCGGCCATCAGTTCGTTGATGAGGTTGCTGCCGGGCGCCTGGTTGTTGATGAGCGATTTGGCGGCGTTCTTCCGCAGCTCGAAGTCGGTAGACAGCATGAACTCCTGTTTGAGAAATTCGGTATGCCTGCCGCTGCTGATGCGGCCGAGGGCCTTGAGTATCTCGATCTGGCAGTCCAGCGGCTGGTTGTTATAAATATACACGAGCTTGTCTTCCGCATCCGCCATCCGCATCTTGCCCAGGCAGTTGATGGCTTCCGCGCGGAGGAGGTGGTCCTTCGAATCGAGGAGCTTCATCACGGCGGGGATGGCTTTCAGCTGGTGGTAATGGATGACCAGCTTGAGGCAGAAGGATATCACGCTTTTGTTGGTGGAATAAGTGATCCATTGCGCGAAGTTGGGAATGGCGATGTTGGACGTGGTGGTGATGATGCGGAACAGTTCCACCTGGTCCCACTGCAGGAGGGGCTCGGTGGCCAGGTCGAAGAACTTGAAGGGTTCGTTTTTGGACAGCTTGATGTACGCCTGGCGTGCCGCGGCCCGCAGTTCACGGTTGCGGCTGTTGGTGAGGGGGAGGATGATTACGTCCGCCACGCCGATCTCCATGCTGCTGAGCTCGTTGAGCGCGCGCACCTTGCGGTTCCATTTGCGGGACTTCAGCTTCTTGAAGCTGTCTTTATCCAGCTCCAGCAGCAGGTAGAGGGTGCGGATCTCGTCGCCCATGGCGCCCCGCACGTTGTTACGGTAATTGATGAGCCGGTCGATGAGCACCTGCCGCCCCCAGCGCTTCCCGAAAGGAGCGAGCTGGAACGCGCTGGCCGCCGCTTCGGCGGTTTCGCCGGGCGTCTGGGCCAGCTCGGGGTCCTGCGACAAAACATTCTCGATGAGCAGGTCATCGATCAGCTCGTTGAGGCGCGCCACTTGTTTATCCCTCCGGAAGCCCCTGAAACGGCGGCGGAGGATGGAAAAATAAGCGACCAGCGTCATCCCGATCGCCACAAACACGAAAATGATGGCAATCTGGATAATCAGCGGCGCGTATCGGAATTCAAAAAATATACTCTCCAGGAAATCTAGCGGGGAGAAATTCATATGCGCGTTTTTCAGTAGGATTGTGAAGGTGTAGGGCTACAGCAGGGCGGAAGTATGCCCTGGCTTAGCTGGGTTCCCGGGTGAGCACCCGCCGGATGCGCGTCAGCAGCTCGGCCGGCAGCACCGGTTTCTTAAGAAAGTCGTTGGCGCCGAGCTGCAGGCCTTCCTTCACCATGTCTTCGTTGCCGGCGTTCGACAGCAAAATAACGGGAATCTGCCTGCCATCGGGCAAATTGCGTACCCGGCTCAGGATTTCGAAGCCGTTCGCATAGGGCATCATGATATCGGTAATGATCAGGTCGAACCCATAGCCGGAGGTCTCCAGTATCTCGAATGCTTCCTTGCCGTTCCTGACGTGGTCTACGTGATATTCCGCCTTCAGCAGGATTCTTTTAACGATGGTCGACATTACCTCATCGTCCTCGATCAGGAGAATTTTACTCATATCTCATTGTTCTTTTTGGTCCGCCCCGCCCGTATTGGTATACGGTTGCAGGACTAGCTCCCTTTCGGCCAGGTTTCTCTTAGGCTTGTTTTGAAACAGGCATCCGGTCGGCTAATGCAATAATCTGATTCAAACGGTTACAATAGGATCATCTCAAAAATACGGCCTTCTTATATGCAAAACAATAACTACGGGAAATATATCTGTAAATCAGACAGTTGTTACCGGATTTTTAACAGGGGAGGATGAGAAAACCGAGCATCTACATCGCCCGTAAATGGCCATAGTACTGTCACACACGAATAAGTGTGGAAAAAATTCAACACCGGGAACGAAATACGGATTCCAAACGAAATGTCCGGTTTTTATGCCAGTTACAGCAGCCGGAATAGCGAAAAGCCCGCTTTGCGTATTGCCGTTTTCCGGGAGGAATGATAACCTGGGAACCGGGTATTTAGCAGCAGGCCGCCTGGACGGGAATGCCTGTTCATGGAAAAATTCCCCTTCCTGACGAATAATTTTTTATTTTGGACGGCTCTTTTGTTCAGCAATTGTATTGATAAGCAAGTAAATTAACCGTAATTAAAAGATGATTAAACTGCCACTGGCCCTGATCTGTTCCGCATCCCTCATGATCGGCGCCAAACACTACATGGGCGATGAACCCTCCCTGCTTCCCGATCCCCCGGGCCTGACGATCTCCCGCTTCGCCGGTCCCGACGTAACGCCCAGCCCCGCCTGCCTCGCGGTAGCGCCCAATGGCGACGTGTACGTAGGGGTGGATATGATCGGATCCCTCGGGAAAGACCCCGGCAAAGGGCGCATCCTCCGGCTCACAGACGCCGATAACGACGGCAAAATGGACGCGCATACAGATTTCGCAACGGTCGACAACCCCCGCGGCATCATGGTGCTCGGCACCAAAGTATACGTCCTCCATACCACCTTCTCCGAAGAAACGAAGAAAGCTACCGGCATGTCGCTCGTCGTATTCGAAGACAAAGACGCGGACGGTAAGGCCGACGGCCCCGCCCAACCGCTCATCACCGACCTCAGCAACACCAAATACATCCAGGAACGCGGTACCGACCATGCCACCAACGGCATCCGCATGGGTATCGACGGATGGATATACATCTCCGTGGGCGACTTCGGTTTCCATAACGCCACCGACCGCTCCGGCAAAAAGCTTACCA
The DNA here is from genome assembly GCF_937874145.1 of uncultured Chitinophaga sp. Taxonomy (GTDB): domain Bacteria; phylum Bacteroidota; class Bacteroidia; order Chitinophagales; family Chitinophagaceae; genus Chitinophaga. Next base: position 16,233 of record NZ_CALNBI010000175.1, on the reverse strand, counting down.
TGCTCGGCGGCGGGATCGTGCGCGTACGGCCCGACGGTACCGAGATGGAAGTGTTCACGCACGGTACCCGCAACGTGTACGACGTAGCCATCGACCCCTTCATGAACGTCTATACCCGCGAGAACACCAACGACGGCGGCGGATGGAACGTGCGCTTCTCGCACCACATCCAGTCCGGCGAATACGGATACCCCGTGCTGTTCCAAAACTTCACCGACGAGATACTGCCCGCGCTGGTAGACGTTGGCGGCGGTTCGGGAACGGGCGCGCTTTACCTGTCGGAGCCCAAATGGCCCGCACAGTACACCAACGTGCCCATGATGGCCGACTGGGGCCGCAGCATGCTCTACATCCACCGCGTAACGCCCGACGGCGCTTCGTTTACGCAGAAGGAAGAGGAGTTCCTCGGCCTCCCGCAGATCACGGACCTCGATGTGGACGGTTCCGGCAGGATGTACCTCTCCGCCTGGGATGGCGCCGGCTATTCCGGCAGCCCCAATAAAGGATATATCATCCGCGCGGTACCCAACGACTGGACCTACACGGCTTTCCCCGACCTGTCCAAAGCCACGGTGGCGGAACTGGCGGAATTGCTGAAATCCCCCAGCGCAGTGGCCCGCCTGAATGCTTCCCAGGAGCTCATCGGCCGCAGCGACAAGCAGGCGGCCGCCGCAGCGGCGCTGGCAGTGGCGAATGATGCGCAGCTGTCGCCCGAAAGCCGGGTAGCAGGTGTATATACCTACACACAGGTTGCTGGCCGCGATGGTATCGCGGCATTGACCGAACTGACGAAAGACGCGCTCCTGCGCGAGCATGCCCTCCGCGCGTTGGCCGACCGCAAAGCCAACCTGCAGGACGTGTCCATCGAGCCGTTCCTGGCCGGACTGAAAGACGAAAATCCCCGCGTAGCGGCGGCCGCGATCATCGGTCTGGGCCGCCTGGGCCGGATGGAAGCCGCGCATGCCCTCCTGCAAACGAAGCTGCCGGCCAGTTTTAATGCGCCCGCGAAAGGAACGGAAGGCCCGCACGCCACGCCGAATGCGGCCATCATACTGCCGCACCTCGCTGTGCAGGCCCTGGTGCAGCTGCATGCCGTGGATTCCTGCGTAGCCGCCGTTACAAGCGAAAGCTCTTCCCTGGCCTTGTGGGCATTGCGATATATGCATGATATGAAAGCGGTAAACGGGCTGATAGCGGTATACCCGAAGCTGAAAACAACACGGACGAAAGACAAGGTGATCACCACCCTGGCCCGTTTATATAAGAAAGAAGCGGATTATGATGCTTCGTGGTGGTGGGGCACCCGCCCGGATTCCCATGGGCCGTATTATAAAGCGGTGTCCTGGGAAGGATCGCCGGCTATCGAGAAGTTCCTGAAAAGGGAAGCGCTGAAGTTCCCTGCCCGCAAGCAGTACTTCACCGACCTCGATGCCCGCCACCGTATGGAGATCGCGGCGTTTGCGCCTGCGAAGCAGGAAGCGGCGGTAGCGAAAAACGAGCCGAAAGTGGACCTGGAAAAGATCAAGAATAAGAAAGGCCAGGTGGGCAAGGCGTCTATCGAAGACGTGCTGATCGCCGTGAACAATATCAAAGGAGACCCCGCGAAAGGAAAAGTGCTGTTTACCACGCAGGGTTGCATCGCCTGCCACAGTATTTCGAAAGGCGAGAAGATGAAAGGCCCGTACATGGGCCAGGTGGGCTCGATCATGAACCGCGAGCAGATCGCCGAATCCATCCTGAAACCGAATGCTTCCATCTCGCAGGGCTTTGCAACGGTGATGATCACCGCCAAGGGCGGGAAGTCGTACACCGGCTTCGTGACGGAAGAAACCGCCCAGCGGGTGGTGCTCCGCGACATCGGCGGCAACGTGACCACGCTGAAAACCTCCGATATCGCCTCGCGCAAGGAACTGAAGAATTCCATGATGCCGGCAGGACTGGCCAATGCCTTGTCTTACGAGGAACTGGCTTCGCTGGTGACGTTCCTGGCACAGCAGAAGAAATAATCTCGCAATGGGATAATATGAAGCGCCGCAGCCCGAGGGTTGCGGCGCTTTTTTTACGACAGTCTGAATATATTGATATAAAATGGATGAATTTGTGTAAAAATGTAAATTAAATGTAAGTTAAATATATGTTTATGTGAAGAATGCAGGCGGCCTGCCAAAGGAAGGGAAAAAATGGTGCAAGGACGGTGAAGGACGGTTAGAGGACGGTTCAACCGCGTCTACAGTACGGTGAAAAGGGGGCGCCGGCGTATCGTTCATCGTAGCGGAACCTAAATAACCAGCACGGGAAAGGTCCGTTTTTGTAAAAGAAAATGTCGGTTCCCGACAAGAATTTGTGGGTTGAATTGTCGTAGGTTTGGCGGAGGCATAACGCCTGATTCAAACCTGGATGGCATGAAGATTCTCACTTGTACAACGCCCGGAGCCCTGGCTTACGGAGAGGCGCCGCAGCCTGAACTGATCAAAGACCACGCAATCCTCCGCATCCGCCGGATCGGCATCTGCGGCACGGACCTGCACGCCTTCGAAGGTACGCAGCCTTTTTTCAGTTACCCGCGGGTGCTGGGGCATGAGTTGTCGGGCGAGCTGGTGGCAGCGGACGGGGCGCCGGGGTTCATGGCAGGGGAGGCGGTGACTTTCATCCCGTATTACCATTGCGGGCATTGCATCGCCTGCCGGTCGGGGAAGCCCAACTGTTGCGTGAGCATGGCGGTGTGCGGCGTGCATGTCGACGGCGGCATGGCGGAATACCTCCGGGTGCCATCTTCGGCCCTGCTGCACGGGCAGGGATTATCGTTCGATGCGCTGGCGCTCGTGGAGCCCCTGGCTATCGGTGCGCATGGCGTTCGCCGGGCGGATGTGCGGCCGGGGGAATATGTTGCCGTGATCGGCACGGGCCCGATCGGCCTGGGCGTGATGGAATTTGCGCGGATCGCGGGAGCGGAAGTGATCGCGGTGGACATTAACCGGCAACGGCTGGACTTCTGCCGGGAAAAGCCCGGGGTGCAGCATATCGTGGATGCTTCCGAAGGTGATGTGGAAGGTGCATTACAAACCATCACCCATGGCGATTTCCCCACCGTGGTGATCGATGCCACCGGCAGCCAGCGCGCCATTACCGAGGGGTTTAAGTATCTCGCGCATGGCGGGCGTTATGTGCTGGTAGGGCTCCAGCGGGGGGAGGTGGCTTTCAGCCATCCCGAATTCCACAAGCGCGAAGCGACGCTCATGAGCAGCCGAAACGCCACCCGCGAAGATTTCGCGCATGTGGTGGATGCCATGAAATCGGGGCGCGTAGACCCAACACATTATATTACCCACCGGGTGCATTTCGACCAGGTGCAAACCGAATTCCATCGTTGGCTGGACCCGAAGAACGGTGTGGTCAAAGCGATGGTATCTCTTTAAACAGCGTTTTTAGTTCGTTCTCCTTCCGGCATCTTTATCACATTTTTACTATTTTTATCCCAAATCAACCAACACCGCATGCCAAGGGAGGGGGATGGAATGAGCGAGCATTTATTACAAGAGCAATCATTACTGGCCGGGATCGGCGCTTCCGACGAAAGGGCTTTCGGGGAGATCGTCCGCCACTACTTCCCGCGCCTGCTGCCGTTCGCCATCAAGATCACCAAAAACAGGGCCGTTGCCGAAGACATCGTGCAGGAAGCATTTTTGCGCCTGTGGCAGCACCGTGCGGAATATGAAAAGATCCGGTTCCTGCGGGCCTGGTTATTTACGGTTGTTTCCAATCTTTCCCTCACTTACATCAAACGCCTGGCGCGCGAAGGAAAATTCCTGCAGCATTTACGGGACTTCGCCGAAACCTCGCGGTCGGATGTGGCCGAGCAGGTGCAGTACCGCGAAAGCGGAACGGTGATCGCGCGGGCAGTGCAGCAATTGCCGCCCCAGCAGCAACAGGTGTACCGCCTCAGCCGGTACGATGGGCTTACGATCCCGGAGATCGCGGCGCAGCTGGGATTATCGTCCAATACCGTGAAGAACCACCTGGTGAGGGCGCTGCAATCGGTCCGCGACCACGTGCGGAAGGCAGGCCTGTTCTGGCTTTGACGAAATGTCAAAAAAAAGTTTCCGGGGCACTGGTCCTAATCCATTCCCCGGTAGTTATAGCTTATATCGTTGTTGCAAATTGCTATTCCACCATGTTAGATGATCAAAGGGACAAGGTACGTCTCCTCCTGCAGCGCTATTATGCCGGCAGCATAGGAGAAAACGAGGCGGCAGAGCTGGACCTTCTGTTGCAGGACGGGCGTTACGACGCCCTCATGCAGGAAGTGTTGTCCGAGCTCGCCGGCGGCGTGCAGCCGATGGACCTGGCGGCAGAAGATATGGACCGGATGGTATCGCGCATCCACGAGCTGAAAGCACCGGCGAAAGTGCGCAGCCTGCCCTGGCGCAGGATCGCGGCGGCGGCGGTATTCGTGCTCGCTATCGGCGCCGCGGGATATTGGGCGGTAACATCGAGGGGAACAGCTGGGCAGGAAGTGCGGAACTTCGGCGGCGATGCGTTGCCGGGATCCGACAAGGCCATTCTCACCCTGGGCGATGGCAGCCGGATCAACCTGAACGACGCGGCGAACGGTGCGCTGGCCAGCCAGGGCGGCGGCAATGCCGTGAAGACGGGGCAGGGCGTATTGGCCTACAACGCCTCCGGCGACCCCGTGGAGTTCCATACGCTGGCCACGCCACGCGGCGGGCAGTACCGGCTTACGTTGCCCGATGGCTCCACCGCCTGGCTCAACGCGGGCAGCGCATTGCGCTATCCCACTGCGTTCATCGGAAAGGAAAGAAAAGTGGAATTGACGGGAGAAGCGTTCTTTGATATCAAACCCAACACAGAAATGCCGTTCATCGTCCAGATCCGCAACGGCGGAGAAGTGGTGGTATTGGGAACGGCATTCAATATACAGGCTTATGCCGACGACCCGGGCAGCCGCACCACGCTGGTGCAGGGCTCCGTGATGATGCGCAATGGGCGGGAACAACACCTGCTGCGCCCCGGGCAGGCCATGCGGCTGGAAGGGACGGACATGATCCTGAACGACCAGGCCGATATCGAAGCCGCCACCGCCTGGAAGAACGGATTGTTCCTCTTCCGCGACGCGCCGGTAGAAACTGTGATGAAACAGCTGGCGCGATGGTACGACGTAGAAGTAGTTTATGAAAAAGGCATAGTGAAAGAGTACTTCAATGGCACGATCCCGCGGAACGTTCCGCTGTCGAAAGTGCTGGAATTGCTGGAACTGACAGGACTTGTACACTTTACAATCAATGGGAATAAGGTAACTGTCTCGCCCTGATGAACAGCTGCATCGGGCAGCAGGCAGGAAATCTGGATCGCAGCACCCCACCGGCGCCAACAGCTGCCGGAGGGGACAGGGACCGGTTTGTCTGAAAGGGCCGGTCCGGGAAAAGACACATACATTTCAGACAGGAGATTTTTTTATCACCCAAAATCGAATTTATGTATTCATGCGCCTGGCGCCAGGCGGATCGGGGCATTGCATGCCACCCGGCCATCCGCAGGGCTTACCGTATGCTGACGTTGTGCTTGTTCTTCCTCGCCGCGGGCCTCGCCGCCCACGCACAGGAGATATCCCTGCAAATGCGCAACGAACCATTTGTCAAAGCTTTGAAATCGATCGAGAAACAAAGCGGCTATACCTTTATCTATGGCAAAAACCAACTCGACAACACCAAACCAGTGACCGTATCCCTGCGCAACGTTTCGTTGAACGACGCGCTGGCGGCCTGTTTCAGAAACCAACCATTAACGTATTCGCTGCGCGATAACCGATTTATCGTTATCCAGGCAAAAGCCAGCAACAACACGCTGTACAGCAGTCCGGGCGAACAACCCAAAGCCGCCGTGCCCCTGGACGGCCGCGTGACGGACGAAGACGGGACGCCACTGCCCGGAGTGACCGTTCGGGCCGTTTCCAACCATCCCATGGGCGCCACCCGGATTACGACAACAGACAACGACGGGCGGTTCACCATCCCCATGGCGCACGATCCGCAGCTGATCTTTTCATATGTAGGCTACGAGCCTTATGCCATCACACCGAAGTCTTTCGCCGCGCTGGACGTGCGGATGAAACGCGCTTCCTCGAAGCTGGATGAGCTCATCATCACCGGCTACTCCGCCAAATCCGCCAAGGAACTGACCGGCGCGGTGCAGAAGGTAACCGGTGAACAGCTCCGCAACAGCGTGACTACGCCGAATGCGTTGTCGATGCTTAAGGGCAAGACGACCGGGCTGTATATCACGGAGACTTCCGGCGAGTCCGGCGCGAAAGGGCAGGTGATCGAAAGGGGGCAATCGTCGATGGCGACGCCCACCAACAATTACTTCGGGCCGCTGTTCGTCGTGGACGGCGTGATCACGAATTATACCAGTTTGCAGGACGCCGTGAACCCGGCGGATGTGGAGGATATCACCATATTGAAAGATGCCTCTTCCACGGCTATTTACGGCTCGCGCGCGGCGCAGGGCGTGATCGTGATCACGACGCGCCGGGGCAAAACGGGCCGCACGGGCGTTAACCTCAACATGCAATACGGCGCTATCCAGCCGGTGCGCGCCATCCGATTCATGAACACCACCGAACTGATCGGGTTCATGGATAAGCAGATGCAGCGGTATTGGGAGCAGACGCCTTCCATCCAGGCGCAGTTCCCCGACGTCAACGAGTTTGTGCGCCAGCGGCGGACGTATTCCGACGCTGACCGGAACAATAACTTCAACTGGGAAGATGCGATCTATAGCAATGGAAATTTCCGGAATACGGAACTGAACATCCAGAGCGGCAACGATAAGACGAAGTTTTACGGCGGCGTGGCCTGGTATAAGGAGAACGGCGCGCTGTATGATAACGCCTTCGACCGGAAGAGCCTTCGTATCAATATCGACCAGAAAGTCAGCGATAAATTCTCCGTAGCCGTAAACCTCAGTTCTATCATCGATAAAACCACCCGGCGCAATGGGGTGCCTGAGCTGTACATGATCCAGCCGTTCCAGAACCCGTATGCGGCCGACGGCTCGATGCCGGACAGCTTGCCGGTGAAGCAGTCCAACAACTACGGCCCCATGTTCCAGACCTGGACGCAGAACTTCCTCGCCGAAGCGGAGTACGACAATACGGCGGTGACGGACGTGCACAATCACCTGGGCGCCATCAAGCTGCGGTACGATATCAGGCCCTGGCTGTTCGTGCAGAGCGCCAACTCGATCAACTACATGGGCACGCGCTTCAATTCCTACCTCGATCCGCGTTCCTATTCCGGCAAATACGGCGGGTTCCCTTACCTGTTTAATGCCGCCAGTCCTGTGCTGCCGAACGGTACGCTCACGATCCGCGATACCCGCTATACCGATTACCTGACTTCCAATACGCTGAACTTCCGCAAGTCGTTCGGGCTGCATTCCGTATCGGCCCTGATCGGGCAGGAATGGGGTAAGCGGGCGACGGAGGTGACCAGTGCGGACATGTATAACGTGCTGCCCGGTGAGCGCAACGCCGGTGCGGCCAGGGGATATGGCAGCGCGGTGTACCTTGCGTACCTGTTGCCTTCCTCGCCGCCGGCGTCGCCTATCGGCAGCTACCAGGAGCGCGCTACCTTCTCCGTATTTGGACAGGCGGATTATAACTACGACCAGAAGTATTTCGCGGCGGCGTCCGTCCGTTCGGATGCCACCACCAACTTCGGGCGCGACAAGCGTTACGGGACGTTCTATTCCATCAGCGGCGGCTGGCTGCTGTCGAACGAAGCGTTCCTGCGCGACAATAAGACTGTCAACAACCTGAAGCTCCGAGCGGTGTACGGTACTTCCGGACGCGACCTTGGCGATGGTTACCTGAATACCACTTTTTACAGCGACGGGCGCCGTTACGGTTCCATCGACAACATTGGTTCAACCATTTCCCAGCTGGCAAACCCGGTGATTTCCTGGGAAACGATGTACAGCACGAATGTGGGGCTGGACCTGGGATTATGGAACCGCATCGACCTGACGGCGGATATTTACCGCAAGCGCAGCGCGGGCCTGTTGCAGAACGTGAACCTCACTTCCGCGCAAGGTTCGCTGAGCCAGTATCAGAATATCGGGGAGATCATCAACCGCGGTGTGGAGATCATGCTGAATGCGCACGTGGTGAAAACGAAAGACTTCAACTGGTATGCGAATTTCAATATCAGCTTCAATAAGAACCACATTTCCGCGCTGTACCAGGATTCTCTGCGCGACAGCTATTCCAATGCCTATTACCGCAAGATCGGGGAAGATATCAACGTGATCAAGGCGATCACCTATATCGGCATCAACCCGGAGAACGGAAATATGATCCACCGGAACTACGATGCTTCGGGCAAACCGGTGGAGGTGGAAGGTATTGGCAGCACCACCAACCTGGCGAACTGGGAAACGGTGGGATCTGCTACGCCGAAGTTCTTTGGCGGGTTTACCAATACGTTTAAATACAAGCGGTTCACGCTGAGCGCGGAATGGTGGTTCCAGTACGGGAATTACGTGATGATGTCGCTGGTGAACAACTTCCAGTCGCCTACTGCGCCGCGCCTGGGCCGCAACAACGTGGTGTTCGGCAGCAACCAGCGGCTGTGGCAGGGCAAAGGCGATATGAACGCGAATTACCCGGATGTTTTCAGTACGAACCCGAATGCCTGGAACGCGCTGACTTACCGTTCTTCGCGCCTGTGGGGCGATGCGAGCCATTTGCGCCTGCGCAACGTGCGGCTGTCGTACGACGTGCCGGATGCGTTGTTGCGCAAATTGAAGATCCGGCAGCTGTCAGCCTACCTGAGCGGCGACAACCTGGCGGTGATCAAGCGGAAGGATTTTGTGGGGGCTGATCCGGAGGGCGCGTCCCTGGGATCCAGCACGGCCTATAACGGCGTGGGCACCTCTTTCGCCAATCCGCGCAGATTCCTGGCCGGCATCAACGTAAGCTTTTAACCATCAAAAATGCGACACATGAAATCCATCATCAATTATATCGCGGCGGCGGGGTTACTGTTTACTGGTAGCGCCTGCAATAAAGAGCTCGACAAGCTCCGGCCGCACAACGTAACGTATGAAGAGCAGCGGTTCGCTACTCCGGAAGGGTTCCGCAAAGCGGTATTCGGCGCCTATGCGGCGATTGCCGGGGCGGCGGTAGCGAATTCCTTCAACTTCAATGATATGCAGGTGTTCTTCGGCGAAGCGCACGGGAACAATATCAGGGCGCTGGATGCGGGTGTGAACCGGTATACGGATGCTTTCAATTACCTGAATTCAGGGGAGAAGGACTTGTCGTACACGTATGAATACTGGCGCGGGGCGTACAACGCTTCTTTGCTGATCAACAAGATACTCGCCAATGTGAAGGCCGGGGAAGCGAACCCGGTGATCCTGCAGGCGAAAGGAGAGGCGTTATTCCTCCGGGCGTATGTGTATTTCAATCTCATCCGCCTGTATGGCAAACCGTATTACCAAAATGGCGGCAACAACCCCGGCGTGATGCTGATCACGACGGATAACAACGGTGCTGCGTTTGCGCCGCCACGGGCAACGGTGAAAGCGGTGTACGACCAGGTGGTGGCGGACCTTACTGAAGCGCTGCCCTTGCTGAAAGCCAATGCGGGCAACAGCTATGCGTCGCGCTATGCGGCTTTCGGGTTGCTGTCGCGGGTGTACCTGTATATGGGCGGTACCTTCGCCTCTCCGGACGCCAACGCCAACAGGAAGGCGCGGGAGTACGCGGATTCGGTGATCCTCCACGGTGGTTACACGCTGCTGCAGGATGCGGCTTATACCAGTTACTACAGTACCGATGCGCCGGGGAACCGCGAGGATATTTTCGCGGTGAATACCCAGCAGCACCAGGGGCTCATCGCCAACCTGTTCGCCATGCCTTCGCAGATCAATTATACGGGCGGGCTGTACCGCCCTTCCCCGGATCTGCTTTCCCTCATCCGGCCGCAGGATCTGCGCCGGCAATTTTACAAGCGCAACGTAACGCCCGGTTGGCCGGACGATTCCCTGGCGACGGTGAAGTACATGATCAATTACGTGTCGCTGTACAGCGTGTCGCCATACCGTTACCTGCGCCTGGCGGAAGTGTACCTGAACCGTGCGGAAGCCGCCGTGAAAGCGGGCGATAACGCCGCGGCGCTGAGTGACCTGAATGTGATCCGCCGGCGCGCGGGCATCGGGGATACTTCCAACATCACCGGGCAGCCGCTGTTCAACGAGATACTGAAGCAACGCAGGATTGAGTTGGCGTTCGAAGGGCATGTGAGCTTTGATTATTTCCGGAACGGATTGCCGATGGTGCGTGATTATGCGTCGGGGAGCTCAGGGGCGATGACCGTGCAGGCCACGGACCCGAAAATCCTCATGCGCATACCTTCCGACGAGATCACCGGTAACCCGAACCTTTCCCAAAACGAGCAATAAAATAATGACCATGAAGAAAATCCTTTTCCTTTCCCTGGCAGGCATCGGGAGTTTCCTGGGCGCTTCGGCACAGGGGACGTTCACCCTCGAAGGGCGCTACACCGGCGGCGAGCTGCCCTGGATATATCTCCGCTATCCCGGAGCCGACGGTAAATATGTGAATGACAGTACGCCGGTGCGCAACGGCCGCTTCTCTTTCAAAGGGAAGCTCGACGGGCCGGCGTACGCGAGCCTGAACGGACAGCTGAAATCGCGCAATATGGACGATCCGAATATCGAATGGTTCTTCCTGGAGCCGGGTAAAACCACCATCACCGTTACAGAAAATGCTTTCAAAAAGATGAAAGTAGACGGTGGCACGGTGCAATCGGATTATAACAAGGTGCAGGCGCAGAAAGCGCCCATCAAAAAGGAATGGGAGCCGTTCTTCAAATCACTCGATTCCATCAATAAGATAGACAATTTCAAAGCGCAGGAGTTCAAATCCGGGCTGAAGCCTTATTATGCCGCGATGGAGAAAATCGATATGGCATATATCGACAAGCATCCGGGCACTTACCTGACGGCTTTCCTGCTGCGGGGGTACACGCATGGCATGGCAACCGATAAGCTGCAGGCGCATTACGACAAACTCCCGGCATCTATCCGCAAAAGCATGGGTAAAGTGATCGGAGACGAGCTGGAACGCCGGAAAATAGGCGTACCGGGAACGGAAGCTTTCGCTTTCGCGACAACCGATATCAACGGCCAGCCCTTCAACCTGGCGGATTACAAAGGCAAATACGTGCTGCTCGATTTCTGGGCCAGCTGGTGCCTGCCCTGCCGCAAAGGCAACCCGCACCTGCTGAAGCTGTATGCGGAATACAAAGACAAAGGGCTGGAGATCGTGGGCGTGTCTGACGATGATAATAAACCAGAAGCCTGGCGCAAGGCGGTGAATGACGACAAAATCGGCGTGTGGAAGCATGTGCTCCGCGGGATGGACCGTGAAAAGATGATGGCCGGCGCATTTAATCCGAAGGATATCAGCAAACGGTACGGTATTTCCACGCTGCCGACCAAAGTGCTGGTAGACCCGCAGGGGAAGATCATCGGCCGTTTCGAAGGCGGCGACCGCGACGATGCGAAGATGGATGCGCAGCTGGCGGAAGTGTTTAGCGGGAAATAACTTCAATTAAAACATCAATATGAAAAGATGCATTCAGATCGCAGCCTGCTGCCTGCTGGCTTTGCCGGCCTTCGCGCAGGAGGCGGTTGTAGAAGGAAATATCAAAGGTTTGCCGGATGGCACGAAAATCTATCTCCGCTCCTTCACCAGCAGCGGCGGGACGGATTCCGCCGTGGCAAAGGGAGGCGCATTCCGTGTGCGGACAAATGCCGCGGAAGGGGATATGTTTATACTCAGTGCGGGCAACGACCGCATGGCGCAAAACAGTTCCACCTTTTTCTACCTGGAGCCGGGCGTGATAAAAATTTCGGGGAAAGGGCCGTTGCTGAAAGAAGTGGCTTTCGCCGGTCCGGCCTATGCGAAGGACCTCAACACCTTGCAGGCGCTGAACAAATTGCCGCTGTTCCAAAAGCGGATGGAAGTGGCCACGAAGATGAACGAAGCGTATAAGGTGAAAGATACGGTAACACTGAAAGCCCTGCAGGGCGACTACAATAAGCTGGATTCCGCGTCCCGCCAGGTATATGAAAAATGGGTAGATGAACACAAGGCTTCGCCGGTGAGCGCTATGGTGCTGTCGTTCCACCTGCGGTACAAGGACATGGACGAATTGGAGAAGCGCCTCAAAGCCCTCGCGCCTTCCGCCAAAGAAAATGCCCCAGCCAAAAAACTGCTCCATAGTGTAGAAGCTGCCAAGGCAACGGCTATCGGGAAAGTAGCGCCGGAGTTCACCCAAAACGATACGTTGGACAAACCCGTATCGCTGAAAGATTTCCGGGGCAAGTACGTACTGATCGATTTCTGGGCCAGCTGGTGCGTGCCCTGCCGCCATGAGAACCCCGCGGTGGTGAAGGCTTTCCAGCAGTATAAAGACAAGAACTTTACCGTACTGGGCGTATCGCTCGACCGCCAGGGCCAGAAAGACAAATGGCTCAAAGCTATCCACGACGACAACCTGACCTGGACACATGTGTCCGACCTCAACTGGTGGGACAACGCCGTGTCCCGGCAATATGACATCCGTTCCATCCCCGCCAACTTCCTGCTCGATCCGCAGGGCCGGATCATCGGGAAGAACCTGAGAGGGGAGGCGCTGGAGAAGAAACTGGCGGAAGTGCTGAACTGATGCGCTTTTCGCTTCTTAACAAAAAGGTGGCCTTGGAAAAGGGCCGCCTTTTTGTACTTTAGGGGATATGAAAATACTCTTCTTCTCCGCCAAGCCATATGACAAACACTTCTTCATCCGGGAAAACGAGCCCTATGGTTTCGAGCTCGAGTTCCTGGAAACGCATCTCGGACCGCATATCGTGAATGCCGTGGACGAAGGCACGCCGGTGGTGTGCACGTTCGTCAACGACAAGCTGTCGGAAGAAGTGATCGGCATCCTGGCGGCGAAGGGTGTGAAAGTGTTGGCGCTGCGTTGCGCCGGTTTCAACAACGTGAACCTGGAAGCGGCGCGGAAGCACGGCATCCGCGTGTGCAGGGTACCGGCCTATTCGCCGGAAGCCGTAGCGGAGCATGCCGTAGCTATGCTGCTCACGCTCAACCGGAAAACCCATAAAGCGTACAACCGTGTGCGGGAGCAGAACTTCTCGCTGAACGGGCTCCTGGGCTTCAATCTTCACGGCAGGACCGTGGGCGTGATCGGAACCGGCAAGATCGGGAAAGCCTTCTGCCGCATCATGGCGGGCTTCGGTTGCCGGGTGATCGCCGCGGACCCCTTCCCGGACGCCGCTTTGCAGGCCGCCGGCGTGGAATACCTGCAGCTGGCGGACGTGCTGGCGACGTCGGATATCATTTCGCTGCATTGCCCGCTTTCCCCCGAAAGCCAATATCTCATCAACCGCGACTCCCTGGCGCTTATGAAAAAGGGCGTCACCATCATCAACACCAGCCGCGGCGGGCTGCTTCATACCGCCGACGTGATCGAGAGCCTCAAATCCGGGCAGATCGCTTACCTGGGCATTGATGTGTATGAGCAGGAAGACAAGCTGTTTTTCAAGGACCTGTCGGGCAGCATTATTGCGGACGACGCCATCCAGCGGCTCATGAGCTTCCCGAACGTGCTCGTAACCGGCCACCAGGCTTTTTTTACAGAAGAAGCGCTGCAGCAGATCGCGCAGATCACGCTGCGGAGCGTGGACCAGCTTTGCAACGGCAAGCCGCTGAACGAAGAGGTGATCCTGGTATAGTTGTTAATTTTTCCTGATCTGAGCTGCACCAGGTTGATCGGATCGGGAAAACTATGGGAAGGTGCCCGGGTGAAAGATATAACAGAAAACCCCGCTCAACTGAGCGGGGTTTCTTTTTGTATGTGCTGTCGACGATGATTATTTGTTGTACTTCACCGATACGTGCATCAACCTTGTCAGCGCGTTAGCTCCGATGGAGGCACCGCTGGGGTTGGTGGTGCTGCCGGCCGTCTTGTTCGCCACGCGCACCCGGATGTACAGTTGCTGCAATCCGCTGGCTGCCTGCGGGAACTGGAAATTCACCACTTTGGAGCCTGGTACCTGCGTCAGCAGGGTGTTCGACCAGTTGGTCACATCCTGGAAAGTGAAGGTTCCTACGCTGCTCCAATCCGTAGCGGCGTCGTTGCTGGATGCCCATTCCACGATGAAGTTGCGCGGCCCGCCGATGTCGGAGTTGCCTTCCAGCTGGAGGGAAACGGGGCGGTTGATGCCTGCGGTCGATACCTCGATTATCCACGATTCGCCAGCGTTGGTAGTTGCATTCCACCAGTTTTTGGTGGACCATCCGCCATTGCTGACGGCGCCTTTAACGGTAGCGGGTTCCTGTAGGAGGCCGTTGTAATCCGTAGCTGCGCCGATGCCGGTGCCGCCGGTGAAGTCGAGGCCGGTTTTGGTGGTCTGATAGATCCGTCCTGTGCCGGTTTCGGGTGTGAGCGGGTTGAGGCTGGCGGTGGGAGTGGCGGCGTATTCGTTCCGGAAACGGCTCCATTCCACCAGTACGTTCGAGAAACCGTTTTCGCGTTCGGTTTGCAGGGCAATGTCTTCCCGGCTGAGGTGGCGGATGGCGTATTTGCCGATGTTGCCGCCGTACCGGTCGTGTTTTTCATGCACGAGGATGCCGGCGATGGTTCCCGAGCCCTGGGGCACCTGTTCCCCGTTGCGGCGGTAAGGCACGTCGAGGTTGGTGAGCATGTACAGCCCGTCGCCATGGATGTCGCGGATATGCGTGGGATAGCAATCCGTCCGCGCCACGTACCCTTCGTTGATATTGGTGAATGCGCCGAAAGGCACGGAAATCTCGACCTCGCGCAGCTTCAGGTAAGTGTAGAGGTCTGCGTCGGTGAGGTCGCCGATGTATTTTTCACGGGGCAGGAGCGGGGTGCTGCGGCTTTCTTTATGCATCACCTGTTGCGCTACGATGCCGGAAACGATGGCGTGGTCGGGGTTGCTGATGCGGGAAAGCGTGGCGCCCTTCAGCCAGATCTTCACATGGTCGTTGAAGCTGAAGATATTGTCGCCCGCGGTTTTCGCTTTCAGATAGAGGCCCGAAGTGCCGTCCAGGCTTTGCACGTAGATGGCTATGGCGTTTTCCGTTTTATCGATGACATGCTTGTTGCTGGCGGAATTGCGGGCGATGTTGGGATGCCCTTTGTCGCTGATCACGATGCCTTCGATGTAGATATTCTCGTCGATGGTGCCGGCGGCCAGCAGCTGCTTGACGTACGCGAAATCCTTCTGTACGGCGCCTTCGAAGCTGATGCCGGGATGCTGGCGGATGCGGACGGAATCGCGGGTGGTGGTGCCCAGCGCGTCGAGGTAGCTGAGGGTAACGATGCCGGAGCGCGCGTCTGCCGAGCGGTTGGTGTCGGCTTTCACGAGGAGGTAGCCGTTGCTGATGGTGACGTTGCCGAGCCAGTTTTCCTGTGCGGCATCGTCGTAGCGGTAGCTGATGCTCATTTGCTCCAGGGGCACGTTGGTGGCGATCACGGTTTTGAGGGTGCCGCCGTTGGAGATGCTTTGCATCGTGGTGTCCGCAATGGCCACCTGGGGCACGAGGCCGCGTTGTTGCAGGGAAATGGTGTCGGTCAGGCTGCCAGCTTTCACGAGGAGCTTCACGGCGCGGGGGAGGTTGCCCTCGTTGCTGGTCACTTCCGCGCGAACGCTGCCCTTCCCGTCGCCGGAGGAGGATTGCAGTTTAACCCAATCGGCGTTGCCGATGGGCGCGATGGTCCAGGCACCCTCGGCGTAAACGATGAGCTGGGTAGTGTCGGCGGCGGCGTTCAGGCGCACGATGCGCTGGTTGATCGCCAGTTCTGTGGTGAATTTATAGTCTTCCGTTTTGCGGCAGGCGGCAAACAGCGATGCCATTGCGCCCGCGGCCAGGATGTATCTCAGGTATTGCTTCATGCCGGTTATTGTTTGAGTTCGAGAAGGATGGGCTTGTGGTCGGAATGCACGGCCGTAAACGGATCATACAGGAACGTGCAACGGACGATCTTCTTTTTGAGGTCGCCGCTCAGGTAGATGTAATCGATCCGGGAATCGGAAGCGATCACGCTTTTGCCGGTGCTTTCCTTTTGCTTGTCGTCGTACACTTTGCCGGCGTCC
>NZ_CALNBI010000174.1 GCF_937874145.1 uncultured Chitinophaga sp. | reverse complement strand
GCCTGCAGGACAATATCGCGGCAGCCGAAAAGGCCAGCCAGGAAGCTGAGCAGCAATTCAACCAGGCGAACGTCCAGTTCAATAACCAGAACCTGCAGCACACGCGCCAGCAAAGCAAGGTGCAGGCCCTCAAACAGGAGCTGGAATTCAAGCGCAAACAGCTCACCGACCTGCACACGCAGATCGAAAGCAACCGCAAGCAGCTGGAAGATACAGCCGGCAACATCGCCGCCGCTGAAGACCGTCTCAGCACCTCGGAAGACGGGCTGGTGGAACTGTTCCGCCGCCGCGAAGAAGAAGAAAAAGCCGTTAACGAAAAAGACCAGGAATACTATAATTTCCGCAACCACCTCCAGGAACTGGAAGGCATTCTGCGCTCCAAGCAGAAAACGCGCGACCTGCTCGACCAGCAGCTCAACCAGATCAAGGATAAAGTGAACGAACTGAAGCTTCAGCTCGCCTCCATGAAAGAGCGCCTGAGCGTGGAGTTTAAAGTCAACCTCGACGAGATCCTCGACGAAGACCGCACCGGTACGCAGTCTGTGGAAGACCTGCAGGCCAACGCCGAAAGGCTGAAGAAGCGCCTGGAGAACATGGGCGAGATCAACCCCACGGCCATCGAGGCATATACGGAAATGAAAAAGCGCTACGAGTTCATCCTGGAACAGAAGAACGACCTGGTGAGCGCGAAGGAGTCGCTGATGGCCACAATCCAGGAAGTGGAGTCCACGGCCAACCAGAAGTTCCTCGACACGTTCAACCAGGTGAAGGAAAACTTCATTCGCGTGTTCAAGGCGCTGTTTACCGAAGAAGACCAGTGCGACATGATCCTGAACGACCCCACCAACCTGGCGGACACCGGTATCGAGATCATCGCCAAGCCGAAAGGGAAACGCCCCGCCGCGATCACGCAGCTGTCGGGTGGAGAAAAGACCCTCACCGCCACGGCGCTCCTGTTCGCCATTTACCTGATCAAGCCCGCGCCGTTCTGTATCCTCGATGAGGTGGACGCGCCGCTCGACGACGCCAACGTAGGCAAGTTCACCAACATGATCCGCAAGTTCTCCGACAACTCGCAGTTCATCATCGTTACGCACAACAAGCAAACGATGGCCGCGGTGGACGTGATTTACGGAGTTACCATGCAGGAGCCCGGCGTGAGCAAGCTGGTGCCGGTAGACTTCCGGAGCCTCAACTAGTTAAGAATTGTACTTTTGATAAACAACAGGCGCCTCTTCCCCGGGGCGCCTGTTGCCGTTTATTATCAGCCCGTTAAACAGCAGTATCCGGCACAAAGATTGCGCAGCAACCCCAAACCGGGTACATGAACTTACAGCCGAAAGACGTATTGACGGAACAGGAAGTAGACAAAGGCCTGAAGCGGGTAGTTTGGGACGGGTTGTTTTCGGAAGCGATGACGACGCTCACGGGTGGCGCCTTCATCATCGCCATGGCCATCCTGATGGATGCGAACAACCTGCAATTGGGGCTGATCGCCGCTTTGCCGACGATGGTAAATGTTTTCCAGCTCGTGTCCGTATGGCTGGTGCGACAGTTCAATAACCGGCGCGCCATTACTGTATACTGTTCTTTGCTGGCGCGGTTTCCACTCATTCTGGTGGGGTTGGTGCCTATTTTATTCCCCGGTTTTCTTTCACTCGAATTACTGATTCCAGTACTTTTTTTCTATTACCTGTCAGGCGCCATCGCCGGCGCCAGCTGGAATTCCTGGATGAAGGACCTGATCCCCGATAACCGGCTGGGCGCGTTCTTCGGGCGGCGCAGTGCATTGATGCAGACGTTGAACGTGATACTGAGCCTGTTGCTGGCGTTCGGGCTGGACTTCGTGAAAGACAATCATCCTGAATGGGAGTTGCAGAGTTACGGTGTGATGTTCGTGCTGGCGGGAACGTCCGGGATGATCGGTTCATCGATGCTGGCGGCCACGCCGGAGCCGAAAAAGATCATGCCGCGGGAGAACCTGTTCGTGATGCTCCGCCGCCCGCTCCGCGACGCCAATTTCAGGCGGTTGCTGGTTTTCAATTCCGCCTGGGTGTTTGCGGTCAACATCGCGATGCCGTTCTTCAACGTGTTTATGATGAAGAGCATGAACCTGCCGCTGTCTTACATCATCGGGTTTACGATCCTCAGCCAGGTAAGCAGCATCCTCACGATCCGCCTCTGGGGGAAGTTCGCGGACCGGTACAGCAACAAGACGATCATCGCCATCGGCGCGCCGATTTATATCATTTGCCTGCTGGCCTGGTGCTTCGTGGGGATATGGAGTTATATGTGGCCGAACTTGTTACTGCTGTCGGTAATTCATATCATGATGGGATTCTCGAACGCGGGGATCAACCTCAGTTTGACCAATATCGGTTTGAAACTGGCGCCCACGTCCGATGCGATCATCTATCTTTCCGCCAAGAACATCGTTACCGCCATCTTTTCCGCCCTGGCGCCGCTGGCCGGCGGCTTGCTGGCCGATTACTTCACCGGCCGCCACCTGAAGGTGGATGCGGAATGGGGCGGCCCGCGGTGGACCAAATCCCTGCATATCATTGAGCTGCAGGACTGGAACTTCCTGTTCCTCATCGGCGCGCTGCTGGCCCTGGTGGCGGTGAATTTGCTGGCCAAGGTGAAGGAGAAGGGAGAGGTGGAGAAAGACGTGGTGGTGCGGATCATGCGCAGCACCGTGCGGAACAACCTGAAAGAACTGTTCGTGATCGGCAGCCTGATGAACGGCTATTCCCATATCCGGGACGTTTTCAGGCGGCGGTTTTTCTGATGGATGCCCTCAACCGCTGGTCCTTATTTACATCGTTTTTGACCCGCCGTACCGTATTTTTGCCCCCGCAAATTTTTGACTATCGCGGGAGGATTTGTATATTTTCGGCTAATTACAATCGATTTCCAAGCATGACGGCAGGCTTTAACATCAGGATTCGGACATATTTCTGCGGATTTTTAGCCCTGTGGGGCGTTTCGGCCTGTCAGCAAGCAGGCAAACCGGGGAAAGGGGACTCCCTCGCCATGCGCGAGGCTTTCGCGGAAAGCCCCGTGCTCACGGCGGATCAATCGCTCCAGGCATTCCGCCTGGAAGACGGTTTCACGGCCCAGGTGGTAGCCGCCGAGCCCCAGGTCATCGTGCCCGTCGCCATGACATTCGACCAGCGCGGCCGCATGTGGGTCGCGGAAATGACCGGTTACATGCCCGATACGGTTGGCACCGGGGAAGATGCGCCCAACGGGAAGATCGTCATCCTCGAAGACACCAACGGCGACGGCACCGCCGATACCCGCACCGTTTTCCTCGATTCGCTTGTGCTCCCCCGCGCCCTCGCCATAGTAGGCAACGGCCTGCTCGTAGCGGAGCCCCCGCGCCTGTGGTTCATCGAAATCAATAACGACAAACCCGGCCGCAAAACCCTCGTCGATTCCCTTTACACCGAAGGCGGCAACGTGGAACACCAGCCCAACGGCCTCCTCCGCGCCATGGACAACTGGATTTATTCCGCCAAATCGTCCAAACGCTATCGCCTCGAAAACGGGAAATGGAAGAAAGAAGACACGCATTTCCGCGGGCAATGGGGCATCACGCAGGACGACCAGGGCC
>NZ_CALNBI010000173.1 GCF_937874145.1 uncultured Chitinophaga sp. | reverse complement strand
GCGCATTTCGGCGAGCTGTTCCAGTTCGGCGGAGAAAAGGATGTCCATATCAGGGTATACCTGTTGCAGGCGGTACAGTACTTCGGAAGCGTTTTCCTTCCAGGGAGCGGCGGCGATGGGCAGATTCGACAGATTGATTTCCCGCATAAAACCTATTTGGTGAGGCCCTAAAGGTAAGGTGAGCGGATGGAACGGCCAAAGGGCATTTAGAGCACGGCGTTGATGGTGAATAGGCAGCTGTCGCCCGCGTCGTTGTCGGCCACGAGGTGAAGCAGTAAACCCTCCGCCCGGGCTTTCTCCAGGCAAATCCCCTCGATCTTCTGCCCGGCGAAAACAGGGGAAACCGCCGGCAGGTTGATCATCTCTTCTACCTGCAGCGTTTCCTGCCGCGATTTTTTACTGAAATCCCGGATTATGCCGAGGTAGCTGTCGCCGATGATGCCGTCGTCGTACGTGCTGGCCGTGGCTTCGGTGGTAAAGGTGAGTATGAGGATATCGCGTGCGGAAATGTAACAGAGATCCGACACGCCGCGGAATCCCCGGCTGTTGTCCGGGAGCTGCAGGGGCTGGATGAAGGGAATATCCTGTTCCATGGCGTTCCAGCAATCGGGGCGGGCGTAAATGAGCGTGTTGTGCGGATTGTCTTCGTGGCCGCGGTTGGCGAGGATGAGCCGGGTTTTACACATCGTGGCGCCTTCGATATTGACGTCGTGCAGCTGCGTGGCGAGATGTTCCAGGAAATCATCCGCATACCGCGAATAGATCACGGGATGATCGCTGGTGCGGAGCGGAAGGGGTACCAGTATGATCTGGCGGCGCGTATCCAGGCTGGCGGACCCGAAGGCGGCCAGGTACACGGCCTGCTTGTGCTTCATCACCACGGCGGATTCCAGGTCGGCCTTTTCTGGCTTGGGAATGCGGTATTGCGGGTGGGAGAAGAGCGTCACAGAACCGGTGGTGCGGTACTGTGTGTCGAGAATGCGGAGCTCCCGGGCATCGTCGCCCGTGAGGTAAATGCGCCCTTCGGTAAAGGCCAGCGCGGAGCCGGAAGGGAAGTCGGATAGTATTTGCTCGCGGAGGAGGCTGATAGCGGGCTGGATGAGCATAGGTTCAAATATAAGTTATTCGCCCCAGAGGGTGATGACCAGTTGGCGGGGCCCGCCGGCGTCGCGGTGCTCGCAGAGGTAGATGCCTTGCCAGGTGCCGAGCGCCGGGTAACCGTTACGCACCGGCAGCATCACGGAGCACCCCAGCAGGGAGGATTTCAGATGGGCGGGCATATCGTCGGAACCTTCGTAGTCGTGTTCGTAATCGGGATCGTTTTCCGGAACGGCTTTGTTGAAGTAAGTCTCGAAATCCACGCGCACGGTGGGGTCTGCGTTCTCATTCACCGTCAGCGACGCGGACGTATGCTGGATGAATACCTGCAACATGCCGGACTTTATCTGCCGGATGGCCGGTATCGCCCGCAGCACTTCTTCCGTGATCAGGTGGAAGCCCCTGCGCTTCGCCGGCAACCGCAACATTTCCTGGTAAATCTTCATCGTTTCTGTTTTGAAAGAGACGCCCAAGATAGCGAATGCAGGCGGTATTTACCTATCAGGCTTTATCCAACCCGATGCCCAGCCTGATGGCGCTTTCCACGGCGTTGTAATTGTTTTCGCGGTTGAAGAGGGAGAAGGGTTTTTTGGGATGAAGACCGGGTTGGGCGAGGAACCTGGGCTGCGTGCCTTTGTGCTGTTGCGCCGCATGCACGAGGAAAGGGTGGCAGAGATAAACGGTCCCGGCCTCGCCGGTCGCCAGCACTTCTTTGCGCTGCCCGGTGCCGCCCAGCCGGTCGGCGATCTGGAGGGCGGTGAGGCCTTTGTCGCCATGCGGCCGCAGCAGGCGGGCCACATCGAGGTGGGAGCCGGCGCGCAGCCGCGTGGGGGCATCGTTTTCACCGACGTCCGAAAACAGGAACAGCATAAGCAAAGCGCGGCCTTTGGAATGGAGGTTGGATTTCCATTTGAAATAATTCCCCGGGTCCTGCGCGGCCTCGCGCCCGGGGAAGCTCACATCCACATGCCAGCCGTCGTCTCCCGCCGGTTCGTGCCCGGGAAAGCGCACGGGAAACGTACCCACACTAAACCGGGGCGCCCATCTGCCCGGCCCCACGAGTTGATCGAAGGCGGCGTGCAGCAATGGCGTATTGGCGGCTTTCACGATAGGCTCATGCGACATCTCGCCCAGCCATACGACGGGCGCTTTCCAGTCCTGCGGCGCATCCGGCCGGAGGTTCATTTCCTTCCACAGGATTTCCTGCGCTTCCAGCGCCAGTTCGCGGGGAAATGCCTGGTCGAGGCGAACATAGCCTTCCGTGATAAAATGCCGGATATCGGCGTCCGATAAGGGAAGATTGGGTTGCAACATATGGCATGGTTTGATATTCAATTTACGGAAATGCGGGGAAGGGAACAAGTATAGCCGGTTTTCAGCCTTTCCACCAGGCGAGCGCCCGTTGTTCCGCGGATTTCACGAAAGCGTCTTTGGCGGCGTTGTATTCGTTGGTGTCGCCGAATTCGCGGGCCGACAACCCGATCTTAACCGCCGCATAAGCCCCGGCCACTTCAGGATAGGCACGCAGGAAATCCCGCAGCGCCAGGTGCCGCTTCCAATGGTAGGTATGCCTGACCATCACGTGGACGTTCACCAGCGAGGGGATTGGCCCGCCGGTCACGAACGGGTCGCCGATATCGATGAGCGGCGGCGCCGTTTCGCCGGGCGGCATGCCGAGCAGCGCGAAGAATCGCCGGTACGGCATGCCTGGTTCATATTTGCGGAAATACGTAAAACCGCGGCGCGTGAGCGGTTCCACGGTTTTGTCGAGCAGCTCGTCGGCCGCCAGCCCCACCAGGATGTCGATCACCGGCTTGGCGGCGAGCCCGGGCACGGAAGTGCTGCCGATATGGTCCACCACCGGGAACAAATGGCCGAGGCTGTCGGCGATCGCACGCTGGTGCTCGCGGAAGGCATCCGGCCACAAAGGATCGTATGGAACGATCAGGACTTTCATGATTCGGTGGTTTCCATCATGGCGGCGGCCATTTCTTTCACGAATTCCTTGTGTTGATTGCCCCACTGGTCCATCACCGCGATGAGCGGCAGTACGGAAGCGCCGAATGCAGTGAGGAAATATTCCGCTTTCAGCGGGAAGCCGCCCGACGCTTCTTTGCGGATCACCTGCAATGCTTCCAGCTCGCGCAGGTGCATCTGGATCACGCGCGACGGCGCTTCGGGGATTTCGCGCTGCAGGCCGCTGGGCCGGCGGATGCCGCGGGAGATCGCGTCGATGATGCAGGCGCGCCACTTGCCGCCCACGATTTTGTTGGCCACATTCACGCCGCAATCCAGGTTTTCGGAGATCTTCTTTTCGTACATGTTCCGAATGTAAGTTTTTTCCATGAATGAGGATGGGCCCGGTATAGGGAACTTTTTATCCCTACCGAATCTTTTCTCCGTTATTGCCCACGTTCGCGCCAGCCCGCAATTTTGTTCCAGCAAAAAACAAACGGAAAATGAAAAACAACAACGAAAAAACAGCGGCCGTACTGGGCCTGGGCATGATGGGCGCCACATTGGCCAAACTCCTCCTCGCGGCGGGATACGAAGTAACCGTCTGGAACCGCAACAAGGATAAATCCCTCCCGCTGGCCGAAGCGGGCGCCATCGTGGCGGAAACACCGGGTGCCGCGGTGAACGCCGGCCAGGTCATCGTAATGTGCGTGCACGATTACGCCGCCGCCGAATCGATCCTGTCTCAAACGGCACAATCCGGTTGGAAGGGGAAAGTACTCGTGCAACTCACCAGCGGCAGCCCCGCCGAAGCGGAGCGCATGGAGCAGTGGACGGAATCCCTCGGCGCCAGGTACCTCGATGGCGCCATCCAGGCCGCGCCGCAGCAGATGGGCCGGGAAGACACGCCGTTGTTCATCTCCGGCAACGCCGCGGCCTGGAACCAGGCGCTGCCGGTGCTGAAAGTTTTCGCCGGATCGCCCGAATGGCTGGGCATCCCCGCGGGGCTCGCTTCTTCGGTGGACCTCGCCACGCTGTCAGGTATTTATGGTACGATGATGGGTTTCTTCCACGGTGCGCGGATCATGGAACACGCGGGTTTCCCGGTGGATAAATACGCCGCGCTGCTGTCGGGCATCCTGAGCACATTTGGCGACTTCATCCAGCTGGAAGGCCAGCTCGTGCATCAAAACCGCTTCGAAAAAAGTGAAAGCCCCATGAGTATTTCGGTAGACGCCACCGCGCGCATCCTCCGGCAGGCGCAGGAATCGGGGATCCATGATAAATTCCCGCTGTACGCGGCCGGCATGTTCCGCGAAGCGGCGGAAAAAGGACTGGCCAACGAAGAACTGGCCGCGATGATCAAAGTGCTGCGCGGATAAGCCGGCCGGCGCCGGGGTTCCTTTGCCGCAACCGGCGGAGATCCCCGGCATGGCCGTTTACCGTTCATCTAGAATTTTCTACGGCTGAACAGGTCAGCTTGCTACCCGCCCGCCCGGATGGCTACTTCGCCGGGTTATGCGGTTGCGCGGCATGTAAAGTGTTGATTAGTAGAGCTGAAACGTCAAAAAAGCTGGTTGAAGCGGCAGAATTGGCAGATGAAATTTTAGATGAGTGGATGTGCTGAATATAAGGTGCGCCCGCAGGGGGCTGTCCGGAAACGGACAATGAAAATAAATAGTAAGCGCTTACATAAAAGTGGTTTGCGGGATGGATGATTTGGCGGAATTTCGATGCAACAGTACCTCAAAACATACCCCCGATGAAGCGTTCATTTGTACCATTCGTAACCTGGAATTTGTTTGTTTCGCTTATCTGCATATTACCGGCGCAGCTGCTGGCGCAGGAAACCGGCGTTTTGCGTGGCAAGGTGTCCGGCGGCGAAGGGTTCCGGCCGGATGAAGTGATCGTTCAGCTCCTGAACGAAGGCAATAAGCAACTTGTGAAAATGGAATACGCCGATGCGAAAGGGGATTTCCGGTTTACCGGCATCCGCGAAGGCAAATATCAAATCCTCATCCAGCATCTTTCCTATAACCGTTACCTGTCACCGGCCATCGCCCATACCACCGTCACCGATCTCGGCACCATCCGCCTGGAAGCCGCCACCCGCCAGCTCCGCGAAGCAAACGTAGTGGCGCAGAAGCCGCTGGTGCAGCAGCAATACGATAAAACCGTCCTCAACGTAGCCGGCTCCATCGGCGCCGCAGGAAGCAATGCGCTGGAAGTGCTGGAGAAAGCCCCTGGTATTACGGTCGACCAGAACGACAACATCGCCATGCGCGGCCGGCAGGGCGTGCTGGTGATGGTGGACGGGAAGCAGGTCCCCATGTCCGGCCAGGACCTGGCCAATTACCTCCGCAGCCTCAACGCCGCGCAGGTCGACCGGATCGATCTCATCACCAATCCTTCCGCCAGATACGATGCCGCAGGCAATGCCGGTATCATCGACATCCGCCTGAAAAAAGGGAAAAACAACGGCACCAACGGCACCCTGGGCCTTAGCCTCGCCCAGGGCGCCTATCCCAAAGCCAACCCGTCTTTCTCGATCAACCACAAAAAAGGCGCATTCAACTATTTCGCGTCGTACAACTTCAGCCACCGGCGCGATTTCAACGAGCTGAACATCCACCGGAAATTCTTTACCGGGCAGGGAGAAGAAACTGGCGGCAACGATTACGACAACCTCTTCAAACTAAAATTCAATACCCATAACGCCCGCGTCGGCGTGGATTACCAGCCCGGCGCGCGCACGACCATCGGTTTGGCGGCCAACGCCATCGTGAGCGACGGCGGCATCGGGTCCGACAGCCGCGCGCAATCCTACGACGCCGCGCAGGCGCCCACGGGGCGTTTCAATACCTTCGGCGACAACGATCTGCATCGCCGCAATTACAGCGTCAACGCCAACTTCCGCCGCCTGCTCGATACCGCCGGGCGCGAGCTGACGGCTGATCTCGATTACGCGCGCTTTTCCAACTGGGAATATCAAAACTACCGCACATCCTATCTCGATAACCACAATGCACCCCTGCGCCCGGATTTCCTGCTTTTCGGCGACCTCAGCGGCGCCCTGGACATCTATTCCCTGAAACTGGATTACACGCATCCCGTACCGGCCCTGGGAATGAAGCTGGAAGGAGGGATCAAGAGCAGCTGGGTGCGCACCGATAACGACGTACGGTTCTACGACCGCAGCAACGGCGGCGATGTGCTGGATGAGGGAAAAAGCAACCGTTTCATCTACAAGGAGAATATCAACGCCGCTTACCTGAATGGTTCCGGCAAATGGCGCAAACTGAGTTACCAGTTCGGCCTGCGGATGGAGCATACCCGCGCCAACGGCCGCCAGGTGATCCATGAAGAAACGTTCGACCGTGACTACGTGCAGCTGTTCCCCAGTGGTTACGTGGGCTACCGGTTCAACCCGAAACACGACCTGGGCGTAACGCTCAGCCGAAGGATCAACCGGCCGTCTTACCGCCAGCTGAACCCTTTCCGCGTGTTCCTCGATCCGCTGACCTCTTCCACCGGCAACCCCGCGCTGAACCCGGAAATCACCGCCTCTTATGAACTTGTCTATACCTTTAACGAAGTATATACGGCGAAGGCAGGGTACAGCCGCACGACGGACAATATCCTCACCGTACTCGCCCCTGACGAAGAGCCGAACAGCGTACTCCAGACTAACCGGAACCTCGCCCGATACGATTATTACCATCTTACTATAGGCGTTCCCGTTACCGCCATCAAATGGCTGAACAGCAACAATACGCTGGTGGCTTATTACGGCCGGTACAGCGGCAACCTCGTGAATACAGACCTCAACGAAGGCCGCGTGGCCCTGAACCTGAACAGCAGCAACACCATCACCCTGAACCCGAAAACGGCGATGGAAGTAACCGCGAATTACCAAAGCCGCAGCTGGTACGGTTTCCTGGATGTATACAGCAGCTTCCAGATGGGCATGGGTATCCAGCGGCAGTTCTGGGAGCGGAAAGGTTCCGTGAAACTGAACGTGAGCGATATTTTTTATACGGGCAGAACGAAAGCCTTCACGAAGCTGACCGGCTATTCCGAAGCGTTCCGCCAGTTCCGGGATTCGCGCGTGGTGACGCTGACCTTCAATTACCGGTTTGGCGGGCAGCAGCAAGGGCCGCGCAGGCGCGCAGGCGGGGCGGAAGAAGAGAAGCGCAGGGCGGGTTGATGCCTTTTTCAAATTATCTTGTCGGTGCATTTCCCCGGTGCGGGATTTCATTCCGGAGTGCCCGATCCACGCTTCGGAAGCGGATTACGTGAGATTTTTAAGGAAAGTGCGGGGCGACACCTAAAAAGGAATATTTTTAAGGTATGAATATCGTCCACGAACTGGAAGAACTGGCATTGGCTACCCGGCTGAAAAGGCTGGGGGAACGTTTGTCGCAGGATGTTAGCCGTATTTACAAGGAATCGGCGCTCGATTTCGAGGCGCGCTGGTTCCTGATCCTGGAATTGCTCAGCCGCAAGAAAACGATGGGCATCACGGAGATATCGGAGGCGCTCCAGATCAGCCATCCCGCCGTGGTGCAACTGGCCGACCAGATGCTGGGGCAGGGGCTTATGAAAGCTTCCCCGGACCCGCGCGACGCGCGCAGAAGACTGCTCTCCCTCAGCGCCAGCGGGAAGCACATGTACAAGCGCATCGGGCCCATGTTGAAAGTCATCCGCGAAGAAAACCGCAAATGGCTGCAGCAATCAGCCGGCGATCTTCTCCGCATCCTGGGCGACCTCGAGCAGGCGCTCGACGATAAAAGCATGTACCAGCGCATCCGCGAAGGGCTCACGCGGGAAAGTTAACCCCCGCTCAGGCAGGCACGCCGTTTACCGCATCTTCTATTTCTTTGATGATGATTTTCTTCTGTTTCATCATCGCCTGCGCGGCTTTCGCTGCTTTCTCCTTATCCGGGCCGGACACCAGTTTCGTCAGTTCTTCCGGCGCTACCTGCCATGAAAGCCCGAATTTGTCTTTCAGCCAGCCGCACATGCTTTCCTGGCCGCCGTCGGCCGTCAGTTTGTTCCAGTAATAATCCACTTCTTCCTGTCCCTTGCAATTAATCGTCAGCGAGATCGCTTCCGTAAAAGGAAACTGAGGTCCCGCGTTCAGGGCGATCATCTTCATACCGAACAGTTCGAATTCCGCGGTGAGGAGCTTGCCTGCGTTAGGGCCGCCCCAATCGCCGTAGAAGCTTTTATGGGTGACTTTGAAATCGGGGAAGACGGATTGATAATATTCCATGGCCTCGTCGGCATTGAAGTTAAACCAGAGGCAGGGCGTGATTTTTTGCATATCGTGTAATTTTTGGGTGATGAACGTTATAATGCAAACTTACCCCGTTCCCACGGATCATACCCTGTGCAGACGCGACAATATATGGGCGGAAAACGACAAATTCCTGGCGCAGGTCACCGCACCCGCGCGGTGGGTGTACAACATCAATGGTTTGTTTTTAGTGGAGAAATAATGCGTTTACGGTTGAAACGCGGGGCCGGAGAAGGCGAACAACGGCTGGTAATGTTCCACCGTGGGGAAGGGGTCATAGAATGCATGCAGCAGGGATTTCCATTCCTGGTACAACGGGTGCTGGCGGAAACCGACGGTATGGTGCTCCACCGTTTCCCAGTTCACCAGTAATACATATCTGCCGGTCTTTTCCATGCAACGGCGCAACTGGTGCCCGGCATAGCCTTCCATCCGGCTGAGGATCCGCTGGGCGGACTCGAAATTCTGCTCGAAGGCTTCCGTCTTATCCGGAATAACATCGAGAATGGCAACTTCCAGTATCATTGTTTGAATGATAATTTGAAAGTAATATATGCAAAATTATCGATAATTATATTTCCAGGAAGATGGCGGCCACCAGGCTGTACTCTTTCAGGTGCATCCGCAGGTGGCGCAGGGCGAAAGTGATCTGGTTTTCTACGCTCCGGCGGGAAATATTCAGCCTTTCCGCGATTTCCTGGTTGCTGAGGTGGTGCTCCCGGCTGAGGAGGAAAATTTCCCGGCAGCGTTTGGGCAGGCCGTTGACGTGCTGGCCGATGAGGTCCCTGACGGTTTGCTCCGCCATTTTTGCTTCCGCGCCGTTGTGGGTAACGGAAGTGAAGAGCTCCATTTGCTCCGTTTCTACGGCAGTTTCCGGAGAAGCGGCCCTGGCGCGGAGGGCTTTGTATACATGATATCGTGCGGCGGTCATGATATACGACCGGAAGTCCCGGATCTCCAGGGATTCCCTTTTCAGCCATAAATTAAGGAAAATGTCATGGGCCACGGTCTCACTCGCCTCCCGGTCCTGCAACAGCCGGAAAGCGGAACGGTAAAGCGCGCCGCCATGACGGTCGAACAAGATCCTGTACGCCCTCCTGTCGTGCTGCTGCACCTCCAGCCACAAAACGGCATCCGCCGAATTTGCATCAATCGTGTTCATGCCCCAAAGTTGGTCCAATATTTAAAAAAGCCCGCGTTAAATAATTATGAATGAGGGTGATGGATGAGAGGATTCCCGCGTGCAACGGTTACTGTAGGGGCAAATTACAATTTTTTCAAAAAGTATGTGTGTGCGATGTGATAAATGGCTCTATATAGGAAAGCGGGCCACGTATGTTATCGAAAGACGAATTTGTTGCACTGTACGAAAAATCGCTCCGGGGGGAATGTTCGCCCGGGGAGCTGGAACAGTTGCGGCAATATAACGATGATTTTGAATGGGTAGACGGGGGATGGGATGACCCCTCGCAGCAGCAATCCCTTTACACCCGCTTGTCGGCCTCCATCGCGGCCGGAGAAAAAGTCAAACGCCTCTTCCCCTGGAAACGGATCGCCGCCGCAGCCGCCATCGTGCTTGCCGCCGGCGCCGCCTACTTCCTGCTCAGGCCCGAAAACGGCGGGCAACCGCAACTGGCCTCCCAATCCATTACCAAAGATACTGCCGCCCAGGCCATTCCTCCCGCCTCCAACAAAGCCGTGCTGATCCTGGGCGACGGTAGCGAGATCGCCCTGGCAGACGCTGATGCCGGCCAGATCGCCCAACAGGGCGGCGCCACCGTGCAAAAGACCGCCAACGGCCAGATCGTGTACGCCGGAGCCGGGGAACCGCCGGCCGAGCCCGTATTCCATACGATCGCCATCCCGCGCGGCGGCCATTACAGCCTCACCCTGCCCGACGGCACCCGCATCTGGCTCAACGCATCCACGAAACTGCGGTTCCCCGCCAGCTTTACCGGCGCCGAACGCATCGTGGAACTGGAAGGCGAAGCTTACTTTGAAGTGGCCCGCAACGAGCGGCAGCCCTTCCGCGTTAAGGCCCGCGGCCTCGATGTGGACGTACTCGGCACGCATTTCAACGTGATGGCCTATGCCGACGAGCCCGCCATTCAAACAACGCTCCTCGAAGGCAAGGTGCGCCTCAGCAACGGTAAGCAGGCCGTAGTGCTGCAACCCGGGCAGGAGGGAAGGCTGACGGAAAGACAGCAGCTGCTGGTCCGCAAGGCCGACCTGGAACAGGCCATGGCCTGGAAAAACGGGATGTTCATCTTCAACGACGAGCCACTCCCTTCCATCATGCGGAAAATTTCCCGCTGGTACGATGTAGACGTAACGTTCCGGGACCCCGGCGCCACGCTCTCTTTCGCCGGCACCATTTCCCGCTTCAAAAACGTGCAGGATGTGCTGCACATGCTGTCCCTCACGGGCACCGTCCAATTCAGGGTGGAGAACAAAACGATTATCGTCACGAACTAGCATAAAGAATTACAACCGTCAACCAGCTTTAACAAAGACAATCTGTAAACGTATGAAATCTCACGTCTCACACGCGGGAAAGGGCAATCTATTTCCCGGGAAAGCACGCAGGGTGATGCGTATCACCGCCGCCCTGGTGCTCTTTTTATCCCTCCAGGCGGCCGCAGCCGCATTCGCGCAGAAGATCACGCTGTCGGAAGACCGTGCTTCGCTGCGCGAGATCTTCCGGCAGATCAAGGAGCAGGCAGGATATAATTTCCTGTTCAACACCGAAATGCTCGCCGATGCGCGTCCGGTAACGGTGCACGTCAAGGATGCGGACATCAATGCTGTACTGGAAAAATGCTTCGCCGGCCAGCCGCTGACCTACACCATCAACCAAAACACCATCGTGGTGCAGCGCAAAGCGTTGGTGGCATCGGATATCAGCGGTAAAGTGACCGACGAGAAAGGCGCTCCCGTGCCCGGCGCGCGCGTCTGGAACCAGACCACCGACAAATCGGTGATGACCGACGAAAAAGGCGAATTCAAGATCGCGGCTTCCGCAGGCGACAAGCTGGTGGTGAAGATGATGGGATATGAAGACATGGTCTTCACCGCAGACGGCCGCACTTCCTTCTCCCTCAACCTCAAACCTTCCACCACCGCACTCGACGCCGTTGTAGTGGTAGGTTATGGCACGCAGAAGAAAGCCAACCTCACCGGCGCGGTGAGTACCGTAACTGCCGAAGATTTCGCCGGCCGCCCGGTGACGTCTCCCATGGCGGCTTTGCAAGGGCAAATGCCGGGTGTGACTTTTCAGGGTTCTACCGGAATCCCCGGCGGTGGCGATGAAAACAATACCAAGATCCGCATCCGTGGTGTAGGCACGCTGAACGATCCCGATCCGCTCGTGGTGGTGGATGGTATCCCCGGCGGAAACCTCAATATCCTCAATCCCGATGATATCGAAACGGTGACGGTCCTCAAAGACGCGGCGTCTTCCTCCATTTACGGGGTGCGCGGCGCCAACGGCGTGATCCTCGTAACCACCAAGAAAGGCAAGGGCAATACCAAACCTTCGCTGACTTATGCCAATTATTTCGGTCTGCAGACGCCCACTGCGTTGCCGACGTTCCTCGGTTCGGTAGATTACATGACGCTGCAGAACGAAGCAAAAGTGAATGCCGGCCAGAACCCCACGTTCACCAGCGAACAGATCGAAACCGCGCGCAACGGTTCCGATCCCAACTACTTCGCCAACACCAAGTGGATCGACGAAATCTATAAGAAAAGCGCCCCGCAGCAAAGCCATATGCTGAACCTGTCCGGCGGCGCCAATAACACCAACTATTACCTGTCGTATTCTTACCTGAAACAAGGCGGTCTCGTAACAGGCGACAACTTCAGCGCCAAGCGCCACAACGTGCGCCTGCGTGTGAATACGACCGTGTTCGATATCCTTCAGCTCGACGCCAATATCGGGTATGTCGACCGCCTCAACAGCGGCTCCAGCGCAGGCGTGGACTTCGACGCGGGCCCGCTTTACTCCGCCCACCAGATCTCCCCGCTGATCCCCGTCCGGTTCACCAACGGCAGCTGGGGTTACCATGGAGGTTCGCAGAACCCCATTGCTATTACGACCGATGGCGGTACCAACAAATTCTCTTCTCAGGAGATCACCGCCAACCTGCAGGCTACCCTGAATGTGACGAAAGATTTCCGGCTGCGCGCGCAATACGGCCTTGTGAAATACAACTCCTTCCGTGAGATCTTCTCCAAGACCATTAACTACTATAGTCCGGTCGACAATTCGCTGATATACCAGTCCAACAATCCCAATAAAATCGACAACCGCGATTACAATGGTTTGTTCCAGACAATCATCGGTATGGCCGAATACGAGAAGAAGTTCAACGGCGGGCACTACCTGAAGGCTATGGCCGCGGCCTCTGCGGAAGAGAATATCAGCCGTAACTTCAGTGCCACCCGTACCAATTTGCCTACGCAGGAGATCGGTTCCATCAACCTGGGCACGCTTAACCAGCTGAATAACTCCGATGCCGGTCAGAATGCCTTGCAATCGGCGTTCGGACGGGTGAACTATTCCTATAATGACAAGTACCTGCTGGAAGGGAACTTCCGTTATGACGGCTCCACCCGTTTTGCAGGGCCCGTTCGCTGGAACTGGTTCTTCTCCGGGTCCGCCGGCTGGGTGTTCTCCAACGAGTCGTTCTTCGAACCGCTGAAAAGCGTGATCAATTTCGGTAAGGTACGCGCGTCGTACGGTACGCAGGGTAACGATAAAGTCGGAAACGACTTTGCGTACCTGTCCTCGATCAACTCGGTAGCTACCATGCCCATCGGCAATCTGATTACTGTAGGTTACCGGCAGACGGGTGTGCCCAACGAACTGCTTACCTGGGAGTCTGTCGTAAAACAGGATATCGGTCTGGATCTGGCGATGCTGAACAGCCGCCTGACGGTTACCGCGGATTATTTCATCAACAATACCAACGACATCCTTCTGAAAGTTCCCCTGCCCGACGTACTCGGTTTGCGCAGTGCCTACCCCGCGCAGAACGCCGGTAAGGTGCAGAACAAAGGTTGGGAACTGATGGCAGGCTGGCAGGACCATATCAGTGATTGGAGTTACGGCGCCAGCTTCAACATTTCCGATGTGAAGAATAAGGTAGTAAGTCTTGGCGACGCGCCCAGCACCCCCGGTGAACGTATTCGCATGGTGGGTTACCCGATCGACGCTTTTTATGGCTATGTGGCAGAGCGTATCGCACAGGAGTCTGACTTCAAGCAGGAAAACGGGAAAAACGTTCCCCTGTTCCCTTACAACGCAAGCTTCCCCATGGAGCCCGGAGATATGATGTATAAAGATCTGAACGGAGACGGGAAGATCACCCCGGCAGACGACCGCCAGGTGATTGGCAACGCTATCCCCCGGTATACTTATGGCTTTAAAGGCAATGCTGGGTACAAGGGGATTGACTTCAGCTTCTTCCTGCAAGGCGTGGGCAAGGCTGATGGATTTATCTCCGGGGCGGCGCGCCACGCTTTCATCAACGAAAGTTCCAATCCGCAGGAAATCCACCTGGATCGCTGGACTCCGGAGAATACCAGTGCCACGTATCCCCGCCTGGCATATGGTTATTCCTACAACCAGCAGCTGTCTACCTTCTGGCTCGAGAACGCGGCATACCTCCGCCTCAAAAACGTGCAGGTAGGCTATACTCTGCCCAGGCACCTGACGCAGCGTGTGCGTGCGGAAAAAGTGCGTTTATATTTCTCGGCAGACAACCTGCTCACGAAAACCGACTTCTTCTACGGTTACGACCCGGAAACGCCCCTCACATTGGGTGGCTACTATCCGCAAGTGAAAACGTTCGTATTTGGTTTAAATGTCAATTTCAAATAATTATGAAAAGGATTTTTCTTAGCATATCCGCCATCCTGCTTATTACGGCTACCGGTTGCCGCAAGGACTTCCTGAACCGCGCCCCGCAGGACGCGATCTCCGACGAAACGTTCTGGCAGAACGAGGAACAGTTGCAACTGGCGCTGAACGCTCTCTATGCGAACGTTAAAAATGTGAATACCGTAGCGATGGACCAGATGGGCGATAACTCCATCAACTCCTCCACGGGCGACACTTACCGGATTTTCAGCAGCGGCAACTTCGACACCGATCTGGCAGCGGTAAACAACGAATGGGTTTCCCAATATTCCGGTGTACGCGATTGTAACGTATTCCTGAAAAACTATACCCGGGCAAAGGGAGTGCCGGAGGCCAACCTTAACCAGATGGTAGGGGAGGCGAAGGTGATCCGTGCATATATGTACATGAACCTCGTCATGTATTTCGGCGACTTGCCGCTTATCACGGAGCCGCTGAACATCACCGAGCTTTACGGCCCCCGCAATCCGAAGAAACAGGTGGTAGACTTCATACTTTCTGAACTGGAAGAAGCTGCCGGCCTCATGCAGCCTGCCA
Organism: uncultured Chitinophaga sp.; assembly: GCF_937874145.1. Classification (GTDB taxonomy): domain Bacteria; phylum Bacteroidota; class Bacteroidia; order Chitinophagales; family Chitinophagaceae; genus Chitinophaga. The sequence continues at coordinate 12,724 of NZ_CALNBI010000173.1, read as the reverse complement.
TCATGACTGGCCCTAAACTGGGCCGGATCAGCCGGGGCGGCGCGCTGGCGCTGAAAGCCCGCATGGCCATCTACGACGACCGTTTCGAGGTGGCCGAAGACGCTGCGAAAAGAGTGATGGACATGAACGTGTACCAGCTTTATTCCACCGGCAAGCCCGCCGAAGATTATTACAATTTCTTCACCTGGAAAGGCAAACTGGCGCTCGGCGCGAACAAGGAAACCATTATCGCCCGAATTAACCTGCTCGACAATAGCATGCATAACCTTAGCCGGGAATCGCAGGTGCCGGACCAGGCGAGCCGTTACAACCCCACCAAATCCCTGGTGGACGCGTACCTTTGCTCCGACGGTCTCCCCATCACGCAATCCCCGCTGTATAAGGAAGATACGTACGGCAACATCTTCGAGAACCGCGACCCCCGCATGAAAATGACCATCCTGGCGCCGGGCAGCAAGTGGGGCGGCCGCAGGGACGGTAATCCTGACAATACAGACCAGACGACTTTCACGGCGCCCAAGTTCCTGGCCGACAAGCAAGGTTGCGTAACCATTACCGGTTTCTATTATACCAAATATGTGGAAATTCCCGCAGTGGCCGCGGTAACCCGTGATGCCAACGATATTCATGTGCTCCGCTATGCGGAAGTGTTGCTCACCTGGGCCGAAGCGCGCTTTGAACAAGGGAAGCTCACGCAGGGCGACCTGGATGTTTCCATCAACAAGTTACGTGAGCGCGTGGGCATGATGCCGCTGACATTTGCCCATGTTGCGGCCAACGGGCTGGATATGCGTACGGAGATCCGCCGGGAGCGCCGCATCGAGCTGGCGCGTGAAGGCGGCCGCTGGTATGATATGGTTCGCTGGAAGGAAGGCGCCAAACTGGCGCTGGATGTACTGGGGATGAAGAAATCCCTTGCCCTGGTGCCCTCGCATGTTGCTAATTTCAAAACAAACGCGGAAGGATATATCATTGTAATGTCCGGCCGGCAGTTCGTGGAGCCGAAGCATTACCGCTTCCCGGTTCCCCTGTTACAGACGCAGCGGAACCCGAACCTGCTGCCGCAGAACCCGGGATGGGAATAATCCTTCGAAAAAATTAAAAAGACGCTTTTCATGAAATTGCTACTATCTGCCTTTATGATGGCCGCCTGCGCGAAGGACCCGCAGGCGGCGCCGGGGCCAAAGCCCGCTACCCTGGGCGACACCCTGCGCGTGATGACCTACAACATCCACCATTGCAACCCACCGGCCAAACCCGGCTTCATCGACGTGGACGCCATCGCCGGCGTGGTGCGCGCGCAGAACCCGGATGTGCTGGCCCTGCAGGAGGTGGACGTTCGCACCCAGCGCTCGGGCAACATCGACCAGGCAGCGTTGCTGGCGGAGAAAACGGGCATGCATGTCTATTTCGGGAAATCCATCAACCACGACGGCGGCGAGTACGGCGTGGCGATCTTGTCGAAATTCCCGCTGCGCAATACCCGCACGATCCGCCTCCCGGAAACTTCCAACCCTGCGGCGGAAGACAGGGTAGTGGCCATCGCGGATATCACCTTCCGGAACGGCAAAAAGCTTTCCATCGGCAGCACGCACCTGGATGTTAGTACTCCTGCCAATCGGGACGAGCAGGTTGAGGCGCTGAACATCATCGCCGATACGCTGGCCTTGCCCCTGGTGCTCTCCGGCGACCTCAATACCACGCCTTCCACCACCGCCTTCGCCACGCTGATGGAGAAATACCAGCCTTCGTGCACCGATTGCGGCTATACGATCCCGGTGAACAATCCTAAACGCGTGATCGATTTTGTGCTGGCGGTGAAGAAAAGCGGATGGGAGCCCCTGCGTACTACCGTCATCAATGAACCTTACCCTTCCGATCACTTAGCCGTTGTGGCTGAGTGGGTTGTGAAATAAACGCGTTTTTCCGGAAACCATGTATGCATACGGCATCTTCCTGAAGGGAGATGCCGTTTTTTAGTTTTTAAGCTGAAGTGTTACATTTGTATGGTAAAGAAGGGGCAGCAGATGATGAAATACACATCCATGGCGGATTATGAAAAACTGGCATTCGATTTGATTTAACGGCGGTGAACAGTAGCTACAGGGCCCCGAGGTCGTATATCCCCGAACGATGATTGCACCTAACTGATGAAGAAACAGGATAACCGAATGAACGACGGCCCCCTCACCGATGGAAACTAACACATATGCATTACCGACGAACCCGGGCCTTTTTGCTATGCTTTGTGCTGACGATCGTGTGCGCTCATAAAAGCGCCGGTCAGTTACAACATATCAGGCAACTGCAGCGATCCCTCGCCACTACCTCCGATAGCCTGGCCTACACCGATGCGCTGGTTGATCTCGCCGATTATTACCATTACCGGCAATGGGACAGTGTCCTCTATTACGCCGACCTCGCCCAGGAAATCGCCGAACGCCACGGATACGAGCGCGGCATCGCCGGCGCCCTTACCGGCAAAGGCGTCTATTACATGACGCGCAACAATTACCTTTCTTCCCGTTTCAATACGGATGCCCTTAGAATGTACCGCAAAATGGGAGACAGTACCCGCGTTTCCCTGCTTCTCAATAACATCGCCATTAACTTTATATTCGACGGCAATTACACCAAATGCATCGACAAATTGTACGAAGCCGACCGGGTGAGCCAGCGCGCGCCGAAAGACACGGTGCGTGCCATGGTCCTGCTCAACCTCCTCGAAATGGACACCACGCTCACCAAAAGGCAGCGCGATTCCATGCTGATTATGGCGCGAAGGACCGCCGAAAGGTGGAAGGATGAAGTCATGCTCAATGCCTGTCATCAGTATGAAGCCAACCGGCTGTTCCTGTCCGGCGGCAAAAAGGAAGGTTTGGACATGATGGCCGCCGCGCTGGCTGACGCCGAACGTTCTGGCAATTTCAGCTTCATGGCTTTCATTCATGGCGATATGGGCCGGATGGTCCTGGAAAGCGGCGGCGATACCGCCGTGGCGATGCAGCACCTGACGGAAGGATTGTCGATCGCACAAAACCAGCAATTCTTCTATACCGCCAGCCTGCTGCTGCCCCAGCTGATGCAGCTCTGCGAACAAATGGGAGACACGGGAAAAGCTTATCAGTACGCACAGCTGCAGATGCAGCTATCGGAAAAATCGGTGGTGGAACTGCAATCTTCCGGATTCACCTACCTCGATTACGTCATCAACGAGCGCAATCTGCGCGAAGCCCAGTCGCGGCAGGCCACCCAGAAAAGAACGATCTACCTGCTTATACTGCTGACGCTCGTCACGGGCGGGCTGCTGTTCTTCGTATACCGTTCCCGGCTGCAAACCCGCAGGATGGCCCGGATCCAGCAGGAGCGCAACCGTGAGCTGGAAGACTGGGACCAGTTCCATAATATGCTCATCTCCGTTATGGCGCATGACCTCCGCGCCCCCTTCTCCAATATCCTCGGCATCACCCAGCTGATCAATATGACCGGCCATCTGTCGGCGGAGGAGCTCAAATCCATGATGGGCAGCCTCACCAAAACGTCTGAAGAGAGCATCCGTTTCCTGGAAGGCCTCCTGGCCTGGATCGGCACCAAGCGCAAAGGCGGGAAGTTCACGACGGAATCTTTCAGGGTGGAAGAAGTGATACGCGAAGCCAACCGATTCTTCGTACCCGCGCAGGAAGCGAAGAACGTACGGCTGGAAATCGATGAAAGCGTGGGCGGGCAGGAAGTGTTTGCGGAGAAAAATATGCTCGGCTTCATTTGCCGCAATATCCTCAACAACGCCACCAAATACGCCGCCAAAGGCAAACCCATCGTAGTGCGCGCCTTCACGGAAGGCAGCAGCCTGGTCACCGCCGTCACCAACCACGGCAAAGAGCTCAGCACAGCGGAGATCAACCGGATATTCCACCCGGAGCAACGCAGCATGGCGGCCAAAGACGGGCTGAAAGGCGCGGGGATCGCCATGATCATCAGCCAGGACATGCTCGAACGCATGAACGGCCGCATCTGGGCGGAAAGCGAGCCGGGTGTGGGAACTACGTTTTATTTCGCGCTGCCGCGCAATGTTCAGGCCGGTAAAACGGTGATGGCATAAACGAAAAATCCCGCAGGCAGCCGGAGCTTCCCGCGGGATGGTTATTTTTCCGAAAATCTTTATCAGAGTTGCGCCAGCACCTGGTCGCCCATGGCGGCGGTGCCCAGGATCTTGTCTTTGGGCGTTTTGGCATCGGCGATATCGCCGGTGCGGAAGCCTGCTTTCAGCACTTTATCCACCGCTTCGATCACGGCTTCGGATTCCGCTTTCATGCCGAAGGAAATATCGAGCAGGAGGGCGGCCGAAAGGATGGAAGCGAGCGGGTTGGCTACGCCTTTGCCGGTGATGTCGTGCGCGGAGCCGTGGATGGGTTCGTATACGCCGGTGCCGTCGCCGATGGAGGCGGAGGCCAGCATGCCCATGGAGCCCGCGATCTGCGATGCCTCGTCGGTCAGGATGTCGCCGAACAGGTTGGCGGTCACCACCACGTCGAAGCGCTTGGGATCTTTGATGAGCAGCATGGCGGTGGCGTCCACGAACTGGTGTTCCACTTCCACATCAGGGTATTCGGGTGCGATTTTCTGGATCACTTCGCGCCAGAGGCGGGATGTTTCGATCACGTTGGCTTTATCTACGGAGCACAGTTTTTTACGGCGGGTACGCGCGGCTTCGAAAGCCTTGCGGGCGATGCGCTCCACTTCGAAGCGGCTGTATTCGGCGATGTCGAAAGCGGTGTCGCCATTGTTTTTACGGCCTTTCTCCCCGAAGTAGATGTCGCCGGTGAGCTCGCGGAAGAAAAGGATATCCGCGCCCCGGAGGATCTCCGGCTTGATGCTGGAGGCTTCCAGCAGCTCGTCGAACAGTTTGATGGGGCGCAGGTTGGCGTACAGGCCCAGTTCCTTGCGCATTTTGAGCAAACCCTGTTCCGGGCGGACCTTCGCAGAGGGATCGTTGTCGTATTTGGGATGCCCCACGGCGCCGAAAAGCACGGCGTCGGCCTTGTGCATCTTTTCGAGGGTAACGGCCGGCAGCGGGTCGCCGGTGGCCTCGATGGCGGCGTGGCCTACGAGTGCGTCGTCGTAAGTGAATGTATGGCCGAACTTCGCGGCGATCCTGTCCAGTACTTTCTTGCCTTCGGCAGTTACTTCCTGCCCGATCCCGTCGCCGGGAACGATTAATATATGCTTTGTTGCCATTCGGTAGTGATTATTCTTTTACAGTAAGTTCAGCATTTTTTGCGTCGCTTTGATCGCCGAAACGGTCTGGTCGCTGTCGAGCCCGCGCGTTTTGAATTCGCGCTGGTTGGGCAGGCGCCAGGTGATCACGGTTTCGCAGAGCGCGTCCGTTTTGCCGCCGGGCGGGATGCGCACGGTATAATCGGTGAGCTGCGGCAGCTCTTCTTTCCGTTTTTTATAGACTTTTTTCAGGGCGTTCATGAAAGCGTCGTACTGCCCGTCGCCCTGCGCATGTTCCTCGAACTGCTCGCCCTGCACGTTGATGCGTATGGTGGCGGAGGGTTTGAGGTGCTTGGCGTGGGTGAGCACGTAATCTTCGATCTGCACCTTCTGTTCGATGGTGTTGCTGTCGAGGATGTCGGAAATGATGTAAGGCAGATCTGCCTGCGTCACCATTTCCTTCTTGTCGCCCAGCTCGATGATTTTCTGCGTCACTTTCCGGAGATCGGCTTCCGACAGCCGGATGCCCAGCTGCTGGAGGTTGTTCTCGATATTGGCCTTCCCGCTCGTTTTGCCCAGTGCGTATTTGCGCTGGCGGCCGAAGCGTTCGGGCATGAGGTCGCTGAAATAGAGTTTGTTTTTCTTGTCGCCGTCGGCATGGATACCGGCCGTTTGCGTGAACACGTTTTCGCCCACCACCGGTTTGTTGGCCGGAACGCGGATGCCCGAAAAGGTTTCCACGAGCTTGCTAACACTGTACAGCGATTTTTCCGCCACGTTGGTCTTTACCCCGGGCATGAAATCGTTGAGCGTGGCGATGGCGCTGGCGAGCGGGGCGTTGCCGGCCCTTTCGCCCATGCCGTTGATGGTGAGGTGGATGCCCTGCACGCCCGCGCGCACGCCTTCCAATACATTGGCCGTACCCAGATCGTAATCATTATGGGCATGGAAGTCGAAATGCAGTTTCGGGTAGCGCTGCACGATGTCGGCGAGAAACTCGTAAGACTCGGCAGGGGTGAGGATGCCCAGTGTGTCGGGCAGCATCACGCGTTTTACGGGCTGCGTGGCGATGAAATCCAGGTACTGGAACACGTAATCGCGGGAATGGCGCATGCCGTTGCTCCAGTCTTCGAGGTACACATTCACGGTGAGGCCTTTTTTCCGGGCCCTTGCGATCACGTCGGCGATATCTGCGAAATGCTGTTCGGGTTTCTTTTTAAGCTGATGCGTGAGGTGGTTAAGGGAACCTTTGGTGAGGAGGTTCATCACCTTCGCGCCGGTTTGCTGCATCCATTGGATCGACACGTCGCCGTCTACGAAGGTGAGCACTTCCACGCGTTCGAGCAGATCGTTGGCTTTCGCCCATTTGGTAATGGCTTTCACGGCGGCCATTTCTCCGTCCGACACGCGTGCGGAAGCCACTTCGATGCGGTCCGCCTTCACTTCCGTGAGCAGCAGCTGGGCGATGGTCAGTTTTTCCGAAGGGGAAAATGAAACGCCGCTCGTTTGCTCACCGTCGCGAAGCGTGGTGTCCATGATCTCTAGATGTCGCTGGGCGGGCATTATCAGTATATGCTTTTGGCGGCAAATGTCTGGATGTCTTCCTTCATCGCCTGTAAATAATCGATATCATCGTAACCGTTCATCAGGTTGTGCTTTTTGTAGCTGTTGATGGCGAAGGACTCACTTTCGCCGGTGGCGGCGATGGTGATGGACTGATTGCCCAGGTCTACGGTGATTTCGGCTTTGGGATCGGCTTCTACGGCGAGGAAGATCTTATCCAGGAACCCGGGGCTCACCTGAACGGGGAGGATGCCGATGTTGAGCGAGTTGTTTTTGAAGATGTCGGCGAAGAAGCTGGACACCACGCAACGGAAACCGTAGTCGTAGATGGCCCAGGCCGCGTGCTCGCGGGAGCTGCCGCTGCCGAAGTTCTTGCCGGCTACGAGGATCTTGCCGGAATAGATCGGGTTGTTGAGAACGAAATCCTGCTTGGGGGAATCGTCGTTGTTATACCGCCAGTCGCGGAACAGGTTATCGCCGAACCCCTTGCGCTCGGTGGCTTTGAGGAATCGCGCGGGGATGATCTGGTCGGTGTCTACGTTCTCGATGGGCAGGGGTACTGCGGTGCTGGTGAGTACGGTGAATTTATCGTATGCCATTGTTGGTTTGTCTCTGTGTTTGGAAGATTAAGCGATGAGGTCTCTCGGGTCGGTCACCACGCCGGTAACTGCCGCTGCGGCGGCCACGAGCGGGGAGGCGAGCAGCGTGCGGGCTCCGGGGCCCTGGCGGCCTTCGAAGTTGCGGTTGCTGGTGCTCACGGCGTATTTGCCGGCCGGGATCTTATCGTCGTTCATGGCCAGGCAGGCGGAGCATCCGGGCTGGCGCAGCTGGAAGCCGGCTTCGGTCAGGATGTCGTAAATGCCTTCTTCACGGATCTGCGCTTCCACGATGTGGGAACCGGGTACGATCCAGGCGGTTACATGATCGGCTTTCTTGCGCCCTTTCACGATGGAAGCGAACGCGCGGAAATCCTCGATTCGGCCGTTGGTGCAGGAGCCGATGAATACGTAATCGATCTTCTTGCCGAGCATCGCGTCGTTTTCATGGAAGCCCATGTAATCGAGGGATTTCTCGTAGCTGGCTTTGCTGCCGCCGGCGGCAGCCGCGGTGGGGATGCGCTGGGAAATACCCATGCCCATACCGGGATTGGTGCCGTACGTGATCTGCGGCTCGATGTCGACCGCTGCGTAATCGTACACGATATCGAATGCAGCGCCTTCGTCGGTTTTCAGCGTTTTCCAGTATGCGAGGGCCTTGTCCCACGCTTCTCCCTGCGGAGCTTTCTCACGGCCCTTGATATAGGCGAAGGTAGTTTCGTCCGGCGCGATCATGCCGCCGCGGGCGCCCATTTCGATGGACATATTACAAACCGTCATGCGGCCTTCCATGCTCATTTCGCGGAACACTTCGCCGGCGTATTCGATGAAATAACCGGTAGCGCCTGCAGCAGTGAGCTGGGCGATGATATAGAGAACAACGTCTTTAGGAGTTACGCCTTTACCGAGCTTGCCATTCACGTTGATGAGCATTTTCTTCGGTTTGGGCTGCATGATGCACTGGGAAGAGAGCACCATTTCCACTTCGGAGGTGCCGATGCCGAATGCGATGGCGCCGAACGCTCCGTGGGTGGAGGTATGGGAGTCGCCGCAAACGATGGTCATCCCCGGGAGGGTGATCCCGTTTTCGGGCCCAACTACGTGCACGATGCCGTTTTTCGGGTTGCCGAGGCCCCAGTGGGAGATGCCGTATTTGGCGGAATTGGTTTCCAGTGCTTTGAGCTGGTTGGCGGACAAGGGGTCCGACACCGGCAGGTGCTGGTTAATGGTTGGAGTGTTGTGGTCCGCCGTGGCGAAGGTTTTGTTCGGGAACATCACCTGCAACCTGCGGTTTTCGAGCCCAAGGAAAGCCACGGGGCTGGTCACTTCGTGGATAAAATGCCGGTCGATGAAAAACACATCCGGCCCGTCTTCAATTTTCCGGACTACATGCGCATCCCATACTTTGTCAAATAATGTAGCGGGTTGTTGGCTCATTTTTTACGATTTATGTAATGTAACTGTAAAATTGTTAAAAAATATTTACATTTTCTCGATTTTTTCTGTGGATGGTCTAATTGCGGCGGGGATTTGACAATTGGGTGAAAGAGGAGCGGGGAGAAGCAAGGTTTTTCCCGAATCCAGACGGATCGTTATGGCTGGGGAATTGTCATTAAACTGTTGCCGGAAACTGGGGGACAGATGTGGACTGCATATCAGTCGATTGCTATGTTTTTCCCTGTATGCGGGTTATCATGATGAAATTACCGGTGTGCGACGCTGTGAAATGTTGTATTTTAGAAAACAACCACCGTCAATTTTAATGGTTATGGGAACAATTTTGACAATCATCCTGGAAGGTTTTTTCGTGTACCTCTTCAAATACCCCGGCGCCTTCGTCCGCTGGATCATCACCGGCCGCCGCAGGCCATTCCAGGAAGTATTGAAGGGAAACTGGTATCTGAACGGATGGATTGGCCTGCTTACGATGTTCTTCCTGATATTTGCCCTCGTATGTGCGTTGATAATCGTTTTTGAAATTATACTGTAACATCAATGCTGTAACACCTCTACAAACGGCGTCCCGTATTCCTGCCCGTAGCTTTCCTTATACTCTTTCGCAAATTTCTCGTACGCGTCGCGCGCAAGGCTATGCCTCCCCAGTTGGTTCAGGCTCCTGCATTTGTACGCCAGCGCCTCCTCGTTCAGGTGGTCGAACAGGAATATCGCATTCGCCGCCCGGAGGATGAAATCCGCCTCGGCGTGCTTGTCAGCCGAAGACATATACCGCAACAATACATCACTCACCGTACCCGCGATCTGGAATTTCACGTCGTCGAGCCACTCGTAATGCGTGGTCCGCAGGAAAGCCCCGCGCTGCACGATCTCCAGCAAAGCCACCACCAGCTGCTTATCCGGCGCCCCGCCTGCAGGGCGCTGCGTCAGCTTCACAAAAGCCGCGTAATCGATATATGCCGAATCTTCCAAAATCTCCAGCTTCCACCGCCCGGGTTCCTTGCCGGCATGGAACACGCCGATCTTCTCCAGCACGCCCTTCAGCTTCACCATGTTCACGGAAAAATTGTTCTTCGCATCTTTCGGTGATTTGTCGCTCCAGAGCGTTTCGTACAGCGATTCCGATGAAATCCCCTTGCCGTCCTTCATCGAATGCACGACCAGCAGCAGGAACAATTCCTTCAGCAAAGGCGTAAACTGCTTCGTGATATCGTTCCCTTCCCGGTCAAACGCCTCAAACTGCCCGAAGAGAAACACCGCCGACTTCTCCGGCAAACGCAGCACCGGTTCCTGTAGAACCTCCTGGTGCGGAGCGTCTCTCGGTTCCTCCGGTCGTATAGTTTTCTTTTTCTTCCTCAACAACCAAAACAAAACGATCGCCAGGGGAAGGAGCAGCAACCATAAACGCCGGTCAGATTTCCGCACAGGCGCCGCCGGCTGCAGGGCATTCGGGGGAAAATCCAGCGACCACGCGCGCACGCCGGAAACACTGTCCTTATTATTATATATCGTTACCGCGATCAGCTGGCGGCTCAGCGGACTGTAATACAAATCCGCAAACGACCCGATGTCGTAAAACTGGTATGGCAACGAATCCCCCATCAGCCGGAACTCCGGCTCCGACAATGAGCCCCGCACCAGCTGGAGGCTCGACTGGAACCTGTCTGTCGGGTAAATCAATCCATAATACTCCCGGCTCGCCGAATCAATAATGAGACTGTTGGCGAAACAAAAATGGTGCTCGGGCTGGGGAAGCGTGTACAAGTGTTTGAAAGTGCCGGTCTCTACGCTATAAGCCATCATGTCATACGTGAAGCGGGGATTTACCGCCTGGTCGCCCGTGTTGCTGCCGTACCCGCCAATGATAAAAGCCGTATCGCCCGCGGCATTGAGCCCCAGGCCGGCAAGGTAGCGCGGGGAGAAGGCGTCGCCGGTAGCAGGAACGGAATCCCAGCGGTTGTCGCGGAAACGGTAACGCTGGACCGTGTTCTTATAATGCAGCTGGCCGTAGCCGCCGATGATATACAGGCTGCTGTCGGCCGGGGAATAGAACTTATTCGCCTGCCACCATTCCGTGAGCAGCGTGGCGTAGAACGTATTGGACCAGCGGTCGCCGCCTGGCGTGAGGGTGGCCACTTTCTTTTCGTCGATATAAAAATTGAGGATGCGGTGGAGATGGGGATCGTACACCGACTGGTTGCCCGCCGGGAGGATGCGGTTGCCACGGCTGGCGGGATCGGCCCGTAAAGCGCCGTTGCGGAACGAGTAAGTGAACAGCGTATCGTCGGTAACAACATACAGCAAATCCTCCTTTTCATTATAAGCTACGCTGGGCGTGCCGGTGGTTTCGAGGGTGAGGCGGTTCTGCCATTGCTGGTGGCGGGGCTTGATCCAGACGGGATTGGTGGCCCTGGCCGGTGTGCCCTTCGCTTCGTCGCGGGCTTCCTGGCCGCCGGATTCGTTCAGGGGATAGAAGCGGGAAACGGCGCCGTTTTCCAGCAGGCGGACGTCCCGCAGGCGCATGGGCGGCACATCCAGCGTCTGGAAACCTTCGTGCTTGATGGCCCCGAAGAAAATCCGCGCGCAGGAACCCTTCTTAAACGGCATCTTCCCGCTGCCCGCCGGTTTGTCGTTACAATAAAATGATGCCGTCTGCTTCCCCGCATCCAGCTCCACCCGCAGCCGGAGCCACTGGCCGGTCAGTAACGAGCTGTCGAGCGGGGCGCTGCCAGTTATGGTTTCGCCGATCACGAAATGAATGGTCATCGTCCGCTGGTTGTACACCAGGTCGATATTCTGACGGTCATCCGTCAGCATCCTTAAAATATAACCGAAATACGTTTCGAGATGAGGACGGAAGGCCAGCTGGAATGCAATCTCCGTTTGCCCGTCTTTCAGGCAATACGGCGAGCCGGGCGTGAGGTCGAGCGCGGTGCGGTGCTCAGGCACCACTTCATGACTGGAAAATTCCAATCCGTGCGACTGGCCCATCACAGCAAACCCCTGGCACAAACAGGCAATGATACAATATATATACTTCCTCATGGGAGGCGCGAAGTCTTGGTTGAAATGAACACGTGGACGTCTATTTTACACTTATCGTTCCTAACTAATCTGATCCGTTCTAAAGGAACAAAAAATTGGGGAATAAACGCAGATACGCGCCGTGATTTCCGGAAAAGTAATGCGCGAAAGGGGATAAATCAACAGAAATAGTGAAGAATTGATAAAATTAATATATTGGTTAATGGCAATAAATCAATATGTTGTAAAAAATTTGAAAATTAATTTCGCGGTTAGTGGTTTCGTTAATGGGTTTGTTAGTGGGTTGCGGGTTACTTGCATCAACATTCAATAATTCCACGAACGGATATGAAAAAAACGATGCAAATCCTCCTGGCGGGCAGCCTGTTGATGCCGGCATGCCATGCACAGGTATCCAACGAACCGGCGTATCTGAAGAGCGTAGATCCCACGATCGGATCGGTAGGGGCCTTGCTGGAACCGACGCGGCCTACCGTGCAGCTGCCCAACCAGATGATCCGGTTTACGCCGCAGAGAAAAGATTTCCTGGACGACCAGATTTCCAGCTTCCCGCTCAACGTGGTTTCCCACCGCCTCGGCCAGGTGTTCGCCATCAAGCCCAGCACTTTCCCGGTGACACCGGAGCGTTGGCGGGCCAGGCAAACCTGGGATCATGAGCTGGAAGTGAACCGTCCCTGGTATTATTCCACTTACCTGGTCGATGAGGAGATAAAAGTAGAATTTACGGCGGGAAAGAAGACAGGAATTTTCCGGTTTACGTTCCCGGAAGGCAAAACCAAGTCGTTGCTGCTCGATGTGTATAACCAGGGCCCCTCGTCCTGGGAGTTCCTTCCCGGCAACCGCATCCGCGG
>NZ_CALNBI010000172.1 GCF_937874145.1 uncultured Chitinophaga sp. | reverse complement strand
CGGCGCCCAGCTCTTCACTTTCGCCCGCTGCTCCGGCTTCATGTCCATGATGAATCCCCTCGGCGTAAATCCCCCTGCATCACTTTCAAGCGCAAACAAATGCCGCTCATTATTCTGCTTCGCCAATTCTGCATATTTCGCACCGCCGCGCACGCCATTCTCCTCATTCGCAAACAACACCACGCGCAGCGTCCGCTTCGGCCGCATCCCCAGCGCCTTGTAAGCCCGCAGGATCTCGACCGACTGCACCACACCGGCGCCATCGTCGTGCGCTCCCTCACAGTTATCCCACGAATCCAGGTGCGCGCCCACGGTAATATATTCATCCGGGAACTCGCTGCCGCGCAGTTCACCGATCACATTATGCCCGATCGTATCCGGCAGCATCTCGCAGGTAGTACGCAGAAACACCTGCATCGAAGGATCGTTCCCGATCCGCTTGCTCAGCCGCTGCGCATCCTGCAACCCTATCGCCACGGCCGCGATCTTCGGAAAAGAATCATTGTATCGCGTGCTGCCGGTATGCGGATGGTTATCCGTGCTGTGGCTCATCGAACGAACGATCACCGCCACCGCGCCATATTTCGACGCCCGGCTGGGCCCCTGCGAGCGGAACTTCACCGCATCGCCGTAGCTATGGAAAGTTTTAATGAACGTCGGGTTGAAAGGGTAATTATAAAAGACGATCTTACCTTTCACCATATCTTTCTTCGCTTCCAGCTCTTCGAACGAACGTACTTCCAGCACGGGGGCCGTAACGCCCTTTGCACCCGTCCCCACCGAATTCCCCAATGCGATCACATTCAGCGGGGGCACAAAATCCCGCCGCCGGCTTACGATCTTCGCCTGCTCCTTTTCGCCCCGCACCCAATGCGGCACCATGCATTCCTGCGTAAAAACCTTCTCCGCGCCCGCCGCCTTCAGCACCTCTGCGCCCCATTTCTCGGCCTGCACCATCTGCGGCGATCCCGCCAGGCGGCCGCCGATCTGCTTGGTGAGCACGCGGAGATTTTCATAGGCGGTACTGTTTGTCAGCACCTCGTCCGCCAGGCGGCGGATCGCCAGCGAGTCAGACTCCTGCGCAACGGCTCCCTGCACCGTTATGCAGGCCAGCACTGCTAAAATTGGCTTCATCATGATAAGATCCGGATTTACGGCTTTAAAGCTAACTAATTTTAAAATACTTACCTTAGCAACTCATTAAATCCACTTCACGGATGCGCATTGGAATTGTATGCTACCCAACTTACGGTGGTAGCGGCGTTTTGGCGACTGAACTGGGCAAAGCACTGGCAGACAAAGGGCACCTGGTGCACTTCATCACCTACCAGCAACCCGTCCGGCTGAATGCCTTCCACGCCAATATTTATTATCACGAAGTTCAGGTCCCCACATATCCGCTGTTCGATTTCCCGCCGTACGAAAGCGCACTCAGCAGCACGATGGTGGACGTGATCCTCAATCAGAAACTCGACCTCCTCCATGTCCACTACGCCATCCCCCACGCCTCCACGGCATACATGGCGCAGCAGATCGTGGCCAAACAAGGCCGGCATATTCCCTTCATCACCACCCTGCACGGCACCGATATTACGCTGGTGGGGAAAGACAAGACCTACGCCCCCGTAGTCACCTTTTCCATCAATGAATCGGACGCCATCACCGCCGTGTCGAACAACCTGCGGGACGAAACCTACAAATCGTTCCCCATCGAAAAGGATATCTCGGTGATTTACAACTTCGTAGATACCGCACGCTTCACCCGCCGCGATCTTCCCCATTTCCGCCAGGCCATCGCGCCCAACGGCGAAAAAATCCTCCTGCACGTGTCCAACTTCCGCAAAGTGAAACGCGTTCCGGATGTGGTGAAGGTCTTCCGCCAGGTGCGCGACGTCATGCCGGCCAAACTCCTCCTCGTGGGCGACGGCCCCGACCGCCCCATGATCGAATGCATGTGCCGCGATATGGGCCTGTGCGATGATGTACGGTTCGTAGGTAAACAGGAGCAGCTGGAAGATGTGATGTCCATTTCCGACCTCTTCATCCTCCCTTCCGACTATGAAAGCTTCGGCCTCGCCGCCCTGGAAGCCATGGCCAGCCAGGTTCCCGTGATTTCCTCCAATGCCGGCGGCCTCCCGGAAATTAATATCGACGGCGTTACCGGCTATAGCAGCCCCGTTGGCGATGTCGACCAGATGGCCGCCCATGCGATCGCCATCCTGAAAGACGAGCAGCTGCTCGCCTCCCTCCGCAAAGGCGCCCTCGAACAGGCACTGCGCTTCCATATCGATAATATCATCCCGCAATACGAAGCCCTGTACGACAACGTGCTCCAGCAATCGGTGGTACGCAACTGATGCGGTTAAAACACATAAAAAAAGAGCGACGGGATCCCGTCGCTCTTTTTTTGTCCGGTTGCCCGGCGGTTATCTTTCTTTGAACCAGGAATTGGCATTCTGGAGCTTGTCGACTTTGTAAATCTGAACTTCCACCACGCCGGCGCTTTCCTCGTCGTTGGTGCGGGCGGTACCGATCACCTGCCCGGTGTTCACTACCTGACCGGATTTCACGCTGAAGTTGGACAGGCCTACGTAGTTGGTGAAGTATTGTCCGTGGCGGATGGTGATGCATACGCCGCCGCCGGGGATGGCGAAAACGGAGCGAACTTCTCCCTTGAACACGGCCCTTACGCTGCCGCCTTTGCGGGTGGCGAAGATCATACCGTCATTTTCTTCGGTGATGCGGCTGATGTCCGGGTTCCGCTGGATGCCGAAGCGGCCGATGATGGAACCGGATTCCACGGGCCAGGGGAGTTTTCCTTTATTGGCCTCGAAGTTATCCGAGAGGGCCGCGATTTCGGGCGTTGCTTCCAGTACGTTGTATACGCGTGCCGGTTTTTCGGGAGTTGCCGCGGCCGGGGGCTCCGGTTTGGGAGCCGGTGGCGGAGTTGGCGTGGCGGGCGCGGGAGTATTGGCTGCCGTGTTGTTATTGGCGGCATTGTTGGCAGCGGCGGCTTTGGCCGCTTCGCGGGCCGCGGCCAGAGCGCGCTGGCGTTCTTCTTCCTTACGCTTTTTCTCCGCTTCCGCGGCTTTCCTGCGGGCCAGTTCTTCGGCTTCCGCCTTTCTGCGCGCCGCTTCGATCTCTTTCCGGATTACCGCACGGATGAGGTCCTGCACTTTCTTCTGGTCTTTCTGCTTCTGCGCAATATCGGCTACCAGTTCCTTTTCCCGGCCTTTCAGCTTGCTGAGCACC
Source organism: uncultured Chitinophaga sp. (assembly GCF_937874145.1). Lineage (GTDB taxonomy): Bacteria > Bacteroidota > Bacteroidia > Chitinophagales > Chitinophagaceae > Chitinophaga. Next base: position 6,231 of record NZ_CALNBI010000172.1, on the reverse strand, counting down.
TCGTCTTTTTCCTTACGGTCCTTTTCAAGTGACTCGCGTTGCTTTTGTTCAGCCGTAAGCGTTACAGAGCGTTTCTCCCGCTGGTCCTGGAGGTTTTTAACCTTGATCCGCAGCTGTTCCTGCGTTTCAATGATGTTATCGGCCTGGCGGCGGCGGAATTCGCGGTATTGCTGCAGGTATTTATAGCGTTTAACGGCGTCGTTGAAGCTTTTGGCGGAGAAGACGAAGTTCAGCAAAGCATATGAGCTCCGGTTTTTATACGCGGACACGATCAGTTGGGCATATTGTTCCTTAAGCGTGTCGAGGTCTCGCTGCAAAGTTTTCACATCGCGCAGCGCCGTGTTGATATCGCCGTTGATGAAGTTCAGTTCTTCGTTGATGTTGCGGATCAGTTTGGCGCGCGCCTCGATTTTGTTGCGGAGCGCCCGCAGTTGACCCAGGTTTTCCCGGCTCGATTTCTTGGTCTCCTTCAACATATTCTGCGTGTCGTCCAGCTCTTTCTGGATCTCACGCTTCCTCTGCTCCAGTTCTTCCCGGCTCTGGTTCTGCGCATGCAGCAAGCCCGGCGCCAATATCAGCGCCAGCAAGAATACCGGAATGAACTTTTTCAATTGCATCATATGGTTCCGAAGTGATGTTTATTAACGTTAAATATACAACGAAATTGTATTCTATTGACGGGTGTAAGACGCGGGAATCGGGAACGGGAAGCTCACGGGCTTGTTGAATTCCATCTTCCGGAAGTCCAGCGCTACTTTCATAACCTGTTTTTCTTCCACGTAAATCTTCCGCTGGAATGCCAGCTTGCGCCCTTCCACGGTCCGGAAATCGCCGTAAGTCAGCTCCACCACGCGCGGCGTAGCCTTTGCCTCATCCGCATCCGTGATCTTCACTTGCTGCACGGAATAATCATCTGCAAATACATTGAACTGGCTCACCAGCTGCTGCATTTTCGATACGAACGAAACCACCGATTGGGTACGCACCACCTGCTCTACCGTATCGCCGAGGAACACCGGGTTACCCACCAGCAGGTCCTGCAATTCAGCCAGGCTCATATTCAGCTTCATTAGTTCCTGCCCTTCGGCCGTACTGCGAAGCATCACCGTTCCTTCGAGCCGGTTGGTCACCTTGATGCTGTCGCGGGTGATGAGGATACGGGCGCCTTCCACGTTGAGCGGGCCGCCGATCCGCACCCAAATCGCGCTGTCGCGCTGCATCCGGATGTTCACGCCGAGATTATTGCCTTTCTTCCCCCTGTCATCTTCAAAATCCATCTTCACATCCGCCGTAAACGTTTCGAACGTTACCCGGTTGGCGTTCACTTTTTCCCGGATTTCACGCGCTTCGGCAAATGCCATTTCCGTACCGGCGGTATCGGGCCGGGTAGCGGGCGCGGTGGAGTCAGACGGGAAAGTGGCGCGGGTAATGCGCGTGGAACGGCAGGAAAACAATGCCAGACTGATCAGCGATGCAACAATTGGAAGTTCTATTTTACGATTCATGATACTCTGTTCGACGATTTTTTTATGCCCGCCGTTTAACGGTCCATATTTTTTATGTAACGCTTCTCCGCGATTTTGCGGGCAAGGCCGTGGGAATTCGCGCCGCGGGCTTTCGCCATCTGCCAGAACTGCATGGCTTTTTCCTTTTCGTTCAGGTTGAAGAGGATGTCGCCATAATGCTCCAGCACGTCCGGATCCTGCTGCGCTTCGTTGAATTCGAGCGCTTTTTCGATCCAAAGCTTCGCGTCACGGTAACGGCCGAGGCGGAATAGAATCCATGCGTAGGTGTCCAGGTAGGTCGGGCTATCCGGTTTCAACTCGATGGACTTCCGGCTGAGGGCTTCGGCCTTATCGAGTTTTTCACCGCGCATGGAAAGGTAATAACTGTAGTTGTTCATGACGATATGATCCTTCGGGCGCATGCCCAGCACGATCTCGTAGCAACTATCGCTCCGGCTGTGGAAGCCGCTGGCGTGATAGGTGTCTCCCAGCAGGGCGTACACATCCGCCACGAAGCGTTTTTCGCCGCCGATCTCGAGTGCGCCAGTGAGGGCGTTCACCGCGGCGTCATACCGTTGTTTGAAATAATTGGCCAGCCCGTTAAAGTAATATCCCATGAATTCGCGCGGGAACTGCTGCATGACGTGGTTGCTCACACGAAGCAACGAATCGGGCTGTTCGGTCCGCGAATACAGGTACATGAGCTGGTACCAGACGCTGAACCGGGTAGAATCGAGGTCCAGCGCGAGTTTGTAGTTGATAAGCGCGCTATCGGGCACTTCGGCCTGCGAATACATATCGGCCCTCAACGCATAGGCTTTCGCATCATCCGGATGCGATTCCACGATAAGGTTGGCCAGCATGATGCCTTCGTCCCGCTTGGTGGTATCCGTTTCGAGCATCTGGAGGTAAGGATATACGAAAGATACCTTTTCGTCGATGTTGAAATCGGGATTGTGGAAAGCTTTGAGGAGGAAGTCGCGGTACCGGGCTTCGTTACCGTTTTTCTTTTCGAGGTTGGCCACGGCGATCAGGGCGCGGGGATGCAGGGGATCGATGGACAGGATCGTGTCGTACACCGCCCTGGCATCTGCCGTCCGGTTCACCGCTTCGTAGATTTCCGCCAGGAGGCCCCAGTAGCGAAGCTCTTCGGGCTCCTGGGATATGAGGCGCCGCACCTCGGCCGCCGCATTGTCGGGCATGTTCAGCCGCATATAAATCCGCTGCTTCTGGAACACGATCTCATCGTTCAGCCCCACGCGCATTTCGAGGGAATCGAATATGCGGAGGGCGTCGGAGAACTGGTTCGCTTTGGCGAGCGAGAGCCCCTTGTTGAAAAGAAGGTCATCGTCCTGCGGCGTGATCCGCATCAGCCTGTCGTACACGACGGCCGCACTGTCGAACATATCGTTGACGGAAAACGCTTCCGCCAGCGACAGCTGGTACCATTTATTGGTGGAGTCCATGCCTGCCGCGCGCCGCGCAAAGCCCAGCGCATATTGCGGGTTGCGCGCTTCCATGAACAGGCGGCTCAGTTCATAATAAACAGCCGCGTTATGGCGGTTGAGGCGTAAGTAATCGGAATATTGGGTGATGGCGGTCTTGTAATCGCCGAGCATTTTGGAGCGTTGTGCGGCAAAGAAAAGACTGTCCGCCCGCTGCGCCAGGATTTCCTGTTGCAACGGAGCAGGGATCGAGGCGGCGCTTTTGCGTTGGCTGCCGCAGGAAGCGGCGAGCAGCCCCGATAATCCCAGGATCAGTATGCCGGTGGCGCGCATGCTCAGGATTTGCCGGTATGGCCGAACCCGCCTTCTCCACGTACCGTTTCCGTCAGCTCGCCTACTTCCGTAAGCTGGGCCTGAACGAACGGGGCGATCACCATCTGGGCGATTCGGTCGCCATGCTGGATGGTTTGCGGTTCGGTGGATAAATTGATCAGGATGATCTTGATTTCTCCTCTATAATCTGCATCAATCGTGCCGGGCGTATTCAACAGGGTAAGGCCCTGTTTGATGGCCAGGCCGCTGCGCGGGCGCACCTGCGCTTCGAAGCCGGCGGGCAGTTCCATGAACAGGCCAGTGGGAATGAGGGTGCGTTCCATCGGCTGCAGGGTAACTGCGGCTTCCAGGTTGGCGCGAAGGTCCATGCCGGCCGCATCTGCCGTGGCATATCCGGGCAGCGGGTTGGCGGAACGGTTGATGATTTTTACTTGAATATCAGCCATTGAACAAAGGTAACGGTTATCGGTAAAAGGTTATTGCTTTTCGAGGAGCACGCTGGCATAGGCAACCACGCCTTCCTCACGCCCTACGAAGCCCAGCTTTTCGGTAGTGGTGGCCTTGATGGAAACATCCTCCACCGTCAACCCCACCAGCCCCGCAATCACTTCCTGCATCTGCGGAACATACGGCTTGATCTTGGGCGCCTGCAGGCACAGGGTCGAATCCACGTTCACGACGCTGTAGCCTTTGGCCTTGATCAGCTCGCTGCAGCGGGAAAGCAATATTTTGCTGTCGATATCTTTATAGGTATTGTCAGTGTCCGGGAAATGCGTCCCGATGTCGCCCAAAGCGGCGGCACCCAGCATCGCATCGCAGATGGCATGCAGCAGCACATCGGCGTCGCTGTGCCCGAGGGCGCCCTGCGTATGGGGCACCAGCACCCCGCCCAGCCAGAAGTCGCGGCCCGGCACCAGCTGGTGAAAATCTACGCCCAATCCAATCCTTAACTTACTCATTATCCAGTTTTTTGCAGTTCCGTAAAATAATAAATCCTCCAAAAGACCGGAGGATTTATTGCATCTTAAAAATTATTATGGCAAATATACTATCTATTCCTCATTTGCACCCAGGTCGAACGTCAGCGAGAACCGCAGGGTGTTCGACAGCGGGTTCCGCTGAATACCCGTTCCCGAAGGCACCAGGTACGAGAAGTTCAGGCCGAAAATGTTATACTTCACGCCCACGCCGGCCGTAAAGAACTTGCGGTTCCCCTTGGAAGCGTGCTCGTTATAATAACCCGCCCGAACAGCGAACAGGTCGTTATACCAATATTCCGCGCCAACAGAATACATCAGCTCCTGCAGTTCTTCCTTGAAACCTCCCGGCGCATCGCCGAAGGAACTGAACATCCCCTCCAGCATGTTCTTGTTGGGCAGGTAAGCGGAATCGCCTACGTATTGAACCGACGGCACCATCAGTTTATTGATGTCCGCCGTGAATGTCACCTTGTTATATTCATCGATGCCGATGGTGTACGCCGCGCCCAGGCCGAAGTTGGTCGGCAGAAAGTCTTTCTGCGCAGACTGGGTGTAAGAAATGCGGTTACCGATGTTGGAAATGGAAAGGCCGGCGCTGAAGTTGTTCGTCATGCCGTTGTTATTCTCGAAATCCTTCGTGTAAAAGGCGGACAGGTCGGCAGCCACAGCGCGCCCGGGACGGATGGTCTGGTCGTTGATCGTACCGCTGGCCAGGCTGGAGTGGATGTAACGAAGGGTTACGCCCATCGACCAGTTTTCGCTCAGTTTGCGCGCATAGCCCGCATCAAAGGCAAATTCCCTCGGCCGGAAGTTCCCGTCGAACTGGCCGTTGTTGTTCCTGAACTCGATATCGCCCAGGGAGAAATAGCGGAGGGAGCCCCCGATCGCCTGATTTTCATCGATTTGCGTATAACCAGCGAGCTGGGCAAGGAAAACATCCTGTACCAGTTCCTTCAGCCAGGGCGTATAAGTTACCGCCACGGCGGATTTCTGTTTGGCAAAAGGCAGTTTGGAAAGGTTCCAGTAAACGGAATTCGCATCGGGGGAAATTGCTACACCCGCGTCGCCCATCGCGCCGCTCCGGGCGTCCGGGGAAATGCGAAGGAAAGGCACAGCCGTGCTGATCACATTTGTCCTCCCGTCTAACGGAGTGGGAGGGTCAACCTGCGCATTTGCATTCATAGATAGGCAAAGGGAGAAAATGCAAATAACAGCTGTCGTAATCCTGGAAAACATGCAATACTATTTAGTTAGCTTAAATGTAAAAATAATGTCTAATTTATTAAAAGCAATAGACGGGGATCGAAGGCATAATATTATGTGCTCAAATTCATTCAATTTATAATTTACGAATTAATACAATATCAGCTTTCCGCCATATACACGTTGGCCGCCCTCCATTTTGCTCAAGCTGATTTGAAAGAAGTAAATTCCAGGGGTCAGTCTTGCTCCCGAACTGGCATCGGCATTCCAGGGTATATCCCCAAAACGGCCGTTGTTCGTATTTATTGTGCTTTTTATCTGCTTCACCGGTTGGCCAGCGGCGGTAAAGATAGTGATAACAGCGCTTACATCCTCATTCTTCCAGGGTACCCCGACCATAAACCGGGCAAAACCACGGACCGGGTTCGGGTAAACCCAGGCCTGCCCGCCTTCATCTTCCCCACCTACTACAAACCGAAGCGTTTGGGTGGTGGAATTGTTCCAGGTATCCCAGGCCCGGATCGTGAGCGTATGCGCCCCCGGCGAAATCCCCGCCATGGGAAAACGGACCGTACCCTCCTGCCAGGTTCCCGGCATGGCGATATAATAATTATTCAGGACAAAGAATTGCGTGCTGTCGTCGAGCACGGCGGTGAGGTTGTGCCCCGTGCCGTTGCCCGTTGCGTTGATCCCGGAAATATCCTTCAAATGCAGCAGCAGCGTAGGGGAAGAAGAAGTATGCCCACCATCCCTGAAGCCCCGGTG
>NZ_CALNBI010000171.1 GCF_937874145.1 uncultured Chitinophaga sp. | reverse complement strand
AAAAATCAATTGAAAGTGCTCTTCGTGGGGTACGACCCGTCGAAGCCCATGCCTGAAATCGGCCGTTCGGCGCCCGGCAACATGACGAAAGAAGGGTTTACCGCCGAATACCCGGTGCGGATGCCAGCGTTTAAAGCTTTGCTGGAAGAGAATTTCACGGAAGTGGCAACGATCGATTGCCGCGACTGGAAACCGGAAAGCTCCAATGCTTTCGATGTGACCATTTTCGACTTCCGGCCAAATCCGCTGGCGGTACAGGATTCCGCAAGGCTGAAGAAGCATAAGCGGCCCGCTTACCTGCCGGACGACTTCTCCAAACCCGTGGTTTTCATCGCCAGCACCGCGCCGGAGATGGGCGAAGCCATCGGCCTGAAGCTCGACTGGCTTTGCCTTTGCCTGGATGCGGACGCGCACCACGTCAACACGAAGCATGCCATTTTCAAGGGCCCCATCAACAAAGTGACCCCTACGATGGAAACGAAGGATGCGCCGGAAGGGCTTTTCCATTACTCCACAGGTGAAGGGATCGCAAAGCAGATTCCGATGTGGAAGGTGCAGAACGAGGGCTACCTCACCAGCAGGGATTCCCGCGTGGGCATGGTATCGCGCGGCGACCGCTTCACGGAAGGGCCCGATGCGGAAGTTATTTCCAGCGGCGTTTGCACCAAAGACGTGGGCGCGGTAGCGCTGGGAAGGCATGGCAATTACTTCCTCTGGGGGTTCGCCGCTTCCCCCGCTAAAATGACGGAAGAAGGTAAGCAGGTGTTCGTCAACGCCGTCGCCTACATGCAGCAGTTCAACGGCAAAACGCCCATCGCCCGGAAGTACAACGACCGGATGGCGACTACCAAAAACGTACGGGAGATTATTCACTTCGCCAACCGGGCATCTTTCGAGCAATCCGTGGAAGAAACCAGGAAGTTCAACGAACAAAACAAGAAGGAGAAAGCCCGCATCGACGCCAAAAAGGCAGCCGGCGAAGCACTCACGTCCAACGAGACCGAAATGTACCCTTATCTGGAACGCGAACAGCCGCTCCCTACCTGGGAGGGTTACCTGAAGAACATGATGGGCAAATATGCGGATAAGTTCGGCACCGATGCCGACGCTTTCCAGGCATATATGAACGCCAATTTCGGTTACCTGTATTGCGACCCGAACGCGTTCTTCTCCTATACCATCGACGAAGACGCAGCGCAGATCGGCATCCCCAACCAAAGCCTCAAGCTGCTGGATGCCTGCATCAACATGCTTAAAAAGAAGGAGAAGGAAGACCTCGCGCTGCGGGTTCTCCGGCGCTACACCGGCGAGCAGTTCACCACCGCCGCCGACTGGAGCAACTGGCTGGGCAAGCACCGTAAAAAACTGTTCTTCAGCGAAACGAATGGTTTCCGCTGGGTAATCAATACTTATAACTGATGAGAAGCGTTTTGTTTTTGCTGCTGTTGTTGCCTGCCGCCGCGTTTTGCCAAAGCAGGTTTGATGAGAAGATCCGGAAAGAAGCCGCCGCGCTGAAGTGCCCTCCCCCGGAAGAGGCGCGGCCCGTTACCGTGAACGCAATGCTGGTAACGGACAACGACAGCCTGGCCGTTGTCGTGAAAACGGCGATCCTCCCCGGATGGCACATCTATGCCTTCGTACCGGATAACCAGCCGTACATCCAGCTCGACCCGATCCTGGAAGCGCCCGCATCCCTGCGGAAAGCCGGCGCCTGGATCAAGTCGGAACCGATGCCATCCATGACCGACCCCGGCGTGCTGATTTATGAAGATCAGGCCCTGTTCGTGCAGAAGTTCGCCCGAACGGACAAGGCAGGCGGAAAGATCAAAGCAGGATTGTATTTCCAGTGCTGCGACATCAAACAATGCCTCCCGCCCGACGAAACCACGGTGCAGCTGACATTCTGATTACTTCGAAACCATAGAACAAGGCCCGCCCCACCAGGCGGGCCTTGCTTTTTAACACTGTGTGATCCTTGTTACCAAACGCCCGTTTCATTTGCCGGAAATTTGTGGGACAATCAACAAAACAAACAGATTATGCACCACGAAATCGTTTCCCAATGGATGGGCAAAATGCAATTCAATTCTCTCGTCAACGGCCACACCATCGTGATGGACGGGCCCGAAAAAGTAGGCGGCGAAAACAATGGCCCGATCCCAAAACCGCTGGTACTCACGGCCCTGTCCGGCTGCACCGGGATGGACGTTATCTCCCTGCTCCGCAAAGCCAAAAAGGAAATCGGCAGCTTCGACGTGCAGGTACGCGGCGAACTTTCGCAGGGCCACCCGATGCAATACACCGCCATCCATCTCGACTATATTTTTGAAGGCCCGCAGGACGCGCGGGAAGCGGCGCTGGACGCGGTCACGCAGTCGCAGGAGAAGTTTTGCGGCGTGAGCGACATGCTGAAGAAGATACTGCCCGTCACCTGGGATGTTACGTATAATGGCGTGAAGGTTTTCCCGAACCGGGAAGCGACCGTTTAATCCGCGCGCGCAATGCCTGTTTTCAGCAGCAGGCTGTTGCGGTTGATGGCCAGGAGCCCCTGCTGCTCCATGCTCTTCAGCAGGCGCGAAATGGCTTCGCGGGTGGAGTGCAGGTCGTCGGCGATTTGCTGGTGGGTGATCTGCAGGGTGCGGCTGTTGATCCTGGCGGATTGATTGTGCAGGTAATCCAGCAGGCGCTGGTCGAGTTTCTTGAAAACCACGCCGTCGAAAGCCTGCAGCAGGTTATCGAACCGCGCGCGGTAGGTGGTTACCACAAACTGGTTCCATTCGTGGCTTTCCCGCATAAGGCGGTCCATTACGGCCAGGGGCAGTAAAATCACCCGGCTGTCTTCCAGCGCGGTGATCATTACGCCGCTGAATTCGCTGCCCTGCGCGCACACGAACGTCATGGCGCAGGCGTGCCCGGCTTCGAGATAGTACATGAAAATTTCTCCTTCAGGGCCTTCGCGGTAAACTTTCATGTGCCCTTCCGCAACGAGTATCGCGTTGCGCAGGAGCTGCCCCTGGCGCGTGATCGTTTCGCCCTTTTGGGCTGTGATAATACTGGCAGACTGGCTGATGAGTGCTTTCACGCTCGCGGGGAGCAATGGAAAATTCCTGTCGAGCAAATCGCTGATTTCCGGTTGGGAAGTATACATGTCGGCTGGTGAAGTTTGGGGCAAATTCAAGTATTCCGCCGGCTGCCGCAATGATTTCCCGCAGATCCGGGGATGACCGCCATCACCGCTCCCTGCCTGCCGCCACATACCCGCCGGAAGAAGTTCAGGTTAAGAACGTTTGCGGCCGGCATCTACCTAAGAAAAATGCCAATTCGCCACCCTTTTCCGGAAAATTTACGGTTTATTGGCCCGGCAGGCGAAAATTGAAAAATATACAGGAATTTCGTTCAAAGTATGATGTTGAAGTTTATCTGGAACCAGG
>NZ_CALNBI010000170.1 GCF_937874145.1 uncultured Chitinophaga sp. | reverse complement strand
TGGTCGTAGAATTCGGGATAAGATTTGTTGATGGCCTCCGCATTGTCGATGGTAACAGGCCCGTCGGCCGTGAGCGCCGCAACGGCGCATGCCATGGCGATGCGGTGGTCGTTATGCGAGAACACCCGGGCCCCTTTGATGCCGGTGCCGCCATGCACGTGCATGAGGTCGCCGTCGAGGTCGATGCGGATGCCCATTTTGCCGAACTCCTGCTGTAATGTGAGCCCGCGGTCGCTTTCCTTGTGCGCAAGGCGGCTCACCCCCTTGATCACGGTGGTGCCGTTGCAGTTGGCTGCCAGCGCCACCAGCGGCGGGAAGAGGTCGGGGCAATCGGTAGCGTCGATTTCGAAAGGCTGCAGGCCGCTTTTGCCCACGATGACGGTGAACATGCCCGGCAGGATATCGGCGCCCGCTTTTTCAAGGGCTTCCATAATCGCCTTGTCGGACTGGGCAGACTGCGTATTCAGATGATGCACTTCCGCCTTGCCGGCCACGGCTGCGGCCACGAGGAGGAATGCCGCGCCGCTCCAGTCGCCCTCTACGGTATACTCGCAGGCGCGGTAGGATTGGGCGCGTTCGAAATGGAACTTTTCGAAGTTCTCGTTCTTCACCTTCACCCCGAAATGATCCATCAATTGCAGCGTAAGCGCGATGTAGGGTTTGCTTTTCAGGTTGTCGACGGTGATGGTCGCTTTCTCCGCCACGCTCCCGAAGGCCATGAGCAGGCCGGTGAGGAACTGGGAGGAAAGGGAGCCGTCGATGGTGATATCTTTAGCCTGCAGGGGGCCTTTGATTTCGAGGGGAAGTTTGCCGCCGTTGCTTTTAACGGACACGCCCAGCTGCGGCAGCACCTGCTCGAAGAAGTCCATGGGCCGCGTTACGAGGCTTCCATGGCCGCTGATGGTGATGTTACGGTCCGCCAGGGCGGTGATGGGCGTGAACATCCGGATGCCGAGGCCCGATTCGCCGCAGTTGATTTCGTCGTAGAAGGGGGCCACGCCTTTGGAGGTGATGTGGATCTCTTCGTCTACGCGCTTCACCATGGCGCCGAGGTTTTCGGCTACTTCCAGGGCGGCGAGGCAATCGTTGCTCAGGCCGGGATTGCGGATCACCGTTTTCCCGGTGGCCAGGAGCGCCGCCGCCACCGCGCGCTGCATAGCGCTCTTGGAAGGGTTGGCAGTCACATTGCCGCTGATATGGCCGGGTTGTATCGTTGCTATCATGGGCTATATTTCTTGTAATATCTGCTTCAGCTCGTCGAGCAGGATCGGCCTGGTGGTAGCCTCGCCGATCCTGTTGAGGAGCACGAAATGAATGTGGTCTTTTTCACGCTTCTTATCCAGCCGGAAGATGTTGAACACCGCTTCTTTGTCTGATTCCAGCGTCACCGGCAGGCGGTAATCGTTGATCAAACGGATAAGGCGGTTGGTTTGTTCGGATGGCAGCTGGTTGTATTTTTCGGAGATCTTAGCGGCTGCTACCATCCCGATGGCCACTGCTTTACCGTGGGCGATGTTCTCGATTTTCTCTACGGCATGGCCGAGCGTATGCCCGAAGTTCAGCCAGCGGCGGATACCGCTCTCGAACTCGTCTTCCAGTACAAACTTGGTTTTAATCTCAACGGACCGCTGCACGAGGAATTCCAGCACTTCCACATCCCTCGCCAAAGCCTTCTCCTTATTCACTTCCAGGTAAGTGAACAGTTCTTCGTCATAGATACATGCGTATTTGATGATCTCCGCGAAACCGTTGCACCACTCCCCTTCCGGCATCGTGGCCGGCAGCGAATAGTCGAACAGGATGAAATTAGGCTGGCGGATGGTGCCCAGCATGTTTTTATGCATGCCGTGGCTCACGCCGTTCTTGCCGCCGATGGATGCGTCTACCTGCGCGAGCAGCGTAGTGGGAACGAAAGCGAAAGGCATACCGCGCATGTAGATGCTGGCGGCAAAACCGGTAACGTCCGTCAGCATGCCGCCGCCGACGCCGATGAGCATCGTCTTGCGGTCCGCTTCCAGTTCGATCAGCCCGTCAATAATCTGTTCCATCACCTCCATCGTCTTGTGCTCTTCCCCGTCGGGCACCACCAGCTTTTTCCAGTTGGCGAAAAGGTGCCCGTAATGTTTGTCCACATTTTCGTCTACCAGCAACACAGCGCGCGACCTGTCGGCATAGTCCCCAAGGTTGGCGAGGCTTCCGCCGAGATAGTAATCGCAGCTCGATTGCTGGAAACGGTGAGATTGTTGTATCATATTCGTACCGGAAAAAATTGGCTTAGTCGTTCATTACTTTGTTCTGACGGTTGATGGATTCGAGGTGAACCGCGTCGAAGTATTTCAGGATGAATTCCTTGCTGAGGCCCAGTTTCTCGCCGGCGCGGATAGCGCGGTCGAGGATCTCGTTCCAGCGGTTGGTCTGGAGGATGGTGATGTTGTTTTCTTTCTTGTACTGGCCGATCTTCTCGGCTATTTTCATGCGGTTGCCCAGCAGCAGCAGGATCTCGTCGTCGATGCCGTTGATTTGGTTGCGGAGTTTTTCCAGTGCGGTGTTGAATTCCTTGTTTTCGGAACGCTCGTGCTTCCAGGTGATGTTGGCGAGCATTTCACCGAATTTCTCGGGCGTGATCTGCTGCTTGGCATCGCTCCAGGCGTTGTCGGGGTCTACGTGCGTTTCGAGCATGAGGCCGTCGTAATCCAGGTCGATGGCTTCCTGGGCCACAGCCTGCAGGATGTCGCGGCGGCCGCTGATGTGGCTCGGGTCGCAGATCATCGGTAATTCAGGATGGCGGCGTTTCAGTTCGATCGCCAGGTGCCACATGGGCGCATTGCGGTATTCGGTGTTGCCGTAGCTGGAGAAGCCGCGGTGGATAAGGCCCACTTTCTTGATGCCGGCTTTCTGGATACGCTCAACAGCGCCGATCCAGAGCTCCAGGTCGGGGTTGATCGGGTTTTTGATCAGCACGGGAACATCCACGCCTTTCAGCGCATCGGCTACGTCCTGTACGGAGAAGGGGTTTACGGTGGTGCGGGCGCCGATCCACAGGATGTCTACGCCGAAGTGCAGCGCATCTTCCACCTGCTTGGCGGTAGCCACTTCCACGGTCAGCGGCATGCCGGTGAGGTCACGCGCTTTCTGCAGCCAGGGCAAGCCCTTGGTGCCGATGCCCTCGAAAGAACCCGGACGGGTGCGGGGCTTCCAGATGCCGGCGCGCAGTACGTCTACCTTGCCGGTTTTGGCCAGCGCGAGCGCGGTTGCCAGTACCTGTTCCTCGGTTTCAGCCGAGCAGGGCCCGGAAATGATCAGCGGTTTCTTGTCAGAAGCCGGATCGGCGAATTTCGTTTTTGCTAAGATCTGTTCCATTTTGTTATCGTGATGTGTTAGTTGATGAAAAGGGTGATTACTTGAGAATTTTCCTGATTTTATTGCTCTTCTGGATGAGCTTGTAGAACGTTTCGTAGTCCTCCGACTGCAACAGCTCTTTCATCTGCTCCAGCTGGCGGATATGCTCATCGAGCACATCCAGCACGTTGTTGCGGTTATGCTTGAAGATGGGCACCCACATATCGGGCGAGCTCTTGGCGAGGCGAACGGTAGATTCGAAGCCCCCGCTGGCCAGCTCGAAGATCCGGCCCTGCTCTTTCTCCTTCTTCAACACCGTCAGCGCCAGCGCAAAGGAAGTGATGTGCGAAATGTGCGATACGTATGCCGTATGCAGATCATGCTCTTCACCGTTCATATATACGATGCGCATGTTCAGCTTGTCGACCATCGCTTCCACCAGTTCCAGCGCGTCTTCATCGCTGTTCTTCACGTCGCAGAGCACCATGGTCTTTCCGTTGAACAGCCCTTTAACGGCAGCCTCCGGCCCGGAGTACTCGGTGCCGGCCATCGGGTGGGCGGCTACGAAGCGCCCCCGGTTGGGATGACCGGCAACGAGTTGCAATAGTTTATGTTTGGTCGACCCTACGTCCATAATTACCTGTCCTTCGCGGGCCTTGCCCAGGATGTCGGACACCTTGCCCAGCATCGCATCCACCGGGATGGCGAGCACCACCAGGTCGGACCGGTTCATGGCGTCGTCCAGCGTGGAGCCTTCGTCGATAATGCCCAGTTCCTGCGCCTTGGCGAGGTTCACGGTATTGTTATCCACCCCGATGATCCAATTGGCCACGCCGCGCTCCTTGAGGCTCAGCGCCAGGGAGCCGCCGATCAGGCCTACGCCTACTACCGCTGCTATCATACGAGGGCTTTTTTACGTTCTACAATGTTGGTCCGCACCCGGTCGATGGCTTCGGCGAACACCTGTTCGTCGCGGCAGAGGCTCACGCGGATGTAGCCTTTGCCGTTTTCTCCGAAAATACCGCCGGGGGTGATAAAGACATGCGCCTGCTGCAGCACTTCATCGCTCACGGCAAACCCGTCTGCATACCCCGCGGGGATCTGCGCCCATACGAACATGCCTACCTGGTTGCGGTCGTAGGTGCAACCGATCAGGTCGAGCAGTTCGAACACTTTATTGCGGCGGCCGCGGTAGATGGTGTTTAAACCATCGTACCAGTCCTTGCCCAGTTCCAGCGCGGCCACGGCGGCCATCTGTACGGGCTGGAACATGCCGGAGTCCATATTGGACTTGAAGCGCAGCACATCGTTGAGGAAGGCGGCTTTACCTACGAGCATGCCCACGCGCCAGCCGGCCATGTTGCCGGATTTGCTGAGGCTGTTCAGCTCCAGCGCCACTTCCATGGCGCCGGGTGTAGCCATGAGGCTTGCGGGCGCGTTGTTGAGGATGAAGCTGTAAGGATTGTCGTGGCACAGCAGGATATTATGTTTGGTGGCGAAAGCCACGAGTTTTTCGAAAGTGCCGGCAACTGCCTGCGAGCCGGTGGGCATGTGGGGGTAATTCACCCACATCAGTTTGACTTTAGAGAGGTCGCGCTGTTCCAGGGCGGCGAGGTCGGGCTGCCAGTCGTTATCTGCGCTGAGCGTGTAGGTCACGGGCGTGGCGCCGGAGAGCTGCACGGCGGAGCGGTAGGTAGGGTACCCGGGGTCCGGGATGAGGGCTTCGTCGCCTTCCTGGAGGAAGGTCATGCAGATGTGCATGATGCCTTCTTTGGAGCCGATGAGGGGCAACACTTCGGTGTCCGGGTTGAGGGCAACGCCGTAGAACCGGCCATACCATGCCGCCATGGCGTTCCGCAGGGCGGGGATGCCTTTATAGCCCTGGTAGGCATGCGTGTCGGTTTTGGCCGCATGCGCGGTGAGGGCGGCGGTAACGGAGGGATGCGGGGGCAGATCGGGGCTGCCGATGCCGAGGTTGATCACGCGGGCGCCGGCTTTGTTCATGTCGTCGATCTCCCGGAGTTTCCGTGAAAAATAGTATTCCTCGGTGTGCTGCAATCTTTTGGCTACGGTAGGTTGCATGGGTGTTAGATTATTGTTGGTATCAGGTATGCGTATTGCCTTTTTTGTAAATCCCCAGCACGGTCAGCTGCTCGGTGAGGGGAGCGATTTTGTCGAGCGCCTGCTGGAAGTGCTCCGGGGAGTCGAATTCCATGTCGGCGTGGAAATAATAATGCCATTCCTTCGCGGGGATCGGAAAACTCTGGATCTTGCTCAGGTTGATGCCTTCCTGCGCGATCATGGTGAGTACGCGGGCGAGGCTTCCCCTTTCGTTGGAAGTCTGGAAATATACGGAAGATTTGTTAGCATCCCCCGGGGTGGCTACGCCGTTCCGGGAAATGGCCAGGAAGCGGGTGTAGTTATTTTTGGCGGTGTGGATGTTGCGCCCGATCACTTCGAGGCCGAAGATATCGGCGGCGAGCTGGCCGGCGATGGCGGCGGTGGTTTTCAGTTTCTTCTGGCTCACATGTTTGGCGCTGAGGGCGGTATCTTCCGTTTCCACGAGCTTGATGTGGGGGTACCGGGCGAGGAAGTCCATGCATTGCAGCAGCGCCATGGGGTGCGAGTGCACTTCGCGGATATCGTCGATCGTTTGCCCGGGCATCACCATGAGGTTCTGGTTGATCTGCAGGTACAGTTCGCCTACGATGTGGAGGCCGGAGTTTTTAAGAAGGGAATAATTGGGCAGGATGCTGCCGGCGATGGAGTTTTCGATGGCCATGATGCCGGCGTCTACCCCTGCTTCGGCGTTCTTCACCTTCCTGACGAGCTCGGAAAAAGAGGCACAGGCCTCGATTTCAGTTTGTTTGCCGAAGTAGTTCTGGGCGGCTATCTGGTGGAAACATCCTTCAAATCCCTGGATCGCGATGCGCATATATGTGGTTTAAAAATACTGTTGAGCAATAAAAAGGGCCCCGCTGACTGGCGGGACCCTTTCCTTTATCTTACCGGCGAACCGTTGTCACAAGAGGGTTCCGCTTTCTTT
>NZ_CALNBI010000169.1 GCF_937874145.1 uncultured Chitinophaga sp. | reverse complement strand
CAATACATCCGTTTCGTACAAATTCAGCGCACTCCTGGTAACCGCCGGCAAAACAGGAATGGTTAATGTTTGAACGGATGATGTGTTGGCGCAGGAATCTGTCAGGATGAACTGATATTCCCCGGCAGCCAGATCGTTTATCACCAATGTATCCTTCCACGTGGTAAAATTCAGGCTGCCTGTATAACCTGAGGGCTTGGCGGCGATAGTGGCCTTAAATCCCCTGCGCCCGTTTAAAAAACGCAGCTCCGCTTTCCCGGTCGAGCAATCCGCAAAGGAAGCCCGCAGCCATACCGCCTGACCGGAAAATGTGGCATAATTTCCGGGCACCGTAACATGTTGTACGACCGAATCTTCGATACCACTGCAGATGCCCCGGGCTCTTACTTCATAGTCGCCTGCTGGCAGATTTTCGAACAAGGGTACACTGGAGTGAGATATCTCGAAACTCCCATTGACCGACTTAATTGAATATAACCGGTTGGTAACACTACCTGCATCCTGGCCGTTAATAGCCAACGATACCTTGCCGCTGGCCGCACATCGGGAGGAGTCCACGGTGTAAGAAAATCCCCAGCTGCATTGGCCCGCCGCCGACGACGGCAATATCCACAGACTAACGAGGCTTAGTAGAAATTGTATTGTGCTTTTCATGAATTCCGAGAAGGTTCTGTGAGCTGATTATTTTTTCCTGGTGTAGTGACACACATACCGGGCTACCACGAGCGTATTTAAAGCGGTATCCCGGTAAGTCACCGCCGGCAGTTCGAGTTGCAGAACATTGCCCGACCGCAGCCAACCATAACGCAGCGGATGGTCAACACCTCCCATTCGGGCCGGCGCACCCGGTATCGTATCGGCGATGAACCTGATTTCCTGTACGCCGCTTTCCACCAAGCGCCCCCATACCTGCCCAGCACCGTTATCCATGTGAAACCGCCCGTCGCCGAAACGGACACTACGGATGACATATGGCGACAACCGGTACATCTTCAATACGTTCGTCAATTCATATTTCTCTACCTGGGACTTATTGTCCCGCTGCTGCACGTCCACTGTCATTTTCTCCAACACCCATTCGCCTGCCAATGCCGTATCAACCGCCGTTTGCGCTCTCAGCGCGCCCACCATCGCCAGGAGCAAGGTGGTGAACAAAATATTCTTTAGCATATCGCTTTATTTTTCCCGTGATTAAAAGAAGCAGGTCACTTTCTGCTTTTTCTTGTCTTCGACCTGCCACGACTGTTTATACTCTATCATTTCCGCATGCAGGATATGCGAAGATTCATCGATCGTCAGTTGGTATTGGCTGCCAGCCTTCCTGAGGGGGTTGACCATCATGCTTACGGATCCCGCTGAAGCGGCAATGTTCCTCCTGCCGGAACGGATGATCTTCAGTGAAGCGTCATTCCCGTTAAATGGCTTCCCGTCGGCGTCCTGGAAGAACAATTCGGGGGCCGAACCCGTATTGGAATTGGCGTCTACCACCCATATTTTACCGGAACTGGGAAAGGTTGCCAACACCGGGTTACAGGGATCGTCGTTCACAGGATTGCGGGAGTATACCAGGATTTCGTCCCCCGCGGAGAAATACTCATTCACCCTGGCAAGGTCTATCCCGCTAACCAGCTTGCCATCCTTGAAGTAGATATTCTTGAATACCGCGCTAATATTCTTATAGGCGCCTGCCATTCCCTCATACATCCATCCCGCTGGGTATTGGAAATTATATATGGTATCGTCGAATTCGTTTTGCGCGGATGTTAGGATTACATCTCCCGTTTCCGCATCATACAACATGTTGTGCGTGGTCACACGGCTGCCCTTATCCATTACCACCACACTGTCCAGCAGGCCATGCCTGTTTATTACTTTCGTAGCGGCCGCAGAACGGAACATGGTTTCCTGCCGTTTCGGGAACACGTACCCGGAAGGCCAGCTCAATACGGGAGGCATGCTAAAGGAGAAAATGTCGATATTGGCGTTGAAGTCGACTGACAAGCTAATGGACTTTTGCTGGCGCATATCGAGCATCAGTTCCATGTCTTTCCCGACGATGGCCGTTTCATTGATTTCCCCGTTGGCGCTCATAGACAGCACATCGTTGCGAAGGCGTTTATGTACAGCATTCTGATCTTCTACGCGGTAATAGTATGTCGTGGATGAAACAGGTTCCTTGCTGTCGAGTTGGGAATAGCTGGCCTGGCCGCGGGGCTTACCATGCATGTCGTTCAGCTCGATCTTGAATCCCTGCGTTACGCCAACTACGTTCACAGCATTGATCTTGAGCATATTGAGCAATTCAGGAGTATACCGTTCCCGGGCGTCCTCATTCAGCAGGGAATGGTCCGTAAACACCGGGAAATCATAAGCCGTGTAAAAGGTTGCCTCTTCGAAACCATTCGCCGATCTTGTTTTTTCAGTTTTGAGAGAACGGGTGCGCACCTTGCTATATCCTATCGACGGGCTGGGAAAGAAGGTTTCTCCCAGCGGCAGATCCACGTAACCCAGGGTGACCGGCGCCAGCTTGGCGGCCTGATTGGTATATTTTATGGGGAGCCGCATCATATTCTCTTCTCCGCCCAACATAGGCTCATAAGTAGCGACGCCACTGCTGATCTCCAACTCTTTTCCTCCGGCATTGTGAGTAGTCGTATAGAGATACTCCGTTCCGTACAGCGATTCCTTCTGCTTCGTCATCGCGTTCCAGTTATCATATATCTTGATATTCTTTCCCCGCAGCCCGCCGCCGAACTTCCGGAAAGAAGGTGCAAGCAGCCGCACGAAGGAGCGGGACAGGTCCGCCCTTCTGCCGAAATTATTTCCCCGTGCCACGTCATCGAAAGAACGGAAAGCATTGACGATACCGCTGGCCATACCAACGATCGACTGCACGGCAGCCTGGGCCGCCACATTTTCTCCAAGGTCCATACCTGGATACGCCTTGGCAGGAAGGTTGAGGCGAACGAACTGGGCGGCGGTTTTAGCAAACGGACTGTACTTCCCGCCGAATTCACCTTTCTTGTCTACGCTTTTTACTTTCAGCCAAATGGTGTTACCGCTGTTAAAAAATCCGTACTGCCCCGGTTCGAGGGTAGCATAGCCGGTCACGAATTCGGATCCACGGCCCCAGCGGTCGGATGGCATTCCCAGGCACAACCTGAAATACAGTTCCTCCATACCATCCAGGTATTTTTCCCGGATCTCGGCCACGGAATGAACAGGCTCCGGAACGTGTATTGAAATGTACAGGTGATCATCATTCCCATACAGCTCCTGGTTTATCTGCGAAAGTGACGTGGGCTGCGCTTTGGAGAAGCCGGCCACCTTACACATGACTCCCGCCCGGTATTGTTGTACGAATGCATAATCATCGCTTTCATAGTTAACTTTAATGCGCCCGCCGGATGGCAGGTGGATGGAATCGAGCGTCCAGGCCGCGGCATTGCGTGCTGCAGCCAGGCTATCCTGGATGCTGTAGGGAAATTCTGCGTTGGAGATCACGTTCCCGGCAGTTGAACCCGGATTATCCATGGCTGGTTTATAATTTCCCCACCTGTCGGAAGCCTGTGAATTATACGCCGGGTTACTGTTATAATTAAATATGTATGCGTTTTTCTGCCCTTTGCTGTTGCCATTATACGAGAACCATACTTTCTTCAGCGTCAGTTTGCCGGTGGTGCGCCCTGGATAGGTAGTGGTATTGGGGCACAGCTCATAGGAATACTCGAAATGTACGGTTTTGACGGGTTTCGCCTTATCCTTGTTCTTTAAAAACTCGGCTTTGGTATAAAGGTTGATTTCCTTAAGGCGCTTGGCGGATTTATTATTGGTGTCAATACTACCGTCCTCCAAAACCGAGAACATATCCTGCCGGTCTTCCAGCGTGAAAGTAGCGACCATGTTTTTGGATTCGATGGAATGGAGATACCACAGCTCCTTTGTTCCATAAACATAGCTGCCTTTATCGTCACGGCTGTCTGTCCGCAGGCCCTCGTTGTAGCCGGCTACCATGCCATGCGGGGTGCGCCAGCTATATGGATTCCTGACACCGGCGGTTTTTGTGTAATTGAATTTGATGGCATTCCCCGGGTCGTCGTCCGAGATGCCGTTCCCCGTCACATCCACATAATCCGGTGATAAGATGCCTGTCAGCAGGAAAGAATGAGCATAGGCCGGAACGGACTCGGCGGAATAGTAATTGTCCTGACCGTTCTTGTTCTTATCAGTTGTTGGGTCGGTGGCGGGATCGTAAGTAACGGTGCCGTTTTCCCGGTTTCCGTTTTCCTTCTTAACTGCGAACGTGACTTCCTTTTGGCTGAGGTTGTATACGGGCAAACCATACACATACCTGCGGCCGTCGTTGTTAAGGACGTCGATCTGGGAGATGTGGTTCTTCCTGCGGAAATCGTTCTCCCGCTTTTCTTTAAAGAGCTTGCCTGGGATGGCTACAAAGGTATCGACGGAGGCTGGCCAATACCAATGACTGGAGTTGAAGGAATGCCCTTCAAGCGCCAGCATCATAAATGCTTGCCCCCCCATGTTTTTATGATCAAGTTTGAAACTATAGATTTTGTCTTTTTCGAGGTAAACAGGATCTGAATACCATGGCTTTTGGCCGGTCGTGTTCACTTTCCAGTGATCTGACACTTGTAGGCCATTGATAAAAAGCCTATGTCCATCATCTGCCCTGATATTGAATATATAAGCCCCTGTATATTCCGCCTTCATCCTTCCATAAACATGATTTGACCATTTATCACCCCATATAGGCCATCCCTGGCTTTGGAACGATCCTCTGTCGGGCCAGTGTATCGTAGTCGTATTTCTGTTCTGAGATTTGAGATACTGGAAATCGCCTTCATACAGATCCCATTTAAATCCGGTGCCTTCCTGATCCGTATCTACCGGGAACTCATCGTTGCAGTTGGTTTCCACGCGCTGGTTCATACCGTAATTCTCGATATACTTCGGGAACCCTACTTCCGAGGCTTCTGCTGCGTTGAGATAGGAAATTACCTGCGTACGCTTATCCCGGTTGTGTTTCCGGGCACTGGCCGCAGGTAGTGAAAAATGCTCCTTCGTTTCCCCGCCGCGATACCGGCTTAGCTGACCAGTGGTAGCCATTAAAGGGGACATACCGCCGTTCTTGCGGATTTGCGGGTACACTACGTCATCACCGCCGATGGCATCATAAAAAGTGCTGTTCACGACCGTCTTCTCTCCCGGATTCCGGAAATAAGACGATTCATATAATTTATCTGAATTTGTAAAGGCTACATTCGATGCCAGCGGGTTATCCCCGACCCAGGGATCAGTGTCCGTCCGGGAACGGGAGGCCGCCAAATCAATTCCCACGTGATATAGATCCCCGAATGCCAGGTCTCCGTTCGCGTTAAAAGATTTATCCCGGGTATTCATATGATGATCATGCACGAAACCTATATCGCTGCGATAAGCCCTGAACATGCCGCCGGTGCCCTCTCCTGAAATGCTGAAAATGTCATAGGTGTAAGATGGTATCCCGATGTTCGGTACGTCCGCATCATCCCGGTAGGGAAGTTCGCGTTCACGATTGTAGTCCAGCAATGCATTGGGATTATTCTTCGCTTTTTCGTAGTTGAGATATCCGTATGCCTGCAGATGCTGCGTTTGATCCGAAGGGTCAATAAATTGTTTTGACCAGTAACCGGAGGCTTCCAGGGAAGTCGCGAGAATTTTCCATTCTCCGCCGGCTTTCAGGTTGATCGCGGTGCTGCTGCTCGTCCAGGGCACGGTAATCGTCGGTGTAAAAGAGGGCGATGCAAACGAAATATGGCTGCTGAAAACCGTGGTAGAACCTTTTTGGGTCCCGATATGCCTGGTGGATGTACCATTTCCGTCCGCATTCCTGATCTTCTCCGAAATCACTCGGGTGAGATTGACGCCTCCCGAAAATTGCAGCGCCTTCAGGCCAGTTCTTGAATTATAACCCAGGGAAGTTTGCGCCGTGCCGGTGAATTGCCCCACTTCTTTCCCCTCAATTGCCGAAGTATAATAGCCCAGGCTGGTGCCAGCCGAAAAACCTTCCTGTGTATTGTTTGATAACGACAGTCCGGCAGTCAGCGTGCCAAAAGCAGACGAGCCTACGTTCAGGCTGGGCGCCAATACCGTTTCAACGCCCCATCCATTATATGAATTATGAAAAACGCCCAGGCTTACTTTCAGATTCAATTTCGCCGAGTCGGCGATTCTTGCCTTGTCGATAGGAAAGCCCGCCAGCTCGAAGCCTGCACCCGCGGAACCACCGTAAGTATTGTTGGCTTTCAGGGACAGCGTCTTCGTAATCTGCTCCTCCCCGTTGAAATCATCCGGTATCCCCCGCATATTCCGCAGGATGCTGCCCGGGTTGATATTCCACCCCAGCCCGCACCAGCTTGCTTCCTGATCCATCCCGATGCCGCTGCTGTAACCCAGCGCCAGCGGATAGCCGCCCACATCGATCAACGGAATGTTATACGAGAAATCCCCCGTAAACAAATCCACCATATTGGCATTGCTTACCGACTGGAAGGCCTGGCTTTCCGGTTGGGTAGGCCCGCCGTTGAAAGGCTTCGGAGCGCTTGCCGGCGCCTTTTCCGGAACTGCCGGCGATGCATTGCCTGCCGGTGCCGGTTTGCCGGTCAGCAGCGGAACACCCGGCGTTTTACCGGTAAACGTAGCGCGCGGCGGCATATTACGAACCTCCAACGCATATGCGGGTATGATAGTCTCGAAGTAAAGCATAGTCAACATGGACCAGGCAATGATTCTCCGTCCCTTTTCTGCAAAAGCACGCGTCATCTTATAATATTTTCAGGTATAGGTTTACTTTTCTGCTTGATAGTTGAATTTGATCTGCCAATATTCCCCCCGGCTGTTCTTCAGCCTGAAGAGATAGACCTTTCCGTGCTTCAGGCCGGCCCGGCGGGGCAGCGGGATATCCAAATGGTTGGCGCCACGCGCCAGTTCCAGCGTACCCGAGCTCACGATACGGTTCCCCTCTCCCAGCGCCACCAGTTCATAACCCGCCTGCGTTTCCGCCGTTTCATTTACATATCCTACCGACAATTCATGTGAAACGCCCAGCACATTACCATCCAGCTCCCGGCGCAATTGCACATACACTTTATGCGATTCTCCCGTTCCTGCCAGCTTCCCTCCATTCAACCTGAACGTCCACACCTCCGTCTGCGCCGCATAATGCTCCCCTTCCTTCGCGATCACCGTCCAGGCGTAGGTTTTACCGGTATCCAGCGAAGCGTGGCCCGGGGGGTACGACAAGAAATTCTCCCGCAACCGCGCCATCCGCAGCACGGGAACGTTCTGCTGAACGGCTTCCACCGGCGGCTGCCCGTCATGTACTTCCGTCACCAAAAGCTCGTACCGCAACTGGCGGAACTGCTGCAGGGGCGCGGGCGGCAGCCAGGTGAACTGCGGCACCTTCGTATCGAGCAGGGCGCCGTTGGCGGGGAGGTTTAACATCGGCGGACTGATCGGCTCCACCACGATAGGCACGCATTCCTCACGGCTATAAGCCGTTTTGCCGCCGGTAACTTCAATGTTATAGCAGGCCAGGTATTTGCCGGGAGGCAGCAACGCATTCACATTCCGGTCGATCGCCGGCGAGAGGTATTCGTATTGCACGGGTTCCACGTCGGCCTGCTTCAGCTGGCGGGCGCCGCGCGCGAGCGTTACGGCGCGCGAAACGCCGGAAAGCACGGGCTGGCCCTGCTCCGCATCCAGCAACCGAAGGATCACACGCGCCTGGAGCGGGCGCTCTGCCGCCGAAGCAAGCACCACGTTCCACAGCTGGTTTTTCTGGAGGATGCCTGCGGGCGGCACCACCGGGGTAATCGTTACCTGCGCCGCAACGGGAAGCGCGGCCAGCAGGAAAAAAAGGTATAGGTAGCTTTTCATAGTCCGGGTTAAAAAGTCCTCGTAAATGTTGCGCGTCCGGTTTTATTGGGCACCAGCCTTTTGGCGGTTCCCGGTAAGAAGCCCTCGTCGGCCATCAGCGCGATTTCCCCGACTTTGGGCACTTCCACCCGGAGGTTCGCTGAATAACCCAGCTGGCGTATCCGGAAGGTGGTCTGGTAATTATATTTGATGCCCGCGCCCACGTCGAGCCAGCTTTTGGCTTTGAACAGGGCGCTGCCTTCGCATCCGTAAATCTTATACTCGGGATTGGTGATCAGGCTTCCCAGGCCGTTGAAATGCCACTTCCCGATAAACACCGCCTGCTGCGCCGTGAGGTTCGTGCTATTGAAATACACGAACGCCGTGTCCGACTGCCGGTTGTAAAAACGGGTGGCCGACAGCATCGTGTTCATCTGCACCCCGTTCATCCTGTAAAAATGATGCGCCGTGCCCACCATCGTGTAGAACATATTCTCCATGAAGGAATGATCTCCAGTTTTGATGAGCTGCGAACTGGGGAAATAGCCGAGCGACAGCGAAGGCCAGTTGCGGCGGCGGAACGTGGCCTGTATGCTTTTGAAGACGGTATTCGACAGGAACGCCGCGTTTTCGAACATGCTTTCGTAGAGGTTTTTACGGATGGATGCACTCACCGTTAGCTGGTCCCTGAAAAATGGCTGGTCGGCCCGCAGCATCCAGGCGGTTTGTGCGCTGCCGGTAGTGTACAAGCTGAACGACTGGAAGTTGGCGCCCATTTTCTTCACCACGCCGCTCATTTTTGTTCCCGTTGCCGGCAGTGTCCCTTCGGCGGAAAGCGCATAAGCTTCGTTACTGCGATCATTCAGCCGCATCATGCTTCCGGCAACGTTGCTGCCTTCTTTGGCGCGCTCGTGCTGCGGGAGCGACGAACGGGCGATCTCCCCCGTTACGCTGTAATGTTTCCCCAGCTGCCAGCGGCCCTCGATCGCAACGCCCATCAGGCGGTTGTCGGGGATCTGTACGGCAGGGTTATCGTCCAGGTTGAAGTTGTATGCCTGTTTGCGGCCGGTGTAATACGTGGCGTACACGTGGCTTCCTTCCTTCATCCCATACCCTCCGCGAAAGATCTGCAGGAATTGTTTCGGGCCCGACGAACGGACGAGGTAATCCCTGAAGCGGTAATCCACCGCGCCGATACCGATGGCGGCATACCACGAAGGGTTCACTTCTATATTACCTCCCACGATGCTGATGTTGCGCGCCGTGAGCTCCGATCATGGATCGCCCCACTCCGGCATTGCGGACCGAGAGCAGCGTTTTATACCCTTTTGGCAGTACGGAATCGGGAATGCGCATGCGTTCAAGCTCGCCGATGAGCTCAGCGGGGCTCGCGTTGCGGTTCAACAGGGCCACCAGTGATTCTTTGCGGGCGCCCAGTTTTTCCAGGCGGCCGCGGTATTTTGCTTCCAGGGCGGCGATGGCGGCCTGGAGGGAATCCGCCTTCGCTTTGCGGGCTTCATATTCTTTCAACAGCATCGCCACGGTGCTGTCTGCTTTCCCTTTGTGTTTGGCTGCGAGTTTGGGCAGGCGGCCCTTGAGCGGTAATATTTTCCTATCGGGCAACGCAGGTATCTCCGGAAGTTTTTGGCCGTAGAGCTCGCGTTCCCGCGCTTCGATCATGCGTTGCACCTGCGACGGCGCCGAAAACCAGGCGCGCATGCGGAGGAGGGAATCCTGTAACCTGCGGATATTCGTTTTCATGAGATCGAGCTCCTTCCAGTTGTTCAGGCGGCCGGCATCCCACCGGCGGGCTTTCTGGAGGATGCTGTGGCGCAGGTCGTTGGCGGAGTATCCCAGGTTCAGCCCGGTGACGTTGCGCACGATCCTTGAATTGCTCTGAGAAGTACTGAAGTTGAACCGCAACGGATATTGATCCTTCACGGTTACGGACATGCTGGTTTGTACCGTATGCTGGTGGATATCCTTTTCTACATACGGCGTATCGGTATTTCCCTGGTAATAATAGTCGTACATCACGTTGCCATGGATCACGAGGAAAGGGGCACGTTTGGGAGGAGGGGGCGGCTCCGGGCGCGGAGGGCGCTTACGGTCGGCCACGGCAATCACCGGCATCTCCAGCAATGCATACACGTTCACCGGATGTATCCGCATGCCTTTGCAGTTCCCGGCGGGGAATGCAAAATACCCGGAGTCTTTAACCTGGTAATACAGGCTGTCTGCCCAGGCGGGCGACCTGTCTGCTACCAGTTTAACCGGGATGCTTTGGGCAAAGGATGTCCTGACAGCCAGTAACGCTACGGCTATCAGCAGGTATCGGGAAATCAATATATGCGGGTAATTCGGGTTTACATGAATTTATTTCTATAGGTATTCGGTCAACGATGGCAATTTGCCAAAGATGGTTTCGATGGGACTAAGATATACAATTATTTGATTCTTTATTATTTATTCACATATTTTATATTCATTAATTATCAACAACGTATATCTCGTTCTGTGGGTAATACTAAATCGTTTTTGACTCAACCCATTAAACGAAACTACCATATTAAAAACATCCATTGAACAAAACCCCTTACTTATCAGTTATATTAGCAACACTTCCCGAAATTCTAATGAAATTTTAATG
>NZ_CALNBI010000168.1 GCF_937874145.1 uncultured Chitinophaga sp. | reverse complement strand
AGTGAATTATGCTTATTTCCTGGAAGGGTGGGATAAAGACTGGATTCCTGCGGGCAAAGTTCGGGCGGCGAATTATAGCCGTCTGGAAGCGGGGGAATATATACTCCGCATCCGGGCGTCGGATTCCCGCAACGAGTGGGGGCCTGAAACCCGGCTCCACATTCATGTACTGCCGCCATGGTATCGCTCCTGGTGGGCTTATAGTTTGTACGTTTTCCTGATCTGCGCTGTAGTATACGCCTATACGCGGTACAGGCGTAAGCAGGCACATATGGCTTACGAAGTGCTGTTGGCGCAATTGGAAACGAAACAGGAAAAGGAACTGAATGAAAAGAAGCTCTCTTTCTTCACAAACATCACCCATGAGCTGCGTACCCCGCTAACGCTGATCGTGAATCCGGTAAAGGAAATGCTCGGTAAAGCGGAACATGATTCGAAGCATGATCTCAACATCGTTTACCGCAACGCCAGCCGGCTGCTGACCCTGGTAGACCAGTTGCTGCTTTTCCGTTCGGCGGAAGACGAAACCAGCCGCATGCAAATCAGCCGGTTCGATTTGTACCAGCTTTGCAGGGATACATTTGAATGCTTCATGCAGATGGCGCAAAGCAGGGGCATCCGGTATGAGCTGGTATTTGAAGGCGGGCAATTGTTCATGTCAGGTGATGCGCGCAAACTGGAAATCGTATTGTTCAACCTCATTTCCAATGCCATCAAATTTACCCCTGCGCAAGGCGCCATCGTAGTGGAGCTGCGCGATGCCGGCAAAGATGTGGAGATCCGCGTGGCTGATACCGGCTGCGGGATGGAAGATCATGTCAAAAGCCGTCTTTTTGAAAAATATTACCGGGGGAAGAAGCAGTCGCAGCAAAACGAGGCCGGTTACGGGATAGGGTTGTACCTGGTCAAGCAGTTTGTGGATGGCCATGGCGGTACACTCGAGTGCACCAGCTCGAGCGAACGGGGAACTACGTTCGAGATCCGGTTGGAAAAAAACAGGTGGCCGGATGCGGGCACTGAACAGGCGCGTGAATGGAATAAGCCGGAAGGGAGGATGGAGCAATTGCCGGATGCGCCCGCTCAGGATGCGCCGAACATCGACCTGCTGGAAATCACAGAAAAAAAGTCCCTGCTGGTGGTCGACGACAATTCCGAGTTGCGGCAATATCTTAAAAAGATGTTCGCGGACCGGTATATATTCTATGAAGCGGCAGACGGCGCCGCGGGATGGGAACTGGCGCACCGGCACGTGCCTGATATCGTGATCAGTGATGTGTTGATGGAGGGATTTACCGGTGTGGAACTTTGCCGGAAAATCAAGCAGGATCCGTTCCTGAACCACATTCCGGTTATTCTTCTCAGCGGACTGGGCTCCGCGGCCAACAAGCTGCAGGGGATCGAAAGCGGGGCGGAGGATTATATCACCAAGCCCTTCGACCAGGAGCTCCTGGCAGCGCGGATACGTACCATCCTCGAAAACAGGAACGCGCTGCAGCAATATTTCTGTGATAACATCGCCCTGCGCGAGCATTCCCAGAAAATTTCCATCACCTACCGCGCTTTCCTGGAAAAATGTATTGCCATCATCGAAGAAAACCTGGATAACGAAGAACTGAATCCGCGATTCCTGGCCAGCCAGTGCAATATGAGCTATTCAAATCTCTATAAAAAAGTCAAATCCGTCTCCGGACTGTCTATCAATGCGTTTATCCGCTCCATCCGCCTGCGCAAGGCTGCCCTCCTGATCCTGAGTACGAACGTGAATGTGAACGAAGCGGCTTACCAGTCCGGGATTTATGACCTGAAGTATTTCCGTAAGCAATTCCGTAACCTCTATGGCATGAACCCTTCGGAATACAAGAAAAAATATCAGCATTCCTTCAACCGGGAATTCAACCTGATCGTGCGGACGCAGGCGCAATATTGATGCCGGCGCCGGAATGGCGCAACGTCAAACCCCACAGGAAAGTATGTGAATATTTTGTATTATTACGGGAATGAAGGAGGAATCGCACATCTCTGCCGCCACGGCCAACGACGCATTGCGTAACCGGGATGTAACTGTCTTCCAGGAAATTTACACGACCTACAGCGAATCGCTATACCTGCTGGCTTACCGGTGGGTGAAAGACAGCAGCCTGGCGAAAGATATGGTTCACAATCTTTTCGCATACCTGTGGGATAAGGGAGCGCAGATCGTCATCACCGGCCAGGTCCGCAGCTACCTGTACCGCGCCATCACCAACCAGTGCATTAACGAGCTGAAAAGGCGGAAACGCCATATCGGCGAGGAAATCCTGCAATTCCAGGCCGACGGGCAATCCTTTTACGAGGCTTCCGACTATATTTTCTTCCAGCAGGAACTGATGCAATCCCTCCGGACGCTGGCGCCCCGCTGCCGCGAAATCTTCCTCCTCAGCCGGATCAACGGCCTGGAGCCCCCCGAAATAGCGGAAAAACTGGGGATTACGCTCAATACCGTCTACTTTCAACTATCTGTTGCCCTGAAATCCCTCCGTCAGCAACTGGGCCCGAAAAAAAATTTTTGACCGGCATCAAAGTCCGGGCTTTCTGAATTGTCTTCATACTATAAGCATATGGAAAACGACCTGTCCAAATTCATCATCGACTACCTCGCCGATAGCGCAAACCCGGAGAAAACCCGGGAAATGGACGCCTGGCTTGATGCCAGCGGGGAGAACCGCCGCCTGTTCGAAGAAACGCGGCGGGTCTGGGAGGCTTCGCGGCACCTGCCCGCGGAACCGTTCGATATGCAATCCGGCTGGAACAGGTTGAATGAACATATGACCCAATCCGCCGCCCCGGCGAAAGTACGTACCATGCAGCCCCGCCGCACCTGGTGGCGCGTGGCCGCTGTGGCGCTGCCCCTGCTGGCGCTGGCCGGCTACTGGTTGACGCGGGATGCCGATGCGGGATGGGTTTCCTATACCGCCCAACACGCCGTGAAAGACAGCCTCCGCCTGCCCGACGGATCGGATGTATTCCTCCGCCCCGGCGCCACCGTGCAATATAAAATCGACGGCCACGAACGCTCGCTGCGGATGACCGCCGGAGAGGCGTTTTTCAAGATCAGCCAGGATGCTCAAAGGCAATTCAGCATACAGGTACCGAAAGGCGTGGTGAAAGTACTCGGCACTTCCTTTAATATCAGTACCTCGAAAGGGTTCAGCGATGTCACCGTTTGGGATGGGAAGGTGAGCGTGGAAGGCAACGGCCGGAAGCTGATCCTGACCGCCGGCGACATGGCGGTGGTGAATGCCGGAACGGGCGCTTTGGAGCAGCCCAAAGGCAACTTCGCGTACCGCTGCGGATGGGGCAACAGCGACCTCAGCTTCAGCAACCAGTCGCTGGAAGTGGTGCTGGAAACACTGGCATCTTACTACCAGGTGTCCCTCGAAACGAAAGACGATCAGCTGCGCGACAGCAGGATCACCGTGCGGTTCAGCCATATGCCGCTCGACCAGGCGCTGGCTGTGCTCGCGGAAATGCTTGACCTGGAAGTCAACCACCGGTCGGCCAACGATTATGAGTTAATACGCAAATGATATCGTAACAGCGAAAATTAAAACCAGAATCAAAAGAAAGTAAACCTTTACCGTTCCCATTTTATCACCGGTGCCTGCCGGTAGGAGATGTATTGCCCGCCCAGGGGATCCGCCGGCTGATCCTGATGGTAGCGCCATGCCTGTCCGCACCGCCGGCAAGCGATTTCACTTCTTAAAATGTAGAAATGAAAACTATTCCCTGTATTACACTGTTGATCGCGATGGCCTGCGCATCTTTTACCGCCATCGCGCAGCGCCCCAATGACGCACTGTCGAAAAAGCTGACGGTGGCGATCCAGGACAAGCCTGCGGAAGCGATCCTGTCACAACTCGAAAAACAGGCCGGCGTTTCGTTCGCCTATCCCAACGGCGTACTGGCCAACCGCCCTAAATATTCCATCGACCGGAAAGATGCTTCGCTGCAAAATCTCCTGGAAGTGATCTTCCCCCCGGCGCAATATTCCATCAAAGCCATCGGCAACCAGATCATCATCAAACAAGCCGCCGGCAATCCCATTCATCCCACCGATACCAACGCCCCGCAGAAAGTGATCGATATGAACACCGTGGTGGTAACGGCGCTGGGGATCGGCAGGCAACAGCGCTCCCTCGGCTATGCATTCACCGATGTGAAAGGCAGCGACCTCACCAGGGCGCGGGAAACCAATCCCATCCAATCGCTCAGCGGCCGCGTTGCCGGGCTCGACATCAACGCCACCAACAGCGGCGTGGGCGGTTCCGTGAAAGTAACCCTCCGCGGCGTGAAAGTCATCGGCGGCAATAACCAGCCGCTGTACGTGATCGACGGTATCCCCGCGGATAATTCCTCGCCCGGGCAAGCCGATAAATACGGCGGGTACGACCTCGGCGACGGTTCCTCCATCATCAACCCCGACGAAGTCGCCAGCATTTCCGTACTGAAAGGCGGGGCCGCCACAGCGCTCTACGGCAGCCGCGCCGCCAACGGCGTGATCCTCATCACCACCAAGAAAGGCAGCCGCCAGGGTCTGGAACTCGAAGTTACCTCCAACGCCGTGCTCGAACAGCTGAACAGCAGCTACGATTTCCAGCAGGTATACGGCAGCGGCCGCGACGGACTGTTGCCCCGCGACGTAAATACCGCCCGCGGCTATTCCCAGGCCAGCTGGGGCCCGAAAATGAGTGCCGACAGCATGGTGTGGCTCTGGAACGGCGACCGCGTTCCTTATACCAAGGCGCAAAATCCTATCCGCAACTTCTTCCGCACGGGGCTCACGCTCACCAACTCGGTGGCGGTATCAACAGGTAGCGATAAAGCACAACTGCGCTTTACCTACACCAACGTAAATAACAAAGACATCGTGCCCGAAAGCGGGCTGAACCGCCATAACTTCGCGCTGCGCGGTTCTTCGCAGCTGACGTCCAAACTCAGCCTCGACGCGAAAATCACTTACCTGAACGAAAAAGTGAACAACCGTCCCGCCCTGTCCGACAACCCGAACAACATCGGCTACGTGCTCAGCGGCATCGCGCCCAATATCGATATCAACTGGCTGAAGAATTATAAAGACCCCGTAACCGGCGATTACATCAACTGGAACAACAACCAGTACCAGGTGAACCCCTTCTGGGCCATTTACGAACAGCCCAACAACAGCCGGCAAGACAGGCTGAACGGCTTCGTACAACTGAAATACCAGCTGCTGCCGGAGCTGTCTGTCCAGGCGCGGACCGGCACCGATTACTCTAAATTCGGTTTCCGCGAATTCATGGAATATTCCACGCCGTTCAACCAGAGCGGGATGATCAACCTGAAAGACCGCGTGTTCCGCGAAACGAACACCGAAGTGATGCTGAACTACGGCAAGCAGGTGAAGAAATTCTGGATCGGCGCCAACCTCGGCGCCAACCGCATGGATTACAATGAAAACCTTCTCAACACCACCGGCCGCGACATCAGCGTGAAAGGCGTGCGGAGCATCAATAACTTCAAAACGAAACTCAGCAATGAGCAGATTCTACGCAAACGTATCAACTCCGTGTATGGCGCTGTGAACCTGGCTTATGAGAATTTCCTCTATCTCGATCTGACGGGGAGGAACGACTGGTCGTCGACCCTGGCGATGGGCAACAATTCCTTCTTCTATCCCTCCGCATCGCTCAGCTTCGTGTTTACCGAACTGATGACGAAGAACGACTTCCTCACTTTCGGCAAACTGCGATTCTCCGCAGCGCAAACCGGTACCGATGCGATCGATCCGTATCAGCTGAAACTGACATACGGCAGCAACCCCGACGTGCCCATCGTGGGCGGATATGCGATCGGCGGCGTGGCAGTGGACAAGGTGCCTTTCAGCGAGCTGAAGCCCAGTATCAGCAAATCGTATGAAGCGGGCGCGAACCTGGTGTTCTTCAATAACAGGCTCAACCTGGATGTTACCTGGTACCAATCCAACACCCGGAACCAGATACTGAATGCGCCGATCTCTTCTTCCAGCGGGTATACCAGCGCGGTGATCAACTCCGGCAACGTGCGCAACCGCGGCATCGAGGTAACGATGCTCGTGAAACCGGTGGTGAGCAAGAACTTCAACTGGGACATGAATGTGAACTTCGCGCGGAACCGCAACAAGATACTGGAGCTGAGCCCGCTCGTGTCAGGGTTCTACACGCTGGCGTCGGCGCGTTGGGCGAATGCTTCTATCGTGGCGGAAGAAGGGGAGGAATATGGCATTATCGTAGGAAGGAAATTCCTGCGCAACGACCAGGGCAAGATCGTGCTGGATGCGAACAACCTGCCTTTATACGATCCTACCGACACCAAGATCGGCAGCGGACAGTACGAATGGATCGGCGGGGTGAACAACCGGTTTACTTATAAGAATATTTCACTCGGTGTATTACTGGATATCAAGCAAGGCGGGCATATCTATTCCATGACCAATCTCCTCGCACATGCCAACGGCCGGCAGAAAGCTACGCTGGAAGGGCGTGAAGGATGGGCGGAATCGGAAAGGGCCCGTCTTGCAGCAGGGCAAACGCCCGGCGACTGGGTGCCCACGGGCGGACGGTCGGTAAGCGGCG
The DNA here is from genome assembly GCF_937874145.1 of uncultured Chitinophaga sp. Classification (GTDB taxonomy): domain Bacteria; phylum Bacteroidota; class Bacteroidia; order Chitinophagales; family Chitinophagaceae; genus Chitinophaga. The sequence goes on along the minus strand of NZ_CALNBI010000168.1, from coordinate 3,938 downwards.
TGCGCCAGACCGGTACGGACCCCGACGGAAAACCGGTGTACACGGATGTATCGGCGTTCGTGAGCCCGCAGGCCTGGTGGCAGCGCGTGACGGACAACATCCCGGAGCATTTCATTTACGACGCATCGTTCGTGAAGATCCGCCAGCTGAATATCGATTACACGTTCCCGAAATCCATGCTGGGCAACGGGGTGTTTAAAGAACTGGCGATATCGCTCATCGGGCGGAACCTGTTTACGATCAGCAAGCATGTGCCGAACGTGGACCCCGAATCCAGCTACAACAACAGCAACGGTCAGGGTTTCGAGTACGGATCGCTTCCTACGCGCAGAACCTACGGCGTCAACCTTTATGCTAAATTCTAAAACGGCCCATCATGAAACGCATTTCATATATTTTAATGAGCTGCCTGACCCTGACACTGGCGGGCAGTTGCACGAAGGATTTTGATTCCATCAATACAGACCCCACGCGCGGCTCCAATATCGCGCCGGGGCAACAGCTGACGGCCGCGGCGTATTACCTCACCGGCGGGCGCGAAACGGGATATCCTAACCTTTACTTCTTCCTGCCGCGTGCGCAATACGTGACGGGCAGCTGGGGCATGCGCTCCGGCGGGAAGTATATCCGCAATGATTTTTATAACGAGCGTATGTGGGAGCTCTTCTACGGCAAAAGCCTGAAACAGCTCATCGATATGCTCGAACGCTCGAAGAGCGATCCGGACCTCACAAACTACATCGCGGCGGGCAGGATACTGAAAGCGTACGTCTTTTCCCTCATGACCGACGCCTATGGCGATGTGCCTTATTCCCAGGCCGGCGTGGCGTATTATGAGAAGATTTACACGCCGAAGTACGACAAGCAGGAAGAGATTTACCCCGACCTGATCAAGGAGCTGACCGAGGCCGCGGCCCAGTTTGACGCGGGCAAGCAGCCGTTGCTGAACGATATCGTGTTCAACGGGAATATGGACCGCTGGAAAAGGCTCGCCAATTCCCTGCGCCTGCGCCTGGGCATGCGCATGTCGAAAGTGGACGCGGTGGCGGCGGCCAGGGAGGTAAAAGCGGCGGTGGATGCAGGCGTGATGACGAACGCCGACGATAACTTCAAGATCATCCACGAAAACTTCGGCTTCCCCGACCTCCGTGGCAACGGTCTATCGCAGGCCTTCCACGAGGAATCGACCTTCAAGTACACCATCGGCACCAACACTTTCGTGCATTACCTGAAGAACCAGCAGGACCCCCGGCTGTCCAGCTACTTCATCAACCGCGACCCCGATGGCAACGATATCACCGACCTTACGGGTTACATCTCAGTTACGCCCGGACTTTACTGGTGGGATAACTGGGGCGATTTCACCGCGCCGGACGGCCGCGTGATCCCACATGCCAACAAATTTTGCACTATCAACCTGCCATTCACGCAGCTGCAGGCTTCCTTCCTGCATATGGGCTTCGCGGAAGTGCAGTTCCTCCTCGCGGAAGCGGCGGCGCGCGGCTGGGCCGGCAGCAATGCCGAACAGTTCTACCACAATGGTATCCGCGCGGCGATGAAGCAGCTGGAAATGTATCCCGGCATGGCCGCCATCCCCCAGGCGCAGGTCGACGCGTTCGTTACCGCGCACCCGCTCCCGGCGAACGACAGCACCATCAAGCATATCAACATGCAGAAATGGGTGGCGCTCTTCCCCAACGGCTACGAAGCCTTCGCCAATCAGCGCCGTACCGGCTTCCCGGTGTTGGAAGCCATCGAAGATGTAGGTACGGAATCGGAAACGAACAAAGTGCCCTTCCGCCGGCTCTTCTATCCCGGAACGGAAGCATTTACCAATACCGTCAACTACCAGGACGCCCTGCAGCGGATTGGTGGCGCCAACGACTGGCTGAAGCCGGTTTGGTGGGATAAACAATAAAATATAATGATGAAGATAAGACTGCTGATACTCTGGGCATTGTTCCCGCTGCTGGCCTGCGGCAAATCAAAGAAGGAAACGCCGAAGCCGGATGATCAACCGGCCAACGCCCGCATCCGGACGCAGGCCTATCTCTTCAGCTGGAACGGCAATTGGGAAGCTCCGGTCAACAGCGCCGATATTTCCAAAGTGACCGACCTCACCCTGGCGTTTTTCAACCCCACCGCCAGCGGCGACTTCGGGCCGGACATGGCGGCGCTGAAAAGAGCGGTGGACGCGGCACGGGGGAAGAACGCCAACGTCAGGATATACTTCGCGATCGGAGGCGGCAGCCCGTCGCCCCATCTCGAAAACCTCATTAAACCCGGCCTCCGTAGCGCTTTCATTGCGAAAATCGTGCAGCTGGCCACCGACGCCGGGTATGGATTTGCCGGGGTGGACGTGGACCTGGAAAACGATCTCATCAATGCAGACTACGCGGGTTTCGTGAGCCAGCTGGGCGCGGCGCTGCATGCCCGCAACAAAGTGATGACCGCGGCCCTGGCGCGCTGGAAAACGCAGCAGAGCATTGCAGACAGCACGTTGCAGCAGTTCGATTTCATCAATATCATGTCGTACGACGAAACCGGTTTCTGGAACCCCTCCGCACCCGGCCCCCACGCCAGCCACGCGAAAGCAACCGGCGACTTCGAATACTTCAGAAGCCGCGGGATTGCGGCAGGCAAGTTGCTGATCGGGCTGCCGTTCTACGGGTATGGCTTCGGACCGGGATTCCCCGCCACGGAAGCGAGTTCGAGGACGTACAGCGAGCTTGTCAACACCTACCCGGGCGCGGCCGAAAAAGACGCCGTGACGGTAGAAGGCGCCGGAACGATTTATTACAACGGTCAACCTGCCATAAAACGCAAAGTGGAATACGCGATCAGCCAGGGAGCAGCGGGCGTCATGATCTGGGAGATCAACCAGGACCTCCCGTCGACCGACACCCGTTCGCTCCTGCGGACGATCCACCATACGATTTCCGGATCGTAGCACGTCATGCAAACAAGCAGGAAGCCGGCGCTCTGCATGCCGGCAGGAGCGCGGGGTTTCCCGGAGAGAGTACCCGCCTCCGTTCCTGCGGTATATGTCCTCCTGTTTAACGGTAAAGGCCCGCCCGTCGGCGGGTCTTTTACTTTCCGGTCTGATGTCTTATATTGGGTGATCTACAGACGCATTCCACGTAAAACAGACTCAAACAGGATTCCATGGAAAGAAAACTCAGGAGCCAGCAATGGTTCGGGAAAACGGGGAAAGATGGCTTCATCTACCGCGCCTGGATGCGCAACCAGGGCATCCCCGACGACCATTTCAGGGGCAGGCCGGTGATCGGCATCTGCAATACCTGGTCGGAGCTCACCCCTTGCAACGCACATTTCAGGGAACTGGCCGAATCGGTGAAAAAAGGCATTATCGAAGCCGGCGGTTTCCCGTTGGAGTTCCCGGTGATGTCTCTCGGCGAAACCCTCATCAAACCCACGGCCATGCTGTACCGCAACCTGGTGAGCATGGAAGTGGAGGAAGCCATCCGCGCCAACCCGCTGGATGGCGTGGTGCTGATGTGCGGCTGCGATAAAACCACGCCTTCGCTCGTGATGGGCGCCTGCAGCGTGGATATCCCCGCGATCGTGATATCGGGCGGGGCGATGCTGACAGGGAAGTACCGGGGCCGCAACATCGGCACCAGCGACCTGTGGCGCTTTTCGGAAGACGTGCGTTCTGGCGTCATGAGTGAAGAAGAGCTGAACGAAGCGGAAGCGGGCATGTGCCGGAGCAGGGGGCATTGCGCGGTGATGGGTACGGCATCTTCGATGGCCTGCATGGTGGAATCGCTGGGGCTCTCGCTCCCGGGGAACGCCGCAATTCCTGCTGCCGATTCCAACCGGAAAGTGCTGGCGCAGCTGACGGGCCGGAGGATCGTGGACATGGTGCGGGAAGACCTGAAGCCTTCGGATGTACTCACGCGTGAGGCGTTTGAAAA
>NZ_CALNBI010000167.1 GCF_937874145.1 uncultured Chitinophaga sp. | reverse complement strand
AAGCCTATGGCGGCCGCGAATTCCTCGCCAGCACCGATGAGCGCTTCCGGCCCGTCAACCTCCACCTGGGGCCCGACGGTGCTTTGTATATCCTGGACATGTACCGCGGCATCATCCAGCATAAAACGTATCTCACACCTTACCTGAAAAAGGAAATCGGCATGCGCGAACTGAGCGGCCCGCTGAACTGCGGCCGCATCTACCGGATTTTCCCTGCCGGCGCCAAACCGCAAACCTTCCAGCTGAAGGAAGATCCCGCGTTTCTGATAGCCGCTCTGGACCACCACAACGGCTGGATCCGCGACAAAGCCCAGCAAATGCTCGTGGATGCGCAGCGGGAGGAAGTGGTTCCGCAGCTCCGCGCCCGCCTGGCCCAGCCTGGCACCGGCCGCATCCATGCCATGTGGGTGCTGGAAGGCCTGCATGCCATCACCGCCGCGGATCTGCTGCCGCTCCTCGATACCAGCGATGCGGCGCTTTGCCGGCAGGCGCTGGCAGTATTGCCTTCTATCCTCAACAAATCGAATGCGGCGCAACTTCGCCCAAGATTAGCGGAAGCCGCAGCATCGGCACAAACCGCTCCTGCAGTGGCGTACATCCTGCCTTCCTTCGCGAAGGCCGATGCGCCGGGCGCACAAGCCCTGCTGGCGGCCATCTGGCAAAAATTCCCTGATAGCAAGATCGTGGCCGACGCAGTGATCGGCAATGCGCATAACAAAGAACAGGCGCTGCTGACAGCGATCACTCACTGGAACGCAGATACGAACCTCTTGGTGCGCCGCCGCCTCGAAAAGGTGCTGGTCGATATTTCCAACCACCGCAAAGCCCGGCTCGACGAAGCCCTCGTCAAAGAATTCCCCCGCGGCAACCTGATTTTTAAAACCATTTGCCAGACCTGCCATGGCGCGGACGGGGAGGGGATCCAATCCCTCGCGCCGCCGCTCAACCATTCCGAGCTCGTGACCGGCAAAAAAGAACGCCTCATCGCCATCGTGCTGTACGGACTGACAGGCCCGGTGCAGGTAAACGGCAAACTCTACAAATCACCCGAGATCAACGGCGACATGCCCGGGATCGCCAATAACGACGAGTTTTCCGACGGCGACATCGCGCAGCTGATGAGCTTCATCCGCAACGCCTGGAGCAACAAAGCCGAGAAAGTGACCGAAAGCGAGGTGCAGGCCGTTCGTAAGAAATACAAAGGCCGCCAGAAGTCGTTTACGATGGAAGAATTTAAATAATCCCTTTACAGCACGAAATGCTTGCCGGTAGCCACATTCCGGAATTCCCCGCTGTTCTTTTGCGCGAAAATGATATCGAGTATCCCGGCTGCGGAGGTTTCCGGCAGCATGGGCGCCTGGTCGCCGCCCAGTTTGGTGCGCACCCAGCCCGGGTGCACCGCCGTTACCGTTACCTGTTTATCCGTCAGCCGCTGCGCCAGCATCTTGGTGTAGATGTTCACCGCGCCTTTTGACATGCGGTAGGCGGGGCCGTTGACGGCGATTTCCGTGAGCAGCGACATGTCTGTCGAGATATTGATGACCTGTCCGCCGGGTGGAACAAGCCCGATCACGGCTTCGGTGAAGAATACCAGGCCGGTGACGTTGGTGGAGAAGGTATTTTCGAAGGAAGACCTGTCCGGAACGGTCTGGAAAACATCGTCGGCCACGCCGGCGTTGTTGATGAGCAGATCGATGGAAGTGGCCATGCGCGCGAGGGCCTGTTTGCAGGCTTCGATGCTCGAAGGGTCGCGGACGTCGAGCGGGAGGCAGTAGAATTGGGGATGGCTGAGCGCATCGATGTACCCGGAACGGGAGGTGCCGATAACGCGGTAGCCCTGGCCGAGGAGCTTGGCGGAAAGGGCGAGGCCGATGCCGGCGTTGGCGCCGGTAATGAGTGCGGTGTGTTGACGCTTCATAATGAGGTGAGGTTTGCAGCAAAATTATCTTCCGGGTTCCGCTGCGGCATACGCAGCAACGCGTAATTTGCGGCAACAAAACTTCTACGTATAATCCCTACCACATAACCATGTGATACGGCCCCGCTAAAGCATACATTTTCAATGGATGGTGTTTAATATTGTAGCCAGACCTCAAAACGCCATTTTAATGATGAAGATCAGGTTGGGAATTGCCGACGCCCACCCGGTGATCGGTAAGGGAATCGCGGCCATGCTTTCTCCGCATTCGCATATTGAAACCGTGTTTACGCTCACCGACTGGCGCGACCTCACGCCGGAGATGAGCCGTTCTTCCGTAGACGTGCTCCTGCTGGACCTCCACATGCCCGAACAAAACGTTTCGGGCTTATGCAAACTGCTGCGCAGGGATTTCCCCGACTGCCGCATCGTAGGCATGTCCGTGACCCAGGAAGCGGTGCAGGTAAAGCAGGTGATGCGCGCCGGCGCGGCGGGCTACCTCTTGAAAAGTATGGACGAAGATGGCCTGTTGCAGGCCGTGGAATCGGTGTTTGAAGGAAAGCAGTACATCGATGCCAAGGTGAAAACGATGCTGCTGGAAGACCTGTTCCAGCACAAGAAAAGGTTGCGGAAGAAAGATGTGCTGACGCGGAGGGAAACGGAAATCCTGGAACTGATCGCCCGGGAATACAGCAGCCGCGAGATTGCGGACAAGCTGTTTGTCAGCCTGCGGACCGTTGATACCCATCGTTTCAACATCATTCAGAAGCTACAGGTAAAAAACGCCGCAGGGCTGATCAAGGAAGCTTACAAGCGGGGGCTTGTGTAATTATTTCTGCTTGGTGAAAGCGATTTTATCACCCACCTGCACATGGTATTTGTCGGAGAACCCGGCGATGGTTTCCACGACATACTGCGCCGGTTTCAGGGACGGAACGCCGTCTTCGCTGAGCGGCGTCGTGTATTTACGGATGGATACGATTTCCATATTGCTGTCTACATACATGATATCGAGCGAAATGTAGGTATTCTTCATCCAGAATGATTGTTCCGACGCGAAGTCGAAAATAAATAGCATGCCCTGCGTGTCTTCCATGGATTTGCGGTGCATGAGGCCTTCGGCCCTTTCATCGTCGGTTTGCGCCAGTTCGATATCGATGGTTTTGATGGTATCGCCTTTTGCCTTGCTGATGAAGGATAATACGCCTTCCTTGGAGAACACCGGTCCGTCGGCAGCGGGAGCCGCCGTGGTCGTATTGCTGGGAGCGGAGGCGTTGTCGCCTTCCTGCCCGCCTTTCGGCTGGCAGGCGGCCAGGTACAGGGCGCCCGTGAGGGCCAGTACCAGGTTGAGTTGCTTCATTTTACGGATTTTAGAGGATTGAAGTTAGTAAAAAAGCAAAAGAGGAAAAGCAAAGCCTTTCCTCTTCCGGAAATATTAACAGTTCATTCAGTTTGCCGTTTCTTCATCTGTAAACTCCGCGTTGGAGTAATCCCGGATCTCGTTGTACACGGTATCGCGCTCCACGGGGGCCCTGCCGGCCTGGCGGATGAGCATGGCCAGTTCGGCGGTGCTCATGGAAGGCTTTTGTTCTTCTGCGCCGGCCATGGAGTAGATCTTCGTGGTATCGTCGATCGTACCGTCGAGGTCGTTGACGCCAAAGGAAAGCGTGAGCTGCGCGGTGCTGCGGCCGAGCATGGGCCAGTATGCCTTCAGGTGCGGGAAGTTGTCCATATACAGGCGGGCAACGGCGTACATTTTCAGGTCTTCCACGATGGAAGATTCCGGTACATGCGCCATTTCGTTATCGCCGTTGCGGAATTTCAGGGGGATGAAGGTATTGAAGCCATGGGTTTCGTCCTGCAGCTGGCGGAGTTTTTCCATATGATCCACGCGGTGCCAGTATTGCTCGACGTGGCCGTAGAGCATGGTGGCGTTGGTGACCATCCCGGTGTTGTGCGCGGCCTTGTGGATGGCGAGCCATCCTTCCCCGTCTACCTTATCGTGGCAGATCTGCGCGCGGATATCCGGGTGGAAGATTTCGGCGCCGCCGCCGGGCATGCTCTGAAGCCCTGCTTCATGCATGAGGCGCATCCCTTCTTCGGTGCTCACTTTGGCTTTGCGGAACATATAATCCAGTTCCACGGCCGTGAACCCTTTGATATGCAAATCGGGCCGGTGGGCCTTGATCTTGCGCATGAGGTCCATGAAGAATTCCATCTGCATCTTGGGATGCACGCCGCCCACGATGTGGACTTCGGTAACGGGCTGGCCGTCGTATTTCTTCACGATGTCGAGCATCTCGTCGATGCTCAGTTCCCAGCCTTCCTCACGGTTTTTGTATAATTTGGAGTAGGAGCAGAACCTGCAGGTAAAAACGCAGACGTTGGTGGGCTCGATATGAAAGTTACGGTTGAAGTAAGTCTTGTTCCCGTGCATCCTTTCGCGAACATGGTTGGCCAGTGCGCCCAGCAATCCGATATCTCCCTTTTCAAACAGCACGATGCCTTCTTCCTGTGAAATCCGTTCCTGCGCCAGCACCTTGTCTGCTATGGCCTTCAGCTGCATATCGAGCGTGGGGGCGGCAAGGAGGGCGGCAAGCCCCGGTTTCAGTCCTGTGTTCGTCGTCATTTTGCTTTCACTATTTTATAAGTTCTCACCTGTCGGCTATACAATAACTTTACAAAGTAAACACCATTTGGGGCATTTACCAAATCGATTGTCACCCGGTTACCGCTCCGCTGGAGCGACTCCCGGCGGTAAACCTCGCGCCCCGCGGCATCATATACCGCAATGCCCCGCAGGTCGTCCGGCCACTGCAAAAACTCCACGAAAAACCGGTCGCGGAACGCGTTAGGCCAGATGAGGAGGCCTTTGCTGGCGAGGTCCGGATGCACCGGCCGCGTTTCCAGGCTGATATTGTCGAGATAAACGTTGTTTTCCCAGTTGCTGATGTTGCGGAACACCACGCGGAACGGCCGCCCTTTGACCAGGTGCGTCAACTCCACCGTATCCTTCCTCCATTCGCCGGCGGCAGGGTAAAACTCGACCGTTGTAGGGATCCGGCGGGTAACGAGCGTTTCGCCCCATTTCTTATACCCCGTCGGCACCACCGTTTGCCCGCAATCGAACGTCACGAACACCTGCAGCGTATCCCAGTAATTATCCGCGGCACCGATGGCCGTGGTGGTGGCCGCGGCCAGGTCAAACACGAGCCGCACCGAATCGCTGCCCGGAGCGCTCATTTCGGGGCCCAGCAGGTCGTCGGTCGCGTGGTTGGTGCCGTAGAAGAAGTTGCGGATTACCGCCGAATGCGCGCTGCCGTTGCCGTAATTGCTCCTGATCCAGGTAGTGCCGCGGTCGGGGTTCGAAACCGTGAAGCCGCGCGGCGGGAATGCATCCCCTTCAAAACCCGCCGCCAGCGGATACCCCGCAGGATCGGCGTACGTCAATCCCACCGCGGATGTATCGTTCCCCGGCTGCTGGTCGGCCACGCCGTTGGGCAAATCCGCATAGACTTTCAATTCCATATCGCCCACCGGCACCTGGAGCGCCGGAAGTTCCACGGTTTCCTGGGCCATGGAGGCCAGGTTGCCGGTCCAGTTAATGCTCACCGGCGCCGAGTTCCCCAGCGTATAGCGGATCACGGCCTTCGTCAGCGGCAGGCTTCCCCGGTTTTTCAGCACCACCTGCGGCGTGTGCGCCGGCGTGCAAAGGTAACCCACGGGCCGCTGCACCGATACCACCGAGGCGTCGTTATCGAACAGCAGCACCGGCTGGCAACCGTCGGAATGCATCAGCGAAGTGCGCTGCGTTTCCAGGGCGGCGCGCATGCGCTCCGTTTGCCCGGCGGTGAAAAAGTGCATGCAGCCGTCGTTCACGTAATCCATGTAATTCATGTACATGATCCCCGGCGCGGAAGGCGTGCAGTTGTCGGTCAGCACGCCCGACGGACAATCATAATTCTGCGTGCCCTGCAACGGCGTGTCGTCTACATTATCATCGTCCGTACAGGTATTGTTATCGGTATTTCCCCAGATGTGGTAGAGGTAGAAGAAGTGCCCCAGTTCATGGGTGAGCGTTCGGCCCTGGTTGAACGGCGGACGGGCGGAGCCGCTGTTGCCGAAAGCCCGGTAATGCACCACAACACCCTGCTCTTCAGGCTCGTACAGCTGCGGAAAGGTGGCTACGCCCAGGTAATTCTCGCGGAGCTCGCACACCCAGATGTTGAGGTATTTGTCTGAATCCCAGGCATTGGCCCCGCCGGAAGTGGCGAATTTCACTTCGAACCCGGCGCGGGTGATCGGGAAAGTGCGGTCCGAAACGGTGCGGGTGATGCCGTTGGTGGGCTCGCCATCGGGCGTGCGGGCCGCGAGGCAGAACTGGATCTCAGGGTTACCGGTGAGGTTTTGCCATACCTGCGGGACCTGCGAAATATCGGTATTCTGTGCGAGGAAGTCGAGGTTGAGGGTGGCCAGCTGGCCGAGCACCTGTTCGTCGGTGACCACGGTAGGGTCGGGGAGCACAATATGTACTACCACGGGGATGGTAACGCGGTTGAAAGTCCTGAATTGGCCGGTTTCGCGTTTTTTGCGGACGAGCGACTGCTCGAGGGCCCGGAGTTTATCCTGGAGGTGTGGTTGGGAGCTGAGCTTGCCCTGCAGCGCAACGTCCGTTCCGCATTTGCGTTGTGCGAGTGCGGGGGCGGATATGGCCAGCAGTGCGATCAGGGTGAAAATACGCAAGCGTTAATGGTTATAATAGGTTATAGTGATATGAGGATGTAAATGTAGGTGTTTTTTAACTGAGTGCACCCGCGATACACCCGCACATCAAACATGCGATGGTGCCGCCGATCAGCGCCTTGAGCCCAAGTTCCGTGAGGTTTTTCCGCTGGTTCGGGGCCAGCTGGCTGATCCCGCCGATCTGGATGCCGATAGACGCGAAGTTGGCGAAGCCGCACAGCGCGTAAGTGGCGATGAGCAACGATTTCGGGTCTTGAATCACGTTGGTTTCCTTCATTTTCGTAAGCGATTGGTAGGCGAGGAATTCATTCAGCACGGTTTTGATGCCGAGCAGCTGCCCCACCGCCAGGATATCCGCCGTGGCCACGCCGATGAGCCAGGCAACAGGGGAGAAGAGGTAGCCTAAAATCATGTCTAACGAAAGCGCGGTATAACGTCCGCCGCTCATTACGGCGATCTGTGCGTTGAGGTTGGTTTGTTCGCCCACCCAACCGAGCATGGCGTTCACGACATACATCATGGCTGTGAACACGATGAGCATGGCGCCCACGTTCACGGCGAGCTTCAGGCCGTCGGTGGTGCCCAGGGAAATGGCGTCGAGGAAGTTATCGCCCAGTTTCTCCTTCGGGATCTGGAGGTCTTTCTGGATGAGGTGGTCCTGCGTTTCTGGGAAGATCAATTTGGCGCAGACGATCGCCGCCGGCGCGCTCATGATGCTCTGGCTGAGCATATGCAGCGCGAAATATTCCTTGGCCGCTTCATCGGCGCCGCCCAGCATGCCCACATAGGCGGCCATCACGCTGCCGGCGGTATTGGCGAAGCCGCCTACCATGATGCACATGATCTCGGAGCGCGTCATTTTGTCGAGGTATGGCCTGATCATGAGGGGCGCTTCCGTTTGGCCTAGAAAGATGTTGGCCGCTGTAGAAAGGCTTTCCGCCCCGGAGATCTTCATCTTGTTCAGCAGGTACGCAAAAACGTACACGATCTTTTGCAGGATGCCGAGGTAATAGAGAATGGAAGAAAGCGCCGCGAAGAAAATGATATTGGGAAGCACCTGTACGGCGAAAATATAGCCCCAGGCGCCCGATGGGTCCGCCAGTCCCTGGAACATGAAATCCGTTCCCTTGTGGCTGATGTTGATGAGATCCACGAACGCACTGGAAACCGTGCTCAGCGAGCGCCGGAACACGTCGGGAGGACACCATTGCAGGTATACGGCGATCGTCAGCAGGAAACACGCCGCCAGCACGGTCCACTTCAGCAATTCCAGGTTCCTCTCCGGCAGGAATTTCGCCATCAGGAAGATGGGAATCAAGCCCGCCGCAAAGGCTACCGCGGGCAGCTGGTAAGACGGGCTGAGCACGATCCCGAAAAAGAAGCCCGCCAACGCCGCCAGCGCCAGGAGCCAGGCCACCGGGTCGCCCGTCAACCCAAACCCTTCTTTCGACTTCCGCATCACCCGCCGCACGGTGAACACCGCCACCGCCCCGCCGAACAGGAGCCAGAACACCGGCTGGCCGCCCACACGCGTGTCCAGCACGCCCATGGCGAACATGATCTGGGCACAGATGCCCATCCCCACCAATTTCCAGTTAATGGCGCGCCGGTTGTTGCTCAGGAGGTAACAAACGAGCACGAGAAACGTCATGCCCAGCGTACCCCGGGCAATATTCTCCCAATGTAACATGCGGTATGATAATAAGATAAGGTCAAGACAAGAAGTGATACACCCGGCAAAATAAGGAAACTAAATAAATCTCGAATAAAATACTAAAAAATTTAATATCTTCCCGGCGCAGAATCATTTTGAACCGCTCCAAGAATGCGCTTATACCTATACCTTATTTGTTTGGTCCTCTGTCAATCCCTGCATGCCCAAACAGCCAGCTTTTCGGTGCCAGACACCGTTTGTGTCGGCACTCCCGTCACTATCACCGATCAATCTGCCAGCGTCGGCACCTGGCACTGGAATTTTTGCTCGGGTACATCCTATCAGCCGCCGACGGCCGTAAACCACGGCAATCCCGCCGGATTGGTAAGGTCGCCGCAACACAGCGTCATCGTTGAGGAAGCCGGGCAATACTTCGGTTTCATGACCAACACGATGACGGATCGCATCGTGCGGCTGGAATACGGCAGCAGCCTGGCCAATACGCCCACACTTTCCTCCGTTTCCCAGGTAGACGCCGTCCTGGCAGGCAACGCTTCGGGCATACAGGCGGTCGAAGACGCCGCCGGCAAACACCTGATCATCGTCAGCGGGGGCGGAACGGTGCCGGGGAAGATCGTCCGGATCGATTTCCCGAATGGATACAGCGATTTTGCCAGCGCCACGGGGGTAGACTGGGGCAATCCCGGCGGATTGCTGGAAAGCTGCAGCGATCTCGCCATCGTTAACGATAATGGCCGCAACTTCGGGTTTATCCTGGGAATGGGGGCCAATATGCTGGTGCTGGCAGAGTTCGGATGGGATTTTACCGCCGCGCCCGTGTTGACGAATGTCAGCATGCCCGCCACGATCGTGAACCCGGACGGGATCAAGGTTTTCCGCGAAGGCGCCACCTGGTACGCCCTGGTGGCAGCTGCCAACGGCATCCATTTGCTCGATTTCGGCACCTCGCTTACCAACGCTCCTGTGGCCACCAACCTGGGAACTTTCGCCGGGCTGATCGATGGCGCCCGGGATATTTCGATTTACCAGGATTGCGAGCAGACCTTTGCGCTGGTAACGAGTTTCAACAACAGCTCCATCGTCCGCCTCAATTTCAGCGGAGGCATCACAGGCGCCGTAACGGCGGTTAGTTACGGCAATCCCGGTGGCGCCCTTAACGGCCCGACAGGTATCTCCAGGTTGTACCGCCACGGCGCCGACATAAGGGCCATCGTGGCCAACGGCGGCCCCGCTAATTTCAGTACCGCGATGCTGACGATGAACGGCTGCACCAGTCCCGTGGCACCGCCATTCAACGGGCCAACCCCGCCGGCTTTTACGATACCCACGGCAGGCATCTATTACCTCAACCTCGTTACCGACGCCAATACGCCGTCCGAGCGCTTTTTCTGCCGGAAGATCGTGGCCGTGGCCCCGCCCTCGCTGGAACTGGGAAATAATAACCTCCTAGTCTGCGATGGCCAGTCGCTCCTCCAGCATTCGGTCTCCGGCCCGCACCTGCGTTACCAATGGTATACCGGCACGGCGCCACGGGTGTATATCCCCGGGGAGGACAAGGAGTTTATCATCATCAGCAGCACCGATACCTACGGCGTGGAGATCTTTAACGGCGGCTGTACGGTGTCCGACGAAATTTTCGCCGCTATTGCAGAGAAAATCCAGGTAACGGGCGATATCCAGAATATTGACTGCAACCACCCCGCCGGCAGCGCCGAGCTGACGGTTACGGGCGGCATCAGTCCGTATACATACTCCCTGAACAGCCAGCCCGACGTCACCGTTCCCGAATTCACCAGCCTGGTGACGGGGAGCTACAGTGTCGCTATCGAAGACCGCTACGGCTGCACGGGCTCCTATAATTTCACGATCGCGCGGGACATGCTCCGTACGCTTACCACCAGCGCCACCGGTACCGATCCCACCTGCTTCGGCGGCAGCAACGGCTCCGTCCTGGCGCAGGTGAGCCATGGAACGGTTCCGTTACAGTTTGCGCTGGGCACAGGCCCCTTCGGCAACGGGCCCTCGTTCAACAGCCTTACGGCAGGTACTTACAAAGTTTATATCCGGAACGCATATTGTCTCGACAGCCAGGAGGTGGTGCTCACGCAGCCTGCCGCTTTGCTCATGCCATACGACGCTTACCAGGACACCTGCAACCGCGGCAGCGGCTGGGTGCGGCTCGATCCGCAGGGCGGGGTATCGCCGTACAGCGTTACCTGGAACGGTAATGTGGTTGCCGGGCCGGAGGTACACGGGCTGGGCGTGGGCATGTATACCGCCAACGTTATGGATGCCAACGGCTGCCAGCGTTCCGCCAATATATATGTCCCGAACCTGAGTATGGCGCGGATGAATATCCTCACGCCCGATACCGTGGTGGCCATTGGCGACGAGTTCCTGCTCCGGGCCGGAAATGCGGTGGATTATATCTGGGGCCCGATCGTGGAAGGGGGGATTCAATGTCCTACCTGCCCCGAAACCGTGGTGCGGCCGGTGGCGCCCACACAATACATCGTGCGTACGCTGACGGGCGCCAATTGCGTGTCTGCCGATACGGTGCGGGTGCTGATCGATTATTCTTCGATGCTGGAGATGCCCAATGCCTTTACGCCAAATAACGACGGGGTGAACGACCTGTTCCGGCCGAAGTCCAAGGCGGTGATGGCGTTCAGCATGCAGGTGTACAGGGCCTTGCCCGGCTTTTGCAGCTTGTCGACCGAGTTGGCGACCAGCTGGCGCAGGAACGGGCGCACCTGCGCGCCGTGCAGGTCGACCAC
>NZ_CALNBI010000166.1 GCF_937874145.1 uncultured Chitinophaga sp. | reverse complement strand
TATTTTTGAAAATAGAATCAAGTTATAGGTACTAATACGAAACTCCGATTTTTGAAACTTACACAGTTAATGAGATAGTGCCTTTAATTGCTTTAATTTTTCTTTGTTTATCTAACATAATGTATACCAGTAGGTAATCCAGAGGATTGCCCTTTTTTGTTCCCGCCGCTAGAACGGCCTTTTTATTTTCCTGAAGTTGTCATCAAATTCGAAGTAAAGATTATAAAGACGGTCTTTCTTCGCCTGCCAATCTGCCCAAATCTTAGCGGTTTCTTCAGTGCCCAATATTTCTCCTTCTCGATTTCTTTTCAGTTCAGAATGGGAAACGTTTGTATACCGTATACTGTAAAAAAACTGAGCTAGTAAGCGTCGTTGAGGAGATCAAAGGTATTTGCAATCGGACTGTTTTTAATTATATCTAAGTCATCCTCTGGGAAAAGAGATTTAGCGAATCCAATTAGATGATCCTTCTGTGGGATATTATAATAAATATCAAATAACAAGAGAACAAGTTTATTCTCAAAGTAGGAAATTATTGTATTGTGAGCCACTTTCGTTCACGTACCGGTTGGAATGTCTGCCACTTCCCCGCGGGAAAGTAGTGAAATATTAAAGCGGTACTAAAAAGGGAATTCTCTTAAAACTTACCTTGAATTTAAAAGGCAAATGAATCATGCTCAAATAAGATGTCTGCCGGCCTGAAACGAAATGTACTGCCCATATAGCCAAATAATGGCAAATATTGCTGAAAAATACCGTTCATCCTCGAAAGCAGTATTTCCGGTATGCCTTTTGCATCTCACCAGGTAAACCTACCCATATGAAAAGATTCCCCATCTTATTGCTCCTTTTAGGCGTTGTAATGACATCCGCCTGCACAAAAGAATACAACACTACGGAAGTCATTCCCAATTTCACGGTCGTGCATACGGTCGCCGTGGCAGACTGGACTTACACGCAGGCCGACGGCACCTATAACGCCATTATAAATATGCCTGAAATTGATAATGTGTCTTTCGAAAATGATGGGGTGATCGTGGCCGCTATGTTCGATAGAACAAATTATGAAGCGCTGCCACAGGTGTACGACGGCTACAGCTACACATTTTTCTATCAGCCCGGTTACGTATCCTTGTCCGTTCAGGGGGCTAACGGGGGGCAGGGAGCACGGCCAACCGGCCCCGTGACATTCAAAATAGTCCTGGTTCCATCCGCACAGTAATATAGGTGTAATATATACTTCCGGCAGCATCGCATTTGGGCGGTGCTGCTTTTCTTTTTTATAAATTGCTTACCTTTTATATGGAATACTGCATTGTAATATCGGGCCCGGCGTATTTTGATGCGAGATTATTTTGATAAAAAACAAAATGAAAGGCGATATCATATGAAGCATGTAAAAACGTCTATCCTGGTTAGTATCAGCCTATTATTACTCAATACTGTTCAATCCCAGCCGGTAGAGGATAAGAACGTGCTTCTTGATGGATATTTAATCTATCTGCGACCCAATTGGGTTTTTCAGCCATGTGAAGATAGTGCCGCCGATGTCCTTTCCAGTATTAATTCAAAGTCCTTTGTTCCGGGAACATTTCCGCTGAATTTTGGCGTTAACCTGCTGCCATTGGAAGGTTTTGGAAAGAAAATGTTATTGAAATATTACAATGGATTTGAGAACACCTTGCAGGAGGATACTGTGTTTTATTCCTTCTGCCGGATTAAATTGATCTTGTCGGCCGATACTTCGATGAATGCTGATTTGTTCCCTTGCCGTTATAAGATTTACCATGGTGATAAGGAATATAATTTAGGTTGCAGGTATATGATGAATGCAGTTGAATGGGTGAAACCGCTTGATAAAGCAGATAGATCAACCTATTTGGATTACCTGAAAAGCCGGGATTATCCCTTGCCGGAATGGACAATACAATTAAAAGATGGCATACGCTAAGCCGATTTGTCTGATTGCAATATTTACCAGTCTTGCAGCAATCCCCGCTCCAGGAAACCGGGAGAAAATCAAAAACCTGCAGGATTATCGGGAAATGACCTCCTGCCTGATCGGGAAAGGCTATCATAACGCTTTTACGGAAAGCAGGGCTATTGAAAGATCCAGCATTGCTGACACGGTTTTGACTGATTTCATGAAGCGTAACCGCATTGCCGTAATTCATGTTCTGGGAAGAATAATGGTTTCGCAGACGTACATGGATAAACATCTCCCCAACTACCAGGATAGCCTGATCGAGTATCATTTTTCTTATGTTCCGTTATTGGGAAAAAGTAAAGTGCTGACTTTCGATTTTTCTTCTAATCCACCCGAAAAAAGTAGCAATGAGTATGGCGTGAAGCAGACGGTGTTGGAGAAAGGAATTTATTATACCGTTCATTAGTGTATATGTCAGCAGCCGCAAGCGGGAAGAGGTGCTGAAGTATCTGGAGAATATCTCATGAAAAAAGACCTGCCATTCAGCAGGTCTTTCTAATATCTTCAACAGCTATTTCGAAATAAAATTCCCCGGAAGCCGCATGCCCTGTTCATCGCTCAGCACTTTTTCCAGCGCGTTCTGCAAAGGCTTCGGGATGGCGGATTTCACGTCGTCGGTGATGGGGTGCAACAGTTCATGGAAATCATCCTCCTCATCGTAGTATCCGAAATAGAGGAAATACTTGTCGCTGCCGTAAACGCGTAAAGAAATCTCATTGTCTTCGTCGGTGTGGGTGGTGATAACGGCCCACTGTTCGCTGTCGTTGTAATCGTGCCGGATGTCAAAAACCTTTTTGCCGAGGACTTCCGCGATTAAATTCTCCACCATTTCACCGGCTTTGGTTTTAACCATTTCTTCGTAGTTCATAATATAGCGTTTCTTATTGCGCCGAAGTTAATAAGATTCTGTTTGAAAACCGGCGGCCGGATCATTCTTTTACTTCAAAAGCACCGATAGCCCGTGGCGACCGGAACCGGGTACGGGCATGGTCGCGGTTGGCTACGGAGGCAGGGAACCCCGCTCCGGCGGCGGGACTGTCGGGCGGAATGGAAAAATCGCCTTGCCCGGCCGCAGGGAAGAGCGGGTCTTTCCCGGTAAGGCTTCCATTTTCCGGGACGGGCAGCTGCGGCCCCCGCCACCCTGGATCGCCTGCATGGAACCAGAGGTTATGGGAAAAGGTGAACGTTTCCGCCGCGGTACCGGGGCCGATGCTGCAGGCGGCGCGCATTTGGCCGTCTGTGTACACGATGTTGTTCCGGAAAGTATTGCCGCCGCATTTGGCGAAGCGGACGGTATCCTTGTTTTCCTGGAGGATGCGGATGGCCCAGCGGGCGGGTTTGTAAATGGTATTGTTGACGACGATCGATTCGGTGCAGCCGACGAACGCCACCGGCACGTCGGACCCGGTGAAGACGTTGGCGCAAACCGTCAGGCGCGCTGCTTCCCAGGCGGCGTCCGCAGGGCGGAAAAAGGCCGTACCGGTACTGCCGCCGAGGTTGATGGCGCGGCTGCCGGCGTTTTTGAAGAAGCAGGCTTCCACCCGGATGTCGCTGCTGCCGCCTTTCATCTGCACGCCGTTGGCGCCGAGGTTTTCGAACCGGCACTGGAACACCGACCCGTTATGGCAACCTACCATATCGATGCCGCTGCCGCCGGCGGCTCCGTTCAGGAATGTGCAGTGCATGACCGTGAAATCGTTGGCGCCGGATAATTTGAGAAGGTCGTTGTTTCCCGTGGCGGCCATATCCCGGAAAACGCACTGGTCGAAAACAAGGTGGTGCGCAGGGGAGGATGCCTGGCCGCCGTCGTCGAAATTAAGGCCGTTGCCCGTTTGCTTTTCGAAGACCATTCCGTGGATATGCAGGTAAGCATTCCCGCTGCCCCGCCAGGCGTTTTCGCCGCCCTGGAACACCACCGTGCCGGGTTCCGCCGCGCAAATGTAGATCCACCGGCCGGGGGCGCCCTGCAATCCGTCCAGCGAAACATTACCGGGATAGTTTCCGGGGTAGATTAATATGGAATCACCGGGAACCGCGGCCGCCGCAGCCGCCGCAAGCGTAGGATACCGCTGCCCGTGGCCCGTGTGTAAAGTAGCGGCTTTCAAAGGACCGGCAATAACGGCCATCGATGCGAGAAACAGGGAAAACAAGCGCATGAAACCGGGTTTTACTTAAAAATACAGCAAAGTTCCTGGATTATTTATCGCATTACGATAATGCGAATATGTTTTTTAAGGTCATTTTAAGGAAAAATTAATCCCGATTTTCGGTTTGAGGTTTGCAGTTTGACGGTAATCCCTTTAATTTTACACCCGTTCATCGAAATGCCGCTACCGGCATGCAAAACGGGCACGACAATTTAATAGGCTAATGACACGCTTGTTGATCGGATTTATGCTATCGGTATATATCCTCTTACTGGGAGGGTATTCGCATGCATGCCTTCAACCGGCCCGTTTCTCCCCCGGAAAGTATTTCCTCAACCTTACCGCCGACGAATTTCCGGACGACACACACTGCGAAGAAGACCAGTTCCGCAACCCCACTCCCCCAGACGCACGGGAAGCCTACGAAAAGGTAAAGGGCCTCGAAGCACAGGAAGATGAAGACACACAGTCTTTCCGGAAACAACACCTTCTTTTCCGGCTGATCCTTACTTCCTTTTTTGCCGACGCCAACCGTCTCACCGCCGTCTATCCCGAAGAACCGCTCCCATTCTGCCCACATTTTTCCTACGCAACTCCTGCGCAGTTCATTGTGCAGCGCGTGATCCGCATCTGATTCCGGAACACATGTTTCACGGCTGTTTAAGCCGCTGAGGCCTGCATCATCTTCCATCTGCAACCATTTGCGGACAGGCATTCCGTATGCCTGCAGGGAAGTATTTCTTCAATAAAACTGTTTTTCAGATTCAAACTCCATATGAAACAAATCCTCGTTTTATCGGGCTTGTGCGCCCTCCTGTGCCATACCGGCTGCCATCCGAAAGAAGAACATCATGAAGCTTCGTCCAAATTGCTGGTGACGAGCCCGCTTACCACAGACACCACTATCACCCGGGAATATGTTTGCCAGATAAAATCTATCCGCAACATCGAAGTGAGGGCCCAGGAAAAAGGGTACCTGCAGGATGTGCTGGTTGATGAAGGGCAGCATGTGAAAGCCGGGCAGCTCCTGTTCCGCATCATGCCGAAACTCTACGAAGCCGAATTGCTCAAGGCGGAAGCTGAAGCCCAGGCTGCGGAGATCGAAGTGCAGAACACAAAATCACTGGCGGATAAAAACGTGGTGTCGAAAAACGAGCTGGCCATGGCCAACGCCAAACTGAAGAAAGCCAAAGCCGAGCTCGCCCTCGCCCAGGTACACCTCGCTTTCACGGAGATCCGCGCACCGTTCGACGGTATCATCAACCACCTGCACCTCAAACTCGGCAGCCTCGTCGAAGAAGGCGACCTGCTGACCAGCCTTTCCGACAACAGCCGCATGTGGGTGTATTTCAACGTGTCGGAAGCGGAGTACCTGGATTATGCGTCCGCCATCAAACCGAAAGAAAAAATCAATGTAAACCTGCGCATGGCCAACAAGGAAGAGTTCAGTCATCCCGGCGTGGTGGAAACCATCGAGGCGGAATTCAACAACGAAACGGGCAACATCGCGTTCAGAGCTACTTTCCCGAATAGCGAAGGCCTCCTCCGGCACGGTGAAACCGGTTCGATACTCGTTCGTGAAGAGATGAAAAACGCGGTGATCATACCGCAGAAAGCCACGCTGGAGATCATGGACCGCAAATATGTGTACGTGGTGGATAAGGACAATACGGTACAGCTCCGCCCGGTGACCATCGGCGCGGAAATGCCGGATCTTTTTGTGGTGAAAGACGGATTGAAGGGGGATGAAAAAATCCTGCTCGAAGGGTTGCGCAAGGTGAAGAACAACGACAAGATCGCGTTCGACTTCGAGAATCCCCGCTCCGTTATCTCGCAGCTGGTACTGCCGTCTGAATAATACAACTACTCATTAAACAGCCAATCGAATGTTCAATATATTCATGAAACGGCCGGTCTTCGCGATCGTCATCTCCGTATTCATCATTTTTCTCGGGGTACTGGCCATCTTTTCACTGCCCACCTCGCAATTCCCATCGATTGCGCCCCCGCGCGTGATCGTGAGCGTGGCTTACCCGGGCGCCAGCGCCGACGTGCTCGTGCAATCGGTGCTCATCCCCATGGAAAAAGCCGTGAACGGCGTTCCCGGGATGAAATACATGACTTCCGACGCCGTGAGCGCCGGTGAAGCCAATATCCAGGTGGTGTTCGACCTCGGTACG
>NZ_CALNBI010000165.1 GCF_937874145.1 uncultured Chitinophaga sp. | reverse complement strand
CGTTGGCCAGGTTAACGGTCAGCTTCGCGCCGCCGCCACCACCACCGCCGCCACCGGGAGGGTTCGAAGGAGCGGGATCATCGCCTTTCCCGCCGCAGGCGGCCAGTCCGCCCGCACAAATAACCGCCAGCGTGGCGCCCATGCCGGATAAAAAATCTCTTCTTTCCATTGTTAAATCTGTTGTTCCGGAAAGGTTACGGCGGGTTGTGCGCAGCGGTTGCCTGCACGAAAAAATTCATGTACAAGTGAATCAGCGGTAAATATCCAGCAGCTCGTTGTAATAAGCCGGCGCATGCACCAGCCTGCTGCCGTACCAGGAAAACATCTCCCCGTCGGCCAGCGCGATCTCCGCGTCCGGCACGAATTCCCGGATTTCGGCGATATGTTTCGTTTTGAAAGGATAGGGCTCGCTGCTGAGGAGGATCAGTTTCACCCCGCTTGCTGCCAGTTGCGGCAGGGTAACGGAAGGGTAACGGGGAAGATCGGCGAATACGTTCCGCAGGCCGCAGCGCCGGAGCATATCGTTGATAAAAGTATCGCCGCCCGCCACCATCCAGGGATCGCGCCAGATGAAATAAGCGGCAGGAACGGCGGGGTAGAGGGGGCGAAGGGAAGCAAACCCTCCGGCAATGCGCCCCGCGATTTCGCCGGCGGCGCGCCGGACATCGAGGATTTCGCCGAGCGCGTAAATCATTTCCTGTGAGCCCTCCAGCGTCTGGATGTCGCTGGTCCAGACGGGGAATTGCTGCGCCAGCGCTTCGATCTGGCTTTTTTCGTTTTCTTCTTTATTGGCGATGATGAGATCGGGCTGAAGTTCCGCGATCTTGTCGATGTGCAATTGCTTGGTGCCGCCTATACGCGTTTTCTCCCGGAACCATTGCTGCGGGTGCACGCAGAATTTCGTGATGCCCACAACATCAACACCCAGGTCATATAACAACTCCGTTTGCGAGGGAACCACCGATACGATTCGCTTCGGAACGCCGTCCAGCGTAATCGTATGCCCGATCTGATCTGTATATTTCATGCCTTAATTCCCCAGCGCCTGGATAATGTCGTATTTGGTCACGATATGATAATTTCCGGAATCGTCCTGCGTGAGCACGGCGCCGTTTTCTTTATTGATGTAGACAGTCAGCTTTTCAATAGGCGTATCCATGGCTACGATTGGAAAGGCTTTCTGCATGATATTGCGTACCGGCTGCTCTTTCAGCTCGGGCTGGTCGATCAGTTTGTTGAACAATCCGCCTTCTGAAATGGCGCCTATCAGCTCGTCCTGCTGCAGCACGGGCAAATGCTCGATGTCGAATTTCTTCATTTTTCCGATGGCGTCGCTCACTTTGTCATCCGGCGAAATCGTTACCAGCGGCAGGTTGCGACGGCCATTCACCACGTCGCGCACGGTTTTTACATCCAGGAACCCGCGTTCCATCATCCATTGGTCATTATAAACTTTCCCCACATACCGCGAACCGTGATCGTGGAATACGACCACCACCACATCATCCGCCTTCAGCCGCGTTTTCAGCTGCAAAAGCCCTGCCACGGCGGAGCCGGCGGAATACCCCACGAAGATCCCTTCTTCTTTCGAAATCCTTCTCGCCATCACCGCGCCGTCTTTATCCGTCACTTTTTCGAAGTGGTCGATCACGCTCATGTCGTAATTCTTCGGCACGAAATCTTCGCCGATGCCTTCAGTGATATATGGATACACTTCGCTCATATCGATTTCACCCGTATCGAAATATTTTTTCAGCAGAGAGCCGTAGCTGTCCACCGCCCATATCTGTACATCGGGATTTTGTTCTTTGAGGTATTTCCCGGTTCCCGTGATCGTGCCGCCGGTGCCGGTGGCCACCACGAGGTGGGTGATCTTGCCTGCCGTCTGTTCCCAGATTTCAGGGCCCGTTTGCTCATAATGCGCGTCGCGGTTGGCGAGGTTGTCGTATTGATTGACGTAAAAACTGTTCGGGATTTCGCGCGCCAGCCGGGCCGACACGCTGTAATAAGACCGCGGGTCTTCCGGCAGCACGTTGGTCGGGCACACGATCACTTCCGCACCAACGGCTTTGAGTATGTCCACTTTTTCCTTCGATTGTTTGTCGGTAGTCGTGAAAATGCATTTATATCCTTTGATGACCGCCGTCAGCGCCAGGCCCATGCCGGTATTGCCCGACGTGCCCTCGATGATGGTGCCGCCGGGTTTGAGGAGCCCTTTCTGCTCGGCTTCTTCCACCATCCGCACGGCCATCCGGTCTTTAATGGAGTTGCCGGGGTTGAAGGATTCGACTTTGGCGAAAACGGGGCAGGGGAGCCCGGCGGTTACGCGGTGTAATTTGACCAATGGAGTATGGCCGATCGTTTCGAGGATATTTTCACAATACTTCATAATCTTGGGTCTTGGGTAACGAATTTAAGGTAAATGCTTGAATGATACTTTATATTTGCTTCCATGAACAACATCTTCATCACCGGAATTGGTACGGGCGTGGGCAAAACCCTGGCATCCGCCTGCGTGGCGGAAGCGCTGGGCGCGCAGTACTGGAAACCGGTGCAGGCGGGGTTGGAAGATGGTACGGATACGGAAACCGTCCGCGCCCTCACGTCGCCGCAGGTAACTGTTCATGACGAGCTGTACCGGCTGCGGATGCCCGCATCGCCCCACCTCGCGGCGCGGGAAGAAGGGATCATCGTGCAGGAGGACCTCATTCTCCATCATGCGCGGCGGTTGCAGCAGCCAGGCAGACCTTTGGTGATCGAAGGCGCCGGCGGACTGATGGTTCCCCTGAACGGCAACTATTTTTTCCTCGACCTGATCCGCGCGCTGGATGCGCAGGTGATCGTGGTGGCGCAAAATTATCTCGGCAGCATCAATCACAGCCTGCTCACGGCCATGGCGCTACGCAGCGCAGGCGTCAACGTAACCGGATGGATTTTCAGCGGCAATCATCATACCAACGAAGACGATGTGGTGGCCTGGAGCCAATATCCCCTCATCACCCGCATCCCGCAGGCGGAACGGGCGGATCCCGGTTTCGTTGCCCTGCAGGCCGAACTGATGCGCCCCAGGTTACAAGAACTTCTCCGCCTATGAGTACTAATTCCGCCAAACAAGCCATCCGTAAAACATACCTGGCCAAAAGAAAAGCCCTTTCGCCCGAAGCATTCCGGCAACTCAACAACGCGCTCCTGGAACAATGCCGCCACCTTGACCTGGGCGATCCCGCATACATACACCTTTTCCTGCCCATCGCGGCCAGGAATGAAGTGGATACCTGGCCACTTGCCGATCAGCTCCGCGAACGCTTCCCGGAAGCAACGCTGGTGCTTTCGCGCTCGTTCATCGCCACCGGCGACATGCAACATTTCGCCTGGACGGCGGGCACCACACTCGCCGAAAACGCCCTGGGCATCCCCGAACCCGAAAACGGAGAACCCGTGCAGCCCGCGCAGCTCGACGTGGTATTCGTACCGCTGCTCGCTTTCGACGCTGCCGGCCACCGCGTAGGATATGGCAAAGGCATGTACGACGGCTTCCTCCGCCAATGCCGGCCAGGTGTGCGAACGGTGGGGCTTAGCCTCTTCGGTCCGCTCGAAGCACCCGTAGCCGACGCCTGGGATGGCGACGTTCCCCTTCATTCCGTGGTAACCCCGGAAAAGGTTTATTACTTTACAGACACAAAAAATGAATAGTCCCGTGTGGCAATATCTTAGTTTTCTCCTCTATCCCTTCGCATTACTGTACGGCCTGGTGCTCTGGGTCCGCAACCGCCTCTACGACGCCGGCATGCTCACTTCCGTAGAATTCAGCGTGCCCACCATCGCCGTGGGCAACCTTTCCGTGGGCGGCACCGGCAAAACGCCGCATGTCGAATACCTCATCCGGCTCCTGCAGGCACGTTACCGCGTGGCCACGCTCAGCCGGGGTTACAACCGCAAAACGAAAGGCTACCAGCTGGCAGGGCCCAAAACCACCGCTGCCGACATTGGCGACGAGCCCATGCAATTCCACCGCAAATTCCCGGAAGTGACCGTTTGCGTCGGGGAAGAGCGCATGCTGGCGGTGCCCCAGCTCATGGGCGACCGGCCCGAAACGGAGGTTATCCTGCTGGACGACGCCTTTCAGCATCGCTCCATCAAACCCGGCCTGAACCTGATGGTGACGGATTACAGCCGCCTTTTCACCCGCGACCACGTGGTGCCGGCAGGGCGCCTGCGTGAGGGGAGGAAGGGATATCACCGGGCGGATGGGATCATCGTGTCGAAATGTCCGGCCGGACTGACGGCCGCCGAAAAAGAAAATATCCGCCGGGAAATCAATCCATTGCCGCATCAGCAATTGTACTTTACCACGCTACAGTACGGCGTTCCGGCTGAAATGCTCACCGGCGAGCCGGTGCTCATCCCGGAGAACGCGAAGGTGCTGGTTGTCTGCGGGATCGCCCGGCCGGAACCGCTGGTACAACATTTGCGGCAAAGACATAATAATGTAAGCCTCCTGTCTTTCCCCGACCACTATTATTACAACCGGAACGACCTGGAAAAAATCCGGCTGGAACTGGATAACCTGGACGGCGAGGGGCCGGCTTACATCATCACTACGGAAAAAGACGCGGTACGGCTGAACCTGCTGCGCGACATCATCGCGAACATGCAGCTGCCTTTTACCGTTATACCGGTGGAAGTGGCTTTCCTTTTCGGGGAATCTGCCGGATTCGACCGTTTTGTGATGGAATACACGGAAAATGCATTGTTGGCGGCCGACGAAACGCCACCCGGTTGGCAAACGCCGCAACCCTAAAATCATGTAAATGACCAAAAAGAAAGAAAAGAAACAGAAGAACAGCAGCCAGAAGAAGACCTATAAAGGTATTGTGGACGTCACCCGCTCAGGGATGGCTTTCGTGGTAGTGGAAGGCCTGTCGAGCGACATCATGGTGAAACAGAAAAACCTCAATTCAGCCCTGGACGGCGACGAAGTACTGGTCGACGTTATCCGCCAGGGTAAAAGCATGGGCAGGATGGAAGGGCACGTGACAGACGTGCTTACCCGTAAGAAGACCGAATTTACCGGCACCATCCAGCTGAGCAAGACATTCGCTTTCCTCGTGCCCGAAAAGGGCGCCTGGCTCCCCGATATCTACATTCCTGAAAATTCCCTGAAAGGCGCCAAAGACGGCGACCGCGCTGTAGTGAAAATCGTGGCCTGGGGCGAAAAGACCCGCAAACCCGTAGGTGAAATCGTCGAAATCCTCGACGCCACCAACGCCAATGATCTGGCCATGAAGGAAATCCTCGTGGAAAGCGGCTTCCCGCTGCAATGGCCCAAAGACGTGCTCGACGAGCTCGCCGCCATGCCGGGAGCGGGCAACCTGAGCGCTAAAGACCGGGAAGGAAGGAAGGATTTCAGCAAAATACTCACGTTTACCATCGACCCGGTGGATGCCCGCGATTTCGACGACGCCATTTCCATCCGCCGGTTGAAGAACGGCATGCTGGAGATCGGGGTGCATATCGCCGACGTAAGCCATTATGTGCAACCGAACACCGCGCTGGACAAGGAAGCCGAGCACCGCGCCACTTCCGTGTACCTGCCGGACAGGGTGTTGCCCATGCTGCCGGAGAAGATCTCGAATGAATTGTGCTCGCTGCGGCCGCATGAAGACCACCTTTGTTTTTCCTGCGTGTTCCAGATGGACGACAAGGCGAAAGTGAAGCAATACTGGATGGGGCGCACGATTATCCATTCGCGCCACCGGTTTACTTACGAAGAAGTGCAGGAGATCATCCAGACCGGCGAGGGGCCTTATTTTGAAGAGGTTTTGTTATTGAATAAATTGTCACAAACGCTGCGGGCAGCGCGCTTCAAGGCGGGCGCCATTAATTTTTCCAGCCAGGAGGTACGTTTCCAGCTGGATGAAAATGCGAAGCCGATCGGCGTCAAGGTGAACCAGAGCGACGAATCGCACCAGCTGATCGAGGAGCTGATGCTGCTGGCAAACCGCACGGTGGCGGAATACGTTTCCAAACAGAAAGCCAATAATCAGCCCATTCCGTTCCCTTACCGGGTCCACGATACGCCGGATGAAGAAAAAATGCACGTTTTTGCCGTATTTGCAGGTAAATTCGGCTATAAATTCGACGCCACGAGCCCCGAAACCATCGCTACATCCTTCAACAAGATGCTGACGCTGGTACAGGGAAAGCCGGAGCAGCATGTGCTCGAAACCCTCGGGATCCGTACCATGGCCAAGGCCGTATACACTTCCGACAATATCGGGCACTACGGGCTGGGGTTCCCGTTTTACTGCCACTTTACCTCGCCCATCCGCCGGTACCCTGACGTGATGGTGCACCGCATCCTGGCGCAGGTACTGGAAGGTGAAGCGAAAATCGACAAGCAGCTCGAAAAACGATGCAAGCACTCCTCCGACATGGAGCGCAAAGCCATGGAAGCCGAAAGGGCGGCCAATAAGTATAAGCAGGTCGAATATATGCAGGACTTCGTCGGGCAAACCTTCGAAGGGATCGTGTCCGGCGTCGCGCATTTCGGGTTCTGGGTGGAAACCGTGTTCGCGAAGTGCGAGGGGCTGGTGAGCGTTCATGGCCTGCGTGAGGACTACAAGCATTCCGAAACCGATTATGCCCTGGTGGGCCTGCGGACCGGCAGGCGCATCCGGATCGGGGATAAGGTGACCATCCGCGTGGTGGGCGCCAGCCTGCCCAAACGGCAGCTCGATTATGAACTGGTGGAAGAAGGCGACGATCTGCCGCCGCTGAAGAAGGGCGGCAGGAGCGAAAGGAGTGAAAGAGCCGACAGAAGGGACGGAAGTAAAAAGACAGGCAAGGCGCCGCAAACTAAATCAAGGAAGAAAAAGAAGTAAGATGCACTCATTCAAAGAATTATCAGCGCAATTCGAACAACAGTTCAGTCAAAGACAATTTCCCGATCACCCGGCCAACCTGTACGATCCCGCGCAGTATATCCTGGGGATCGGGGGGAAGCGCATCCGGCCGGTGCTCTGCCTGCTGGGCAACGAGCTGTTCGCCGACCTGGAGCCCGATGCGTTCCACGCAGCCAATGCGGTGGAGCTGTTCCACAACTTCACGCTCATTCATGACGATATTATGGACAAGGCGCCCCTGCGCAGGGGCATGCCTACCGTCCACACCAAATACAGCGACTCCGCCGCTATTCTTGCGGGGGATGTGATGCTCATCCACAGCTACGAGCACCTGAACAAGATCACCGGCAAATACCGCACGAAAATCGTTTCCGTGTTCAACCGTGCCGCCCGCGAAGTATGCGAAGGGCAGCAGCTGGATATGGATATGGAGCAAACCGCGCCGGAAAACGTGCAGTACGGCGATTACGTGAACATGATCGCCCTGAAAACCTCCGTGCTGCTGGCCGCCAGCCTGCAGATGGGTGGCATTTGCGGAGGCGGTAGCGAAGGCAACCAGCAACACCTCTACGAATTCGGTAAAAACGTCGGAATTGCCTTCCAGATCCAGGACGATTACCTTGACGCCTTCGGCGACCCCGATAAATTCGGCAAGCAGCAGGGCGGCGACATCCTCGTGAATAAAAAGACGTTCCTGCTCCTCAAAGCGCTGGAGCTCTGCAATCCCGCGCAGCGCCAGAAACTGAACGAAATGCTGGCGGGCAACCCGGACGACAAGGTGGCCACCGTGCTCCAGATCTTCCGCGATTGCCGGGTAGACGCCTGGGCGGAGAAGGAAAAAGAGCGCTTTTCGGAGATTGCTTACGAGCACCTGGACGCTATTGCCGTGATCTCGGGCCGCAAGCAGCCTTTGCGCGAACTGGCGGATTTTCTCCTCGTGCGGCAACATTGAGTAAGGATTATTTTTATATTTGGCCGTTATTGACAGTTTTGCTGTCCATAACGGCTTTTTAATATCAACCCTTAAACGCAACAAATGTCTAACTCGCTTTTCAGGAAAAAATCCCTGACCAGCATCCTCAACGAAGCAAAAGCCGGCGATGGCGACGTACACGCTTCAGGCAGCCTGAAGAAAGTACTGACCGTCCGCGACCTCACGCTGATGGGCGTGGCGGCGGTGATCGGGGCGGGGATCTTCTCCACCATCGGTCAGGCAGCTTACAACGGGGGGCCTGCGGTGATTTTCCTGTTTATCCTGACCGCCGTGACCTGTGGCTTTACCGCGCTTTGCTACGCGGAATTTGCTTCCAGGGTGCCCGTGGCCGGGAGCGCCTATACCTACTCCTACGTTACTTTCGGCGAAATGGCCGCCTGGATCATCGGCTGGGCGCTGATTCTGGAATATTCCATCGGCAACATCGTGGTGGCCATTTCCTGGAGCAGTTATTTCAACAACGTCCTGGAAGGCATCGGCATCCACCTGCCTGCCTGGCTCGCTACGGATTACAACACCGCCAAAGCCGCATTCGCAGCCACTCCCGCCAAGGCGGAAGCCTGGAATACCGCGCCGATGCTCGGCAGCTGGCGCGTGATCCTCAATATTCCCGCGTTCCTCATCGTGATCCTGGTGACCATCCTGGCGTATGTAGGCATCCACGAAAGCAAGCGCAGCGCCAACCTCATGGTGGGGCTCAAGATCGTGGTGCTGCTGGCGGTGATCGCCATCGGGGTGTTCCATATCAATACCGAAAACTGGCAGCCGTTCATGCCCGAAGGGTTTAATGGCGTACTGATGGGCGTTTCGGCCGTGTTTTTCGCTTATATCGGCTTCGACGCGATTTCCACCACGGCGGAGGAAAGCGCCAATCCCCAACGCGATATGCCCCGCGCCATGATCTATTCCCTCATCATCTGCACCATCATTTACGTGATTGTCACGCTGGTGATAACGGGCATGGTGCATTACAAGGAATTCCAGCACGTAAGCGATCCACTGGCGTATGTGTTCGATAAGCTGAACATGCGCACCATCGGGTATGTAATCTCCATCAGCGCCGTGATCGCCGCCACCAGCGTGATCCTCGTGTTCCAGATCGGGCAGCCCCGCATCTGGATGAGCATGAGCCGCGACGGACTGCTGCCGAAGAAATTCGCGAAAGTGCATCCCAAATACCACACACCCGCATTTTCCACCATCATAACCGGCGTAATCGTGGCTATCCCGTCGCTGTTCGTGGAAAGCGGTATCGTGACGGACCTCACCAGCATCGGCACCCTGTTTGCCTTCGTGCTCGTGTGCGGTGGCGTGCTGCTGCTCCCGAAAGTGCCGAAAGGAGAGAAGAAGTTCAATCTTCCCTACGTCAACGGCCTGTTCGTGATCCCCATCGTGTTCGGCTTGTTCTCCTGGTTCTTCTGGGACCGCGTCACCGAATCCTTCGCGGGAATCGCCGCCCTGGACCACGACCGCGTGCTGTTCGTGATCTTCTACATCCTGGCCACCCTCATCACCGTGCTCACCATCTGGAAAAGGCTGTCGCTTATCCCCGTAATGGGCATGCTTTGCTGCCTGTACCTCATGATCGAGATCCCGGTCCGCAGCTGGGTGGTGTTTTTTGGCTGGATGGCCGTGGGACTGGCCATTTATTTCATGTATGGCTTCTGGAAAAGCAAATTAGCGGCTAAAAGAGCGTAACACACTGAAAAACAGATACATGCAAGGGCGGCCAGGAATGGCCGCCTTTTTTTGCTGAAAGGAATGGAAACAGCCATGGCAAAGGATTTACATCCAAAGGCATGGAAAATTCGTAACTTCAGGGAAGAGTTCTTTTCACCGCTAAAACTTTCGTTATGAACCTCCTGCAGCGTATTGAACGATGGGGTGACAATCACCATCCCAAATGGGTAGACGGATTGCGGATGCTGTTAGGTTTGTTCCTCATGTGGAAGGGCATCCAGTTCGTCGATAACATCGACCTGCTGAAGGCCCGGATCGCGGAACAGCCTTTCCTTACCGCGTTATCGTTCTGGCTGGCTCACTACATCGTTTTTGCCCACACCGTAGGCGGATTGTTCATTGCACTGGGGCTGCTCACCCGCGTGGGCGTCATCGCCAACCTCCCGGTGCTCATCGGCGCGGTATTTTTCATCAATTCTTCCACCAATCTTTTCAGCGTGTATCCAGAGCTGAGCCTGTCCGTGCTCGTGCTGCTGGGGCTTTTGCTGTTCCTCGTTGAGGGCAGCGGGAAGGTTTCCGTGGATGAATACATGAGGACCCACCCGGAGAAAAGCACCGCCTGATTGCAGTAAGCGCGCCTTTTGTTAATTTTGCCTGCTATGAAATATACAGTAGGCGATAAGATACTTTTGCTCCATTCCAAGGAAGAAGGCACCGTGCTGGATATCATCAACGATAAGATGGTGATGGTGGAAGTCGGCGGTACCAAATTCCCCGTGTACCTCGATCAGATCGATTTCCCCTATTTCCACCGCTTCACCCGGAAACAGGCGCCTTTGCCGCCCAAGCGGACGCCAGGTGAGGAAATCAAGCGGGAAAAGCCCCAGCCGAAGGTCAACAAGCCGGAAAGAGGCGTTTTCCTCACCATGCTACCCGTCTGGAGCCACGACGGCTGGGACGATGTGGTGGACACCCTCAAATTCCACCTGCTCAACGAAACCAACCGCGCCTACACCTATCGCTTCGAGATTTGGCTGAATAACTCGCTGTTCCTCGAACTGAAGCAGGAAATCCCCGCGCAGCAACATATCTACCTGGCCGACCTCAACTTCGACCAGCTTAACGATAAAGCCCGTTTCGAGTTCAAATTCACGCCCAAAGAAGCAGACCTGACCCTGGCCCCCCAGTTCGATAAAACCTGGAAAATAAAGGCGAAACAACTGTTCCAGCAGCTGGAAAAGGTGAGGGAAGAAGGAAAAGCGACGATCGAATATGAGCTCTTCCTCAAATACCCCCAGCGCCAGGAAACCGACTCCTTCGGCTTCACCCCGCAGGAAAAGAAGAAACTCAACACCCTGACCGACGTCCGCCAGCTCAAATCTCCCGAGCGCCTGGACGCGCGCTACGAGATCGATCTCCACATCGAACGGCTGGCCGACAACTGGAAAAGCCTCTCCAACCTGGAAATGCTCGCCATCCAGCTGAACGAATTCCAGCATTACATCGACCTGGCCATCACACAGCGGCTGCACAGCATGATCGTGATCCACGGCGTAGGCTCCGGAAAGCTCCGCGACGAGATCCATGATATCCTCAAAACCATTCCCGAAGTGAAGTTCTTCGTGAATCAGTACCATCCTTTCTACGGATACGGGGCAACAGAGATATTTTTTAAGTAATTTTGCCATTCGTTTTACGACGCCCGGCGCAGTGGTGCTGTCGTTCCCGCTCCGGCGGGGAAGGAAAGTCCGGACAGCGCAGGGCAACGCACCACCTAACGGGTGGGGCGCCCGGAAACGGGCGTACAGAGAGTGCCACAGAGAATAACTGCCACGGAGCGATCCGGGGTGAGGGTGAAAACGTGGGGTAAGAGCCCACGCCGGTTGCGGGCAACCGTTGCCGGGGGTAAACCTTGCGTGCTGAAATGCCATGTATACGGTCGATTGAAGGCGGCCCGCCTGATGACCGAGGGTAGGCAGATACAGGCGCACAGCGATGTGCGTCGCAGATAAATGACAGCGGCGCCTGTTTACAGGCCGCACAGAATCCGGCTTACAAACTCGCCGGGCGACGTAAAAACGAAAAAGGAAGCCGGCAACGTTGTGTGCCGGCTTCCTTTTTTCAAATCAATCCTGATCAATTCAGCGTTAACGTATCGCTGTACGTAACCCTGAAAGTATCAATCGCGTTTTTTACCGGTATGTAAGACGACCGCACCGCCACTTTGGTGCCGGCAGGCGCCTGGTCTATTACAGCCTGGTCCGACCGGGAGTCCACGACAACGGTTTTCAGTTGTTGCCCTGCGTCCAGGTAGGTAAGCGAGGTGCCGGCGCCGAGCGTGGTATCGGTTGTCTCGAAATACAGTGTGTACTGGTCAGGGCCGGTGGAATCATACGGCGTTTCAGCACGCAGCAGCCGGTTTGTCAGCGATGAATTATACAGCGGCCCGTACATCCTCACACCAGAAATGGACTGCCCGATCGAACGGTTGCCTTTTGCATCCGCCGTGTAGAGCGTGAAATTCTGCACATATTCCAGGAGCCCGGAAACGACGGCGCTCACGGTATCGGACGTTTTGCCGCCGCCGGCGGGCATCAGCAGGGAATCGCCCTTGTTGTTCCAGTAAAGTATGTACTGGTGGATGCTGGGATCGGGGCTTGGATTCCACTGGATTTTGACGCGCAGGTTGCCCTGGTAAATTTTAATATTGCTGACGGGGCCGGGATAGGTGATCTCGCGTTCGTCCAGGAGCTCCCGGAAGTTCGAAGCTTCTTTCATACAGCCGCCCAACAGAAAAGCAGCGGCGATGATTGCGGTGATATATGTTTTCATCAGAGATTAGTTTGTGTTACCGTAAATGTAAACTTCCATCGCGTGGGCCATCGTGGCGCCGGACCAGGATTCGGAAACGGCCATCCGGAAGAACCGGGTTTTGGGCGCCGAAAATGGAACGTTGAATTCCATGCCCTGGTTAAAGACTGCGCGGTCGGCCGCGGTGGGCGAGGTGGGGTTGGCGCCCGAGGGAGGGCCGGGCCAGGTGTAATTCCCAAGGTTCACCCAATCACCGATCACCGCGCCTTCTTCCGCAAATACCGGCAAAACCGCGTCCGCCGGGGCGGCCACGTTAGAGCCCCAGATCGAAAACACTTTAGGATTCCCGTGTGCGAACTCATATCCGGACCTGCCGATCAGTTTGAAGCGGCTTAGTTTGGCCGATACGCCCAACCCGATCGTGGCAACGATGGGCAATGGCATCGATTCCTGCACAGTGTG
This sequence comes from uncultured Chitinophaga sp., assembly GCF_937874145.1. Taxonomy (GTDB): domain Bacteria; phylum Bacteroidota; class Bacteroidia; order Chitinophagales; family Chitinophagaceae; genus Chitinophaga. The sequence goes on along the minus strand of NZ_CALNBI010000165.1, from coordinate 899 downwards.
CCACCCGGATCCGTGGTTGCCGTCCCAGAGATTGGTCAATACCCAGCTGAAACCTATCTTTCCGTCGCTGGGCAGCGCGTTGCCGAAGAATTTGTTCTTATCCAGCTGCTCTTCGAACAAGGGGTTGATCGTCCTGTACACCGTATCGGAATTGTTCCCCCACTGATCCGTAATGTACACGGCGAACTGTTTGGGCAGCGTGTCGAACCCGCGGGAAGAGAAACTCACCTGTTCGATATCGCTGAAACGTTGCTCGTAGATGGAGTAGTTGGGTGCGCCGTCCGGCTTGTACAACACGATCGCGCCCACCGGTTTTTTGTTGACGTTGTTCGTTTGAATGTTGACGCCGCCAAAATCGGCGCTGATCTGCAGGCTTTTGGCCACGAGCTTGTACACCGGCGTATCGGGATGCACTTTAACGGTCACCGGGTCGGACTCCACGTTTGCACGGGTAACGGCGGTCAGCGTCACTTCGTATTCCTTCTTTTCCGCAAATCCTTCCACCTTGATGGTATCGCTGTAGTAGCTGGATTTCGTTTGCCTTTTTTTGCCAGTCTCGTCGTTGATGACATAATCCGCTTTTACATACAGCAGGTTTTCCGTTTTCGGCAGGCTGTAGGTGATGAACGAACCGCCTTTGAAATTCGCGACTTTGATATTGGAAACCGCTTCCGGCTTGGTTTTGTCGTTCGACACGGGATCGTTGTAATTAACCGGTTTGGTACAGGAGAAAAGGCACCCTGTTGCCGCGGTCGCCAGTATATAGAGCTTGGGTATTTTTAACATACGTTGCTGATTTGAGTTGATTTGATGGAATGGATTACCAGTAGAGCGTTTGGACCAGGTTAGGATTGTTGGCCATGGCGCCGTCCGACAACGGCCAGAAATAATCCCTTACG
>NZ_CALNBI010000164.1 GCF_937874145.1 uncultured Chitinophaga sp. | reverse complement strand
CCAGGGCCCATACATTAAAAGTGTATTGCTCTACCAACTGAGCTACAGGATCATCCCCGTTTCGTTTGGGATTGCAAAGATAGGAATTAAATATTTTCTGCCAAATATTTCAGAAATTAATTTCTATCCGTCCACTGAAACCAGCTGCCAGCCTATTTCGCAGGCGTGAAAAATATTTTACGCACGCTCGCGCCCGTAGTTTTCCTTTCGTCATATACATGCAGCGGATAATATTTCCCCGCTACCCAATCATCCACCATATTGTCGTAATACGGACTGCCCGGATTGCCGCTCTGCCCACCGGGATAAATCCCCCAACCCTTCGGCTCCTCCCCTAATTCCACCACCATCCGCCACGACGGGCCGTGCGTCTTCTTCGTCGCATTCACGATATGCGCACCGCCCCCTGTGCGAAGGCCCATTCGGCTGAACGCCGGGATACTCCTCGTCAGGTGGCGGATATCCGTCCCGCGGTCCCTGCCCAACGACAAGTCCCCTCGCGCCGAAATCGCCGCCGCCGTGTCCGCCGCTTCCTGCAAGGCCGCCGTCACCACGTCGGCCAGCGACTATCGTGCGGGTTTGCGGATGTCGTCTACGAACCACATGGCGCTGTCGCGCATCAGCCAGTACAATGTTGCTTCGGGCGTGGGCATCTCCCAGGCCAGGCTATCTTTTAACGGCATCTCGTCGCGCCAGATGCGCGTGTTCAGCTGCTCCCACCATAAATTGAAAACCGTCGCCGCTTTGCTGTCAGGCGAAGCCACACCGTCCCACTGGAACAGCATCTCCCAGTACGGGCGCTGTGCGGCGGTTAACTTGGCGGGCATCACGTAATCCGCCAGGAAAGGCACGGCACTCACGGCCAGGCGGTTGGTATTGTCGTTCTGCAGGCGCATCATGTCTTCCGGCGTGATGTTTTGCATGGAACCCAGACGCTCCTGCAGCTGCAATCCGCGGAACAGCGTATAATAACCGAACATCCTGTAGGGGAAGGTGCTGTCTGCCGGGTGCTGGTTGGCGGACTGCACGAACCCCTGCGCGGGATTATGGATATGCGGATTTTCGCTCATGGGTATATATCCCTGCCAGGCAAAGGTGCTGTCCCCGCCGGGCATCACGAACTTGCCCTGGTCTTTCCAGCGCAGCGGGTGCTTCCCGTTCTGCCAGATCGCTATGCCATCCTGTTTGCCGGCGAACAGGAAATTCTGTGCGGGGCTGCTCCAGATCGAAAGCGCTCCGGTAAAATCGGCGTAATTCTTCGCGCGGTTGAGCCGGTAAAGGCTCAGCAGCTCGTTGGAGGCGTCGTGCGCCGTCCAGCGCATGGCCAGGTACCCGTTGCCGAAACCCTCGCCGCCGAAGCCGGGATCGTAAAGGACAGGTCCCCAGACCGTATACGCCACCGTGTCCAGGTAAGGCTCCCGGCCCTTGATACGGATCTCTTCCACCCGCATATCGGCTTTGCGCCACTCGCCGTTGAAGCGGTATTCGCTTTTGCCGTTGCGGAATTCCATAGTATAATAATCCAGCACGTCCATATACCCGTTCGTCAGCCCCCAGCCGATATGATCGTTAAAACCAATGATCAGGCCGGGCGCGCCGGGAATGGACACGCCGTACATATTCGCATCGGGCGTACTGAGCTGCATTTCATAAAATATCGAAGGCAGCGACAATGTCAAATGCGGGTCATTAGCGAGGATGGGCGCGCCGTTTTTCGTCTTCACTGCGGCTACCGCCCAGTTGTTGGACCCGTTATCCGGATCGGGGCGGGAACCGGGCCTGAATGCGCCTATTCCGGCGGTTACGAGGCTATCCGGCGGCGGAACGGCTTTCAGGGACGCTGCCGCGAAGGGCGTACCTACGGGAATGATCGGCGCGATTACATCCGGCCAATCGGGATACAACTGGTTGAAAATATCTTTCCCGAAACGCTGCCGTGCGTTGGAATACGCGATATCGTCGCCGGTAGAGGCCAGATCATACGCCATATACTTGATCAGCAGCGCCGATTTCAGCTTGGTCCAGGGTTCAGGCGCGTAGCCCAGCAACTTATATTCCAGTGGGTAATCCCGTTCGCGGAGCGTTTTGATGTATGCGTTCACCCCGTCGGCATACGCGCCGGTGATGAGTTTGGAAACTGGGTCTGCATCCATGGCTTTCACCGCCTGTTCGGCGGCGTATACCATGCCTTCGCGGCGCTTGAGGCGGTCGTAAGCCAGGAGCCCTTCGCCGAGGATCTCGCTGAGGCGGCCTGCGGCGGCATGCGTCTGGAGCTCCATCTGCCAGAGCCGGTTGGAGGCATGGATATATCCCTGCACATAATAAGCGTCGTAATCGTTCCGCACGAAAATATGGGCCACCATGCGCTCGTCGAGCCACACGCTGGCGGAGTCTTTCAGCTCCGGGAGCGACAGCTGTGCCGTGGCCGCACCGGCGCCCACAGGCTCCGCATGCACCCAGAAACCGTGCTGCGGACTGAACAGCATGCCGAAAGCAGGTTTATTGGCAAAACGATGATTGAGCGCCCATACCAGGGCGACGGTCAGCAGTAAGGGAAGGATTCTCATATTGTTACATGGTAGCCGGTTCGGCCAGGAAGATGTCGATTACTTTATTGCCGATGTCTTCGTACATGCCGAAGATTTTTTTCAATGCGGCGTATAATTCCTTGTAATTGGTAAAAACAGGCATGGGGATGGCGGGACCTTCATATCCCATTTGCGCCGGTATGAGGGAAAATTTGCCGCCAACCCGGGTGTCATGATCCAGGTCGAACGCCATTTCCACTTCTATCCTGCCCTCTTTCAGCGAAATGTTCAGGCCGGAACCAAGGCCTTTGATGGACCTGGTATCGTCCACACCTTCTACCTGGTAGAGGAAATTTGCCGGATCATAGACGGTTTTACGGAATCCAAACTCCATGATCATATCCTGGGCTTCGGTAACGCTATGGTCGGTAAATGCGGGCGTGGTTTGAAACTGCGCAGCGAAAGCATGGTACCAGGATACAAATTCAACCTCTTCTAACACTTTTTTCCAGACGGGATGCATCTCCATAAAATAGTTTTAGAAGGTTAGGAAATCTATTGTTAATATACGCCTTTTCAGGAATATGCCAAGACAGCGGCGGCCAGGTTTTCCACTTCTTCTTCACTATTAAAACTATGCAACACCACCCGCAAACGCTCCTGCCCTTTCGGGACGGTGGGATGTAAAATGGCCCGTACGTCCATACCCTTCCCCTGCAAATGCTGCGCCAGTCCGCGCGCATGCCCGTTTCCCGGGGCCATCACCAGTTGGATCGGGGTTTCGCTGCGCCCGCCCAGCCTGGAAGTAAACAACTGTATCAGCCGCTGCAGGTGCTTTCGCCCGGCATCCAGGTCGGGGAAGACGTCGTAGGCCGCCAGGATCACCGCCACGGCCTGCGGGGGCAATGCAGTCGTGTAGATAAAAGGGCGGCAGAAATTGATAAGATAATCGCGCAACACAGGTGTTCCCAGCACCACCGCGCCGTGGCAGCCAACGGCTTTGCCGAAGGTATGTACCCTCGCGAAACAGCGGCCCTGCAATCCCAGCAGCTGCACCAGCCCTTCGCCCTTCTCCCCTACAACACCCGTGGCATGGGCTTCGTCCACGATCAGGAAGGCGCCATGGCGGTTGCACAGGGCGGAAATTTCCACCAGCGGCGCCAGGTCGCCGTCCATGCTGTACACCGATTCCACGGCCACAAAGATCCTGCCGTCGGCATTGGCGAGCTTTTTCTCCAGATCGTGGAGGTCGTTGTGAAGGAAGGAAAAGGATGGCGCGGCCGACAGCCGGATGCCGTCGCGGATGGAAGCATGGATGAGCTGGTCGTAAATGACGACGTCGCCTTTCTGGGGAACACAGGCAAAGAGGCCCAGGTTAGCGTCGTAGCCGGAGTTGAAGAGCAGTCCGGCCGGCGCTTCATGGAAACCGGCAATGAGTTTCTCCGCTTCTTCCACCAGTTCGTAGTTTCCTGCAAGGAGCCGGCTTCCGCCGCTGCCGTGGACCTGCGGGAGCTGGCGGCAGATCCGCAGCGCCTCTTCCTGGATGCGTTCGTTTCGCGCCAGGCCCAGGTAATCGTTGGAGCAGAAATCCACGAGCTGGCCAGGAGTGCGCAACTGGCGGAACGCGTGTTCCTCCCGGCGTTTATCAAGGGCAATGCGGAGAAAGTCTTCTTTTTGCATGCTTCAAATCTAATTATCTTATCTGTAACTTTGCCTCTTCAATAACAACAGCGTATGAGCAGTAAAGTTTCGATTCTCGGCCTGAAATTACCTACAGACCCCCGATGGGTCAAACTCGCGGCGATTTCCCTGGAAGAAATCCTGACCGACCATGCTTTTTGCGAACAAAAGGCGGCAACATCGGCCATTTCGCTCATACAACGTTATCCCGACCGCGCGCGGCTGGTCGACGAGCTGGCGCCGATCGTGACGGAAGAATGGGGGCACTTCCGCCAGGTGCCGAGATGAAGAAACGCGGCTTCGCGCTGGGCAAGCAGCGGAAGGATGCATACGTAAATGAACTGATGAATTTCCAGCAGAGAGGCGGGGCGCCGGATGTGGTGCTGCTCGACCGGTTGCTGCAGTTCGCCCTGATCGAAGCACGCAGCGCGGAGCGGTTCCGCCTGTTGAGTGAAGGGCTGGAAGATGCTTACCTGAAAGAATTCTATCGCAAATTCATGATTTCCGAGGCGGGGCATTACCGCCTGTTCATCGACCTGGCGAATGAATACCTGCCCGAAGAGCGGGTGCGCCAGCGGTGGACGGAATGGCTGGAATTTGAGGCGGATATGATCACGAAGCTCCCGGTCAGAGGGGACCGGATGCATTAACTGCGCTACTTATTATAGTAAAGTTGCCTTCTGTCTTCGTATTGCCGGATCTCTTCCCTGGACATCCGTTCACTGTGGCGTAGCGGTAATGATTGCAGACGAAATGAAAGTTCTGAGTAGAATTCCGTCTAAGTCTCCCAAAACTATGTCCAGGTCCTTTTTCATCTTGATGATATTCAATTCAATCTTCGGCTTCCGCCAAAGCTGCAGTCAGGTTTAGGCAACAAATCAAAAAGCTGGATTTCGCTATTTAAAAATGGAACCCCAGGTTCACGTATGCCTTGAGTATCTGCGCCTGGTCGCTGTACATGAGGGTGGCTTCGAGCGGACCGAGTTTGGTGCTGTATGCGAGCGTCAGGCCATAACCTGTCAAATACAGGTATTTCGGTGACGCCCTGCCGTTGAGGTCATAAATAGCGCCGGACACGCGCGGAATCGCGAAGACGTTGCGCAGGGCTTCGTATTGCCATCCCAGCTGAATGGAAGCCACGCTGGCGGTATTGATTTCTCCGTCATACAATCCCACGAACGGAATCTGGTTCCTGCTGAAATCGGTGATGCCGCCGATCCGGAAATCGTTGACAATGTCCTGGTTGTAATTGAAGTTGAACCCGGCATATCCGTTCAGGTTGAGGGAAGATTTGCGGCCCATGGGGATGTAATAATTCATTTTAAGCGACATCCGTTGGTAACTATCGAAATTAAAGCCCAGGCTATCGAGCGGATAGACGTGGTCGCCGCTTCGCACCCGGATATCCGGGTTCTGGCTATGTATCAGGCCGGCTTCGAAGTCGATTTTCGCGCCGCGTGTGGGAAATAGTTGGCGGTTGAGGGTATTGAGGCCGTAATATACGAAGGTGTTGAGGTGGTTGGTATTGCCGTCAATATCCACGAAAGGAGAAATTTTCGGTTTGATCCGTATGTATTCCCAGCGGGTGCCGGCCCCGATCGCCATGACGCGGTTCAGCATGAGTTGGAGGTGGCCGCTGACGTTGGCGTATTTGGTGCGGTATTCCTGAAGTTTCCGGAAATCCACGTAATAACTCATTGGATTATTCTCATAATATGCGCCCAGCCCGAATCCTACGTTGCGCTTGCGGCCGAGGTATTTGAAAAATTCTGCCCGGAGGCGCGGGTTTTCACTGATGGCTGCGGATACGAGGGCGCGGCTGTTGGGCACGATGAAATTCCGTTGCGTCACGTTCACGATGGCGCTGACGCTTGTATAGGTGTTATAGTGCAGGGCGAATTTGACGTAGGTTAACGGGTTTTCCTCGACCTGGATATCCAGCTCGCTGCGGCCGTAGCCGAGTGGACGAAGATTATAGGTGATCTGTTTGAAGAAACGGGTCCCGTATACATTGAGGATAGCTTCACGGATCATGTCGGGCGTGTAGCAGCCTCCGGGCTCCAGGCCCAGCCTGCCGCGGAAGAATTTCTCGTCGGAGTGTACCAGTCCGCTCACTGCGATCCCAGCGATTTCGATGTCGGGCACCACCGGCAGGCGGTTCTTCGGGAGAGCGGCCATAGGATACAGCGCGTTCAGAGAATCGGCCATCCGTTTGAAAACAGGGTACATTTCCCTTCCCTTCCGCTTGCCGATTTCGATGATGGAATCCACGCTGCCGAAGCTGGCGGCGGAATACCCTTTCAGATCGGGTTCGATATACACGTCGGTGAGCTTACGGGCTTCCACAAAATCGGCCGCGTCCTTATAGAACCCAAGCTGGTAGAGGATATCGATAGGGGTATTCAGTTCGTCGGCGGTGCGCAGCCCTCCGCTTACATTGCTTCCGATAACGATATCCGCACCCATCTCCCGGACGGTAGTGGTGGGAAAATTACGTACCACGCCGCCGTCTACCAGTTTGCGCCCATCAATTCGGACGGCTGTAAAAACAGACGGAATCGCCATGCTCGCACGGATCGACTGCACGATCTCCCCTTTATCCAGGGTCACGATATCCCCGGTGGCCACATCGGTGGCAATGCATTTGAAAGGTATGTTGAAGCGGGAGAAATCTTTTACATCACGGACCGGCCAGTGCATTTTGGCGAGCTCCAGCCATAGTTGTTCGCCGGAGATCACGCCCGAGGTGAGTTTCGGTTTTCCATACTCGAAAGGGATTTCGATCATGTACCGGTTGTATTCGGACCTTTCTTCGTAGCTGATATCGTCCATGACGGGCTGGTTGGAAAAGAGCCCGCTCCAGTCGAGCTTCCGGGCCATTACTTCAATGGAATCGCCGGAATACCCGATGGCATACAGCGAACCAACGATACTTCCCATGCTCGTGCCCGTGAGATAATCGACGCGGAGCCCCGCACTGTCGATCGCCTGGAGAATGCCGATGTGCGCCAGTCCTTTGGCGCCGCCCCCGCTCAGGGTGACCCCTACCTTGGCCCGTTGGGCCGAAAGTGTATAAGGATATAGTCCCGCAGTCAACATTAAAATGAAAAAAATCCGCAGCATCAGGTATTCCGAGGTAGTTTCTTAAAGTTAATGGTTAAAACAATGCAAAACTCCCGAGGGTTGGAAACATTCCGGTTATTTTTTATCTTTTCCGGATAACAATTTCACTTTATGAAAGTATCCAACCCGAAGCAGAATATCTGGCAGGTGATATTCGCTTCTTCAGCGGGAACCCTTATCGAATGGTACGACTTCTACATCTTCGGTAGCCTCTCCCTGATCCTGGCAGAAAAATTCTTCCCGGACAGCAATCCTACCCTGGCATACATCGCCACCCTGGCCACGTTCGCCATCGGCTTCGTCGTACGCCCTTTCGGCGCCATCGTTTTCGGACGGCTCGGTGATATGGTAGGCCGGAAATACACCTTCCTGCTTACCCTCCTCATCATGGGCGGCAGCACCTTTGCCATCGGGCTCATCCCCAGCTACGCCACGATCGGCGTTTTCGCGCCCATTCTCGTCCTCATCCTCCGGTTGGCGCAAGGGCTTGCGCTGGGCGGCGAATACGGCGGAGCAGCCACTTATGTGGCGGAACACTCCCCTGCCAACCGGCGCGGATATTTCACCAGCTTTATCCAGACCACGGCCACCCTCGGCCTTTTTGTGTCGCTGGGCGTTATCCTCGCCACCAGGCTAATGATGACACCGGAATCCTTCAACGACTGGGGCTGGCGCATTCCCTTCTGGCTGAGCATCTTCCTGGTGCTCATGAGCTATTATATCCGCATCAAGCTGCATGAATCACCTTTGTTTTCTAAATTGAAGGCCGAAGGCAAAACATCCAGCAACCCGCTAAAAGAAAGCTTCGGCAACAAGGAAAACCTCAAGCTGGTACTCCTCGCCCTCTTCGGCGCCACCATGGGCCAGGGCGTCGTTTGGTACACCGGACAATTCTATGCCCTCTCCTTCCTTCAAAACACGATGAAGATCGAGTTCATACAATCGAACATCATCATTGCCACCGCACTGCTGTTCGGTACACCGCTCTTCCTGCTCTTCGGGCACCTTTCCGATAAAATAGGCAGGAAAAAAATCATGATGGCCGGTATGCTTATAGCCGCCATCAGTTATTTCCCCATCTACAATGCTATGGACAGCACAGTAGATATGTCCCGCAAACAGGAAATCGCCGAGCGGTACCGCATTGAAAGAAATTCCTCCGAAAGTAACGGAACCCTCTTCGAAAGCACCCGTAAAATCCGGGAATACACCGATGGCACCGTCGTTACGGAAGTTACCGTCAACGAAAAAGCGCCAACAAAAGAAGTTAAACTCGGACAAAGCCAAACTATCTGGATAATATTCCTCGTCTTCATCCAGGTGGTATTCGTGACGATGGTGTACGGCCCTATCGCCGCATTCCTCGTCGAACTCTTCCCTACCCGTATCCGATACACCTCAATGTCACTGCCCTACCACATCGGGAACGGCATCTTCGGTGGCATGCTGCCTGCTATCGCCACACTGCTTGTGCAACGATACAATAACCACCTTGCCGGCCTGATCTACCCGGTCGCCATCGCCGTTATCTGTATGGTGATTGGCGTGGTTTTCATCAAGGAACGCAAATCCGCTGACGGGTTCGAAGAAGAACCCGAAGTGTAGATATTTTAGTTTTCAAAGATTTCAAACAGTCTGCCGGAAATCAATCCGGCAGACTGTTTTTTTCAACCTCCACGCTAACTCCACGAAGCGTTACTTAACCTCTCATCCGGTACTCCACCAGTTCATTAATCGACACATGGTGCTCATTCACTGTTTCAGTCAACGCCTCCAGTTTCCGGTTGGTTTCCGCCTGGACGGATTCAATGGTTCCCAGCCGCTCGTCCACCATGTCGAAACGCTTCTTCACTTCGTTGTACTGTGTCATGTTCCTCTCTTCGCGCGCCGTGGCCACTTTGAGATAAGCGCAATAGTTGGAATCCAAATCAATCAACCTCAACTGCACCAGGTACACCTTTTCTTCAATCGATCCCACCTTCAGTTCAAGATTCTCCAACCGTTTTTCCTGCCGGTCCATGCGCAGCTGCAGCCCATCCATTCGATGCTCAAGTTTTCCCATATGCTCTTCAAGCCTTCCCATCCGTTCCTCCAAACGATCTATGCGTTGTTCCAATTTGTCCATACGTTGTTCCAACTTGTCCATACGCTGCTCTAACCTGTCCATTCGCTGATCAACTTTCTCTGACAACTCAGTTATCTGCGTTTGCAAAGAGCTAAACCTGTCATCCATTTGCTTTTGGGATTGACTGAACTTGTCATCCATTTGCTTTTGGAAGTGACCGAGCATGTCCTCCATTTTTTCAAGGACCGTAGCCGAAGTAATTTCTCTTTCTTTTACCATAAAATTTGCTTTGGTTTTGTTGAACACAAAATTAGAGGGCCTGATTTTCCTAAAAAAATTATGCATATCAGTTTCAGCATGAAATATCTCCGAAATTCGGAGGAAATAAAAAAAGCCGCGCTCAAAAGAGGCGGCTGTATGGTATATATACCGAAAATCGATTTTAATGTGTGAAAAAATTCAGCAAATCTCCGAAATCCAGAGATGGATGCGCCTCCTGCAACAGGCGCGCCTTTTTCGCCATAGCATCCACAAACTGCCTGTGGGCAGGGCTTTCAGGATTAAAAGGACGATGCCCCCTCGCCCGCAAAAGCTCTGCCACCTGCCGCGCAACTTCCTGCGAAGCGGGCTGAATACACGCTTTTAGAAAATGTTCCCAAACATACTGTATCGCCTGGTCGTTCGGATGCACCATGTCTTCTTTGAAAAACCGGTAGTCCCGCAAATCATCCAACACCAGCTCATACGCCGGGAAGTAAAACAAACGGTCGAATTTATTCACCAAATGATGCACCGCCTGCAACAACACCGCCTTGCTGAGATTGTTCTCCACCACCCCGTCGCGCGCATAACGCACAGGGCTCACCGTAAACAGGATATTCACCTTGCGGTTAACGAAAAACAACCGGTGCATCATGTTATCCAGCGCAGCGATCACCTCATCCGCCGGCACGAGCTTCTTCGTAAACGACGCTTCCGGCACCTTATGGCAATTGCCCACCAGCTGCCCGTTCTCCTTCAGATACCACGCATGTGCCGAGCCCAGCGTCACCACCAGCCAATCCGCCTCTTTCAACCGCGCAGCCGCCGCTTCCTGCGATGCGTTGATCTGCGCCAGCACCCGGTTTTTGTCGGTCCCGGAAAAACGGGAATGATGATCCCAGCTATGCCAGATATCCTCGTGCAGGAAAAGATCATCAGCCGTGTAACGTTTATTGTCCAGGTAAGCCGTCATGCTCCTGGCGATGCTCAGGGGATTGAAAAGAATACCGTTGGGATTGAGCAGCACGTCGAATTTATGCTGCTGCAGCCGGTGACCGATCTCCTCCGCAAAACAGGAACCCGACAGCAACAGCTTGTCGGAATATTGCATGGAAGGGCCCAGCGGCTCCACCGGGAAAGTGAGGCGAAAATTCATGCTGCAAAAGTATCAAAAAATAAAGCTAATGACGGAACACCCCGTCGGCCAGCACTATCGCTTCCGCAAAGGCCTTGTCATCCAGCCCGGACGCGATCTCCCGTGATGCACAGAACCGCAACAGGTTTTCCGTTGCGATGTTCCCAACGAGATCGTCCTGCGCCATAGGGCAGCCACCGATGCCACGGATGGCGCTGTCGAACCGACGGCAACCACTATCCCAGGCCGCCGCGATCTTCTCCTCCCAGGCCTGTGGCGTGGAATGAAAATGCGCACCGAACTCCACCTGCGGGTACGCCGGCACCAGCGCGGAAAAGAGCGCCGCGATGCCCGCAGGCTCCGCCACGCCCACCGTATCGGCCAGCGAAATAATGGGAATATGCATGCCCGCAAACCGGTCAGCCCATTCGAGCGCTACTTCCGGACTATACGGATCGCCATACGGATTACCGAAACCCATGGAAATATAAATGACCAGCTGTTTCCTGTTCTTGATGCACAGCTCCTGGATGGCCGTAACCTGCTCCAGCGCTTCGGGAATGGTTTTATTGGTATTGCGGATCTGGAATGTTTCGGAGATGGAAAAGGGAAACCCCAGGTACTGAATCCGCTCATGCAACACGGCTTCCTCCGCCCCGCGGACGTTCGCCACGATCGCCAGCAGCTTCGTGGCCGAAGGCGCCAGCCCCGCCAGCACCTCCGCTGTATCCGCCATCTGGGGGATCGCTTTGGCGGACACGAAACTGCCGAAGTCGAGGGTATCGAAACCCACGCGCAGCAAAGCGTTGAGGTAATCCGTCTTTTCAGCGGCGGGAATCATGCGCGGCCAGCCCTGCATGGCGTCGCGGGGGCATTCGATGAATTTCAGCATACGCTAAAATAACGAATTCTCCTTTCCGGTGATCAGGGCTCCAGGCGTTGTTTCATGGCTTCGTACAGGATGATCCCTGCCGCCACGGACACGTTGAACGACTCAAAACTGTTCTGCATCGGGATGTGGAACTGCTCGTCTGCCGCTTTCAGCAGCGCCGGATACACGCCTTTATCCTCCGACCCCATGATCACCGCCACCGGCTCGCGCCAGGGCAGGTCCTGCAGCCGATGCGGCGCTTCCATTTCGCTGGCTACGACTTTGATACCGTTGAGATGCAGCTCGTCGATGGCTTTGAGCAGGCTGTTCACGCGGCAGATGGCGATGCGCTCCAGCGCGCCCGCGGAGGATTTCAGCGCTTCTTCATTCAGCGCGGCGATGCCCCTGTCGGGGATAATGATGGCCTGGGCCCCGCAGCACACGGCGCTGCGGGCGATGGCGCCGATGTTACGCACGTCGGTGATGCCGTCGAGGATGAGGAAGAGGGGCGTTTCGCCTTTTTCGACTACATGGGTGAGGCTATTGAGTTTTTCCACCGGTACGTAGTTGATGGGGATACGCAGCTCGGTGGCCTGGTTGCGGATTTGCGGAATGATATCGCCGGAGGCGGTTTTGAGCATGTAGATGCGCTCAATGGCCTTCCCGTTCTTCATGGCTTCCAGCAGGGGCTGGCGGCCGATGATGAGGGAAGACTGTTTGGGCTTGGGAGCCTGTGGTTTGAATCGGTGGTTCATCGGCGCAAAGATACGGGATCAAAGCTCCCCTTCCAGCATCATGAGCCTGATCTTTTGGATGGCGGCCACGGAAATGGAGTCCGTGATCTCAAAATCCCGCACCATCCGGTAGGCTTCTTCAAAAGGAACCCGCTTTACGACCAGCTGTTCGGTGTCCTCCGGTTCCGCCTCGCCCGGTTCCAGGTCCTGCGCCAGGTACACGATGCAGGCTTCGTCAGATACGGAATTGGACAGGTGCATCCTTACAATCGGCTTCCAGCTGCGGGCCCTGAGCCCCGTTTCTTCCTGCAGTTCGCGCATGGCCGATTCCAGGGGATCGCTGCCGTGGGGGCCGCCGCCTTCGCAGATTTCCCAGCTCCAGGCCTCCAGGGGCACCCGGTATTGCCCTACCAGCCAGATGTGCTGCTCCGCATCCATCGCCACCACGCCTATCGCCAGGTTCTTGAAATGCACGATGCCGTAAAGGCCCGGGTTGCCGGAGGGGTTCAATCCCCGCCGTTCCGTGACCCGGATCCAGGGGTTTTCGTAAGGAATACTGGCGGTTTCGAAGCGCCAGGGGTTTTGATGCTGTTCCATCCCCCAAAGAAAAACATTTATCCCTAAAACAAAAAAGCGGGCAGACGCCCGCTTCATACATCTTTACTTGTTAACTGTATTCTATAAGGAGAGGTAGTAATATCCAAATTCTTCATCCAGCTTCCAGCCTGTGCTTTCATACAGCGCACGGGCCTTCTTGTTGGTAAAATGCGTCTGGAGCATCAGGTAGCGGCTGCCGGTATCCAGCCCCAGCTCCTTTGCACGCGCCAGCAGTGCCCTTGCCGCCCCCTGTTGACGGGCATCCGGCGTCACGAACAAATCGTTCAGTATCCAGGCCCGCTTCATGCCGATGGAGGAAAAAACAGGATATAACTGGGTAAACCCAAGTATCCGGCCTTCGTCCTCAGCCAGGAAAATGACACTGTCGTTCTGCGCAAGGCGTTCCGAAAGGAATTCGTATGCCGCAGGGACGTCGGGCGTTTGTTCGTAATGTTGCCGGTAGGCGTCGAACAGCCCGGCGAGCTCGTCCAGCCGCTCAGGGGTAGCTTTAATAATTCGCATGTACGGGGAATATTTGTTGGAGGTGATGTTGATGGTGACGAAGATAGTCATTGGCCCAGAACTCCAGCGTAGCCGGGGCATTGGCGCCGATTACGAGGATATTGCCCAGCGCTTCCGAGGGTATCAGGGGCAGTAATTTAACGATGTGCAGGTTGACGGATTTCCATATCTGCACCAGTTCATGCCAGTCTTCCCGGCCGTACTGCCGCGCTTCCACCCAAAAGTCCTGGTCGTACCCCGGCGCCTCCAATACAGCGTTCTGTTGCGCGCGGATGAAGCGGGGATAATTGTTGAGGGCGGAATCCGTCAAATGTCCGAGAATTTCCTTCCGGCTCCATTTATCGGGAGCGGGCCGCGCGGCGGCTTCTTCTTCGGAGAACTGCAGCAGGCGGACTTCCATTTGCAGCACCAGTTCCTTCAGATCCCGCGCCAGTGCCGCCAGCGGCGGTTGTTGCAGGGACAACGCCATCTTGATGTCGCAGCGCTCGTATTCCACATCCCCTACCGGCACTTCTTCAAAACCCAGTTTATAGTACATGTTGATGGCGGGAGCAAGTTTGCGGCTGGAATACAATACCATCTTCGCGAAGCCCTTCTCCGCCGCCCTTTCCACGATGGCCTTGCCCAGCGCCCAGCCGAGTTTTCGGCCCTGGAAGCTTTCGTCCACGGCCATCTTCGTCATTTCCACCGTATCGGCCGATTCGGGCCGGTAGGCTACCGTACCCACGATCTGGTTGCCGATCGCTACGAATATGATATCGCCGCTGGTGGCGATGATATGCCCGTACGGATTTTCCAGCACGGCGTAATCCACGGGCTCAAGTTTGAAGTATTTGCTGATCCAGGCTTTGTTCAGCCTTTCAAAATGCGGCTGGTAATCAGGATGCCAGCCCAGGATGCGGATATCATTTGCTGCGTTCATAACTTTTTTGCTTGTTGAATGCCTTGTTGACGATAAAAACGCCCAGGAGCGTCACCATGCACGACAATCCCATGAGCCAGTTCAGCTTCTCCTGCAGGATCAGCCAGCCCAGGATCACCGCTACGATAGGGTTGATATAAGCGTATACGGACACCAGCGAGGGCGGCAGGTTGTTCAATGCGAATACGTAAGCGGAATAACTTAACAAAGATCCGATAAAAATGAGATACAGCAGGCTTCCCCACAATTCCCCCGTGAACGACGAAAAGTGCAGGTGCTGCCCCATGAGCCCCGCGATCACGAGCATCACCACCCCGCTGAAAAGCATCTGGAACCCGGCGCCGTACAGGTAATTGATCCCCAGCGCCCATTTGGCCGTCAGCACCGATCCCAGGGCCCAGAAAACACAGGCCAGGGTAATCAGCATCACCCCGAACCGGTACTCCTCGTTCATCAGCTGGGCAAGGTTATCGTAAAAGATCCCCCCTATCCCCAGGAGCCCTATCAGCATGCCCGCCACCAGTTGCCAGGTGATTTTCGTCTTCTGCACAAGGAAAAAACTGAAAATCGTGATCCAGATGGGCACCGTAGCGGCGATAATGGCCCCCAACCCGCTCGGGATGTACTGCATCGCCCAGGTCATGAGCCCGTTGCTGCCGCAAAGCATGATCGTACCGATCACGAAAAGCCGCGACAACACCGGCACCTGCGGCAGTTTATACCCCTTCAGCAGGAAAAACGCCACGAGCAATATGCCCGCGCCCGTTTGCCGGAGGCCCGCCAGCATCATGCCATGCATGTGCTGCACGCCGATCCGGGCGGCCAGGTAGGTGGTTCCCCAAAAAATACTTACGATGATCAACGCCACGTAAGCGTTGGTATGGTTCCGCTGTTGCATATTCATCAGGTTAAACAGGAGGATGATCAGCAAGCGATGGGTAGAAACCCATCGCCAATAATACTAATATCAACCTCTAAATCAATTATTTTCAAGAATGGCCGACAGCCCCTGGATCGATGCGGCCGCCGATTCCAGCTCCGCGATCGCCAGGTCCGTGTCTTTGTCCGTGGTGCGCCAGTTCACCAGCGCCGCCCGCATCGCCGGCACCCCGGCATAGTACGTGGGCGTTATGTACACCACGCCCCGCTTGACGAGCGCCTGCAAAAAGACGCGGATATGACCGGCCAGTTTTCTTTCTTCCATGTTGAACGTAAAGCAGGCCACGCACATCTTTACCGGCGCCAGCAGGCGGAAAAGCCCGCTTTTCTCCAGCGCCTCGCCGAGGCGCTGCGCCTGTTTCACGTTTTGCTCCACAACATCCCGATACCCTTCCGCACCATAGGCGCGGAGCGAGAACCAGGCCGGCAAAGCCCTGAGGCGGCGCGAGTTTTCGGGGGCGTAGTTGATGTAATTGAAATTTTGCGCCGGGTCTCCCAGGTACGCCGCCCCCGCATTCTGGAAAACTTCCAGCTGCAGCAGCGGATGGCGGCTGAACAGCATCGCGCAGTCGTATGGCACGTTGAGCCACTTGTGCGCGTCGATCGTGATACTGTCTGCCTGCTCCCAGCCGTTCAGCCAGTGCCGGAAACGGGGACTTACCGCTGCAAAGCCTCCGAAGGCCGCGTCTACATGGAGCCAGAACGGATGTTTATGTTTGAGCGCCGCGATGGCGGCGATGTCGTCGAAATCAACGGTATTGACCGTACCCGCCGAAGCCACGTAAATGAAAGGCGTCCCGGGGTTATCCGCGATCCAGCGCTCCAGGGCCTTCACGTCCACCGCTTCGCGCCCCGGCAACGTGGGCAGGAGCACGAGGCTGCTGCGCCCAAGGCCGAGCATCGATAAAGCTTTCGACACGCTGGAATGCGGCGTGGCGGCCAGCACCTTCACGTTTTGCAAGGCGCCCGCGCCCAGTTCCGCCACATTCACGCCCTGCTGCTGGCCCAGCCATTGCCGCGCCGCTGCCAGTCCGGTAAAGTTGGACATCGTGGCGCCGGTGACGAACACCCCTTCAAAGGCGTCCGGCAAGGAAAAAAGCTGGCGCAGGAGCTGAAGGGTTTCTTTTTCCAGGGCGAAGGCCAGGGAAGATTTGTCTGCCGCGTTCATGTCTATGGCCGAAGACAGCCAGTCGCCCGCAAGGGCCGCCGGCGTTACGCCCCCGGTTACAAACCCGAAATACCTGGGGCCTGCGGAGGCGGTGAGGTAGGATCCGAAGCGGTTATCGAACAGCTCCAGCGCCGCCGCGCCGCCCATCCCTTTTTCGGGAAGGCCTGCCAGCGGTATCGCCGGCACCTCCATGCTCACGGGCAGTTCGTGCATGCGGCGCAGGAAATCGGCGGCATAGGCTGCCGTCTGTTCCAAAAGCTCGTCGAACCGGGATAGATCCTCGCGGAAAATTGCGTTCATATGAGGGCGTGTTAACGTTACTGAAATGACAGGTCAAAATTCCAGATTATCCCGGAAATAAAACAGATGCAGTTTTGTATTTTTTAACCAGATCAGATAACCGGATCAACCATGAAAGTCCATGACGAATGCTGTTCGTCAACCGGGAAGGATTAAATATGTAAGTACTTACTTAAATGGGGGATTATCAGAACAGGCGGCCGCCTTTTTCGAGCCCGAGGAGGAACTGCTTGCGCCAGAGGCCGCCGGCATAGCCGGTGAGGGCGCCATTGACGCCGATGACGCGGTGGCAGGGCACGATGATGGCGATATCGTTCTTGCCGTTGGCGGTACCCGCGGCGCGGATGCTTTTCACGTTGCCGAGGCGCTTGGCCAGGGCCAGGTAGGTGATGGTTTCGCCGTAGGGAATGGTGAGCAGGTTTTGCCATACCAGCTGCCGGAAAGCGGTCCCCTCCTGCTGCAGGGGCAGATCGAAGTTGCGTAGTCGCCCTTTGAAATAGGCATCCAGCTGGGCGGAACATTCGCGGATCAGCGCAGGAACTTCATTTACATCATTGACCGGCGCATCCGCGTCTACAAACGCTACCCGGGAAATGAATTCCTCCGTGCCCCGGATTTCGATGCGGCCGGCGGGCGATTCCATGTACAACAGGCTCATTTCCCGAAGTTTAGGAGCTTGAAGATCGTGAACATATGATGCGATTCGTGCAGCACGAACATCTCGGTCAGCTGAAGCACGTTCAGTGAGCCGTAAACGGGATGCCGGCCTTTGCGTTTGAAATCGCTTTCATTCAGGCCATCCACGTAGCGGATGAACGCTTCGCGGTCGTGCCGGTATTGGGCGAGCAGCTCGCGGTTGGTGAGGTTCCG
>NZ_CALNBI010000163.1 GCF_937874145.1 uncultured Chitinophaga sp. | reverse complement strand
CGATTTTTCTTCGTTCATAAACCCGCTCAATTCCAACAACCCGCTGGCTACGATCGCCGCGGCGGAAGCATCCCGTTCTTCGTTGGGAATATTCGGGGCCTTCAAATCCCAATAGAATATTTTATCATCCGGCAGATTGGGATGGCTTAGCAGGAAATCGGCGATATGCATGGCCTGGTCCAGGTACTTCCTTTCTTGTGTTTCGCGGAACATCATCGTGTAGCCGTAGAGCGCCCAGGCTTGTCCGCGCGACCATACCGATTCGTCCGCCGCGCCCTGGTGAGTTTTCTGCGCCAGCACTTCGCCGCCAGGGCCGTAGCATACCACGTGATATGAGCTGAAATCAGGACGGAAGTGGTTTTTCAGCGTCGCGTCCGCGTGACGGATACTGATATCATGATACCGGGGGTCTTTCGTTTCGCGCGAAGCCCAGAAAAGGAAATCGAGGTTCATCATGTTATCGATGATCACAGGATAATCGAACTCGCGGAATGTATCCCAGGAGCGGATCACGCCTCTCGCGGAATCGAAGCGCGACGCGAGCGAAGCGGCGCCCTGCAGCATAACGCGCTTGTATGCCGTATCACCGGTCAGCCGGTAACCTGCGCCGAAGGGGTAATAGATCATGAATCCGAGATCATGCGTAGTAGTGTTGAATTGCTCTTTCTCTACAGCCATCGTCCATTTGTGGGCGGCGGATTTCCACTTTTCGTCTTTGGTGTAATCATAGAGTTGCCAGAGCGTGGCGGCGAAGAAGCCGCTGGTCCACCAGTCGGAGGGCATGTCGCGCAGCGAGCTGTCGGCGTTCAGGGAATGCGGGATTTTTGTGGTGCCTGGATGGGCTTCCAACATCTTTTCATAGCGTTGCAGCGCCACCTGCATCCTGGCATTCACGTCGAGCGCGGGGCGTTTGCAGGCGGTAAAAAAGAGTAGCAGCAACGGTAGTGTACATTTCATCAGTCTGATCATTTTCTGCATTGCTTATTTAATGATTTGAAACAGTGATATAGGTTTGATAGAGCCTCTCCAGCTGTGGTCCGCTCATTGAGCCGTCGTGCACGATGAGCCTGTATTTCAGCGTCCATCCATCTGGCGGGAGGAGCCTGGGAATGCGGCCCGGGAACACGGAATTCTGCATGCTTTTCTTTTCCCGGAGTATCCAGGATGTGGAAGCGCCCGTACTTTCCGGATGCACCAGTAATGTGAGGCCGCTTTTCTTCCCTGTTTCGAAGGAACCTGAAAAATCCATCCAGGCAGCGGCTTCCACCGCTTTTTCACGGGCGGCGATTTTATGACCACCCGAATGAAAAGAGATATCCGAAGGGAGTGCGAAGCGCAGGCAAAATCCGCCATATCCTTTTTCGTCATTGGCGCCGCCGAGCGCAACGCTATCCATTTTAGGCACCAGCCGGATCGTGAAATCTATGGCGCGGTAATGCGCTGTTGCGGGATGCACCAAGATGGCCGTATGCTCGCGGATGATTTCCGGCTGATTTGCCGCTTCAGTTAAGATCCAGCGCAATTCCGCGTCGATGTAAGCAGCGCCCCGGCGCTTGCCGCTATTCATTTTTAGAGGTGAAAATGAAATCCCTTCAGACACCCATCCGTCAGCCACAGATTTGCCACCCTGCAACACCTGGTGCCAGGCCCAATAAATACCGCGATGATAGGGATGATCCGCAGGACCGTCTTCCGTAAGAATTACGCCATCCAGGTTGTAGAGCGGATGCACATATCCCGCGCGTTCGAAGGCACCATTAATTTGCAACGGCGCCGCCTGGTAACCCATCACCAGTTTCCCTTTTTCCGAAATCAAAACACCAGTTTCAGAACGCTGCAGCGACAACGATGGCCTGCATGCAAACAGCGATGTGATCATCAAAATTCCGATGCCCGCTTTCATTTTTTCAGGGGTAAAACGATGAGCATATCCTTATCCATCAACACCGGCTTCGTGACGCCGCCGGATATTACGCGGTAAGGTTTCCTCGTCAATTGCCTGCCGTCTTTCATGGAATAAGACTCCAGGTAACAGGACGCCTGTCCTGCTTCATCCGTGTTTCCTTCCCACACCACGGCGTCCGTATCATCCTTCACAACCACTTCCCTGTTTGCTGCCGGGCGGCCGTTTTTAGCCACTGTTTTCAAATCCAGTTTCCATTGTACGGAAAATGAATGACCGGCGCCGCCCATGCGGATGGCAAATGTATCATTGACAATTTTGTTCGAGCGGATCACCACTTCTTTGGCCACGCAATCGCGGCAACCGTCAAAGCCCATCAAAAAAGGTTTATAATCCGGCAGCGCGCCTTTCGATTTTACGATGGTATTGTTGGTGATGAGCGACCGGGACGCGCCGCCATATTTGCCCGCGATCCAGATCGGGGGCACATTGGAGGTAATGTGGTTGTCGTAGAACTTCCCTCCGAAACCCTCCATGCCGCCGGTGATGAAGAACGCGGCGGCGAGGGTTTTGCTGCCGGGATCGGTGTGCTCGATCACGATTTCGTTCCCGAAAATATCATTATCACCGCCGCTGGCGCTATAAAAAAATGCCCACGACAGCGGAATATATTCCTTCGGA
>NZ_CALNBI010000162.1 GCF_937874145.1 uncultured Chitinophaga sp. | reverse complement strand
TGGCTGCGCGGGTGGGTATCACCGTGAAGTTCACCCTACACGCCCAGGAGCGGTGGCAGCAGCGATGCAGCCACCTCGACCTGACATCGGAACTGGCCAAGGTTTGCGCCAGCAGGGCTTCCAGCGTTTGCCGAAGGAAAGGGCCGCCGTTGTAAACGGGTAATATGACGGATATGAGCGGTGCTTTTTCCATGTGGTTATATTCTGTCCCAGCCTGCTGGTATTAAATCGCCGTCGTGCAGTCCTTCCGCCACAAACCACCGCTTCGGCGCGGTGATCCGTTTGCCTTCGTAACGGTTCAGCCAGGCGGCCCACCAGCTGTAACTGCTGTTGGCGATCACCTGGTGACGGCAGCTGCTCATGAGGAAGAGGTCTTCGTACTGCGTATGGCTCAGCGATCCGCTGAGGATTTCATAATCGATCCCCTGGGGCAGGTTGTCCTTCACCCATGCCGGGTCGTTCGTAAATATATAAAAATTGGCGCCGGGATAGCGTTCCGCCGCCTTTTGGTAATATTCCGGTTCGCTGATGCCGTGGTATTGGGCTGCGGATGTGCTGGTGTAATCGCCCCGGCGGAAGTGCATGGCCACGCTGTTGCTGCTCCGCAGCGCTTGTGCTTTCGCGAGTATCTCCGGGCTGAACGCGGTTTTGAATGCGAATTCTTCCCGGATAAGGTCTTTCACCGGCTCGAAGTATTTCCAGCTTTGCCAGTAGCCTTTGAGATATACAGGCGGCCGGAGGGAGAAGAACGCGGGATCGAAATGGAAGTGCTTTTCGCGGTACACATTGCGCATGGATGCCGGCGCCAGGCGATTGAACGCTTTTTGAAGGAACCCGGGGCGGGGGATCATATCTGCCCCGGCGATGTTTGCGGTGATATGCAGTCCGCCGAGGCCGTACATCCTGCCCTGGCCGGGTTCATAACTATCCTTGTCGAGGAACAGCGGAACGTCGTGTTGCCTTGCCAGCGTACGGCCGGCGGCGTATTGGAACATCTGGTTGCCCAGCCCTCCTTTTAATTGAACAAGGATCAAGAATTACCGGTTTAAGGAGCAAAAATATCTATTTTTGCGGGTATCTATATGGGAATTATAAGAAGCCAAAGCATCCGGTCCGTCATCATCACCTACGGAGGTTTCGCCATCGGGGCGCTCAATACTTACCTGTTCATGTCTTTCGTGCCGGCCGAGATCTATGGCCTTACACGCCTCATGGCTAGTACCGCAATGGTTTTCTATTCCATCGCTTCCATGGGTACCGCTACCCTGCTGAATAAATTCTTCCCGTATTACCGCGACCACCTCGCTCCCCATAAACGCGACCTGTTCGGCATCGTCCTCACGACCAGCCTGATCGGATTTCTACTCGTTACACTGGGCACCATCGTTTTCCACGATGTAGTGGTGCAGAAATATTCCGCCAACTCGCAGATCTTCGTCGAGTATTTTTACCTGCTGTACCCGTTTACGTTTTTCCTGATGTTGTTCACGCTGTTCGAGAACTTCAGCTACAACCATTTCAAAACCATCTTCCCCATTTTTCTCAAAGAAGTAGGCATCCGTGTAATCACCACGCTGATGATCCTGCTGCTGGTGCTACATGTTTTCACTGACATCCAGTTTATCTGGTTGTACGCGTTCATTTACGCAGCGGTTTTTATTGCGCTGGTGCTGTACCTGCAACGATCGGGCGCCCTGCACTTCTCGTTCCGGATCAGCCACGTCACCCGCAAGCTGTCGGACAAAATGATCTCCTTCAACCTGCTCATCTTCGGCGGCAGCGTATTCGGCGTGTTGGCGCAGAATATCGATGCGCTGGTAGTAGGCAGTACGCAGGGCCTGGCGGCCACGGGCGTGCTGGAATCGAGCACGTATGTCAGCAATGCCATCGGCGTACCGCAGCGCAGCCTCATAGCCATCGCCATTCCCATCCTCGCCAAGGCGTGGAAAGACAAGGACTATACCGCCATCCAGAGCATGTACCGGCGCTCTTCGCTTACCCTGCTCATCTTCGCCACCTTCCTGTTCATGATGGTTTGGCTGAACCTGGATTCCGCCTTCGAAATCCTCCACATCCCCGAGCTTTACCTCGAAGGCCGTTATATCATCCTGTTCCTGGGCCTCAGCAAGGTGCTCGACCTGGGTACCGGCGTAAACGAACAGATCATCGGCACTTCCAACATGTGGCGCTTCCAGTTTTATTCCACGCTGGTGTTGCTGGTGGCCAGCATCCCGATGAATATCTGGCTCATTAAATTACTGGGTATCACCGGATCGGGCGTAGCCGCACTGATCACGGCGGTCATTTACAATTCCCTCCGGTACATCTTCCTGTATTACCGCTTCAACATGCAGCCCTTCAGCCTCAAAACCCTGTACGTGGTGCTGCTGGCCGTTGCCGGATGGTACGTCTGCCAGTTCCTTATCACCATGGAAAACCCCTGGCTGCGCGGGATCCTGCGCACCAGCATCTTCTGCGCCATTTACCTGGTGCCCATTATTTACTTCAAATGGTCGCAGGACGTGACGGAAACCTGGCGCAAAGGCCTGGCCATGCTGCAGGGAATGATCAAAAGGAAATAATCAACTGAACCAGTTGCGTACCCGGCGCAGGATGCGCATGGCTATCCCCGGGCGGGGATGGAGATCGGTATGTTGCCGCAGGGTGGAATTGCCGCCCAGGCGGTTCTTGTCGCGGATGAGGATAACCGGCTCGAAGGGCAGGTCTTTCCGCTCTTCAGGGAATATATAACCGGGCGAAAGCACCCGGGGATGCCGTTCGGCGATGTACCTGTTGAGGTGGGATTCGTCGTGCCATTCGGCGATGATCCCCCGGTCCAGATCATGCTGCACATTTTCCTTCAGTTCCCGGATCAGGGCGAGGAAAGCCGCGGCGGTACCGCCGTTAACGCCGCCCTGTACGTAGATTTTCCGCAGTTCGCGGGGCATGTAGGCTTTGGAGCGCTTGTCTTTCTTCTCGTAAGGGAAATTTTTCACCGGCTGCCCGTGGAAACCGGGACTAGCCACAACGGTCAGCCCTTCATGCTCCGGCCCCGGCAGAAACTCTTCGGCGGAGACGGTGCGCAGGAATTGTGCGTTGGCGTTGAAGAAGAAAATATAATCGAACCCGCGCAGCTGTGCTTCCACGCGGGAAAAGATATGAAACCGCATGAGCGTGGCGTAAGGCCATGCCAGCCATTCCTGTTCGATAACGTGCACGCGGGGATGATCGTTGTACGGGAGGTCCGTTGCGTCGGTGAATACGAAGTATTCCTTTTCCGCGCCGGGGATGAAATACTGCTCGCTGCTGGTGAAGAATTCGTCCCAGAACACGGTGTATTTGCCGGTGCAGATGTAGAGCAACGCTATTTTCATGCTACCGGTTTTTGGGCTACCAGGCCGCAGTAGGGCGAATGGAAGGCGCCGTCGGGCAGGGATTTGAGCAGGGGGATGAGTTTATAGGCAAACTGCAGCCCTGCTTTCTGGAATGCGTTGCGGTCCTGCGGGTCGTGCCAGAAGTCGTACTTCCCGAAGCAGCCCGCGTACGGCACTTTGTAACCGAACGCCTGCAATTGCTCCGCCCACAGCGGGGGTTGCATGGAAGGGATGTAATGGCGGGCGAGGTTTTCCTTGTCGAGGGTGCTGCGCAGGAAATGCTGCAGCCCGCCCCTGAAATTGGGGGTGGTGAGCAGCAGGAGCCCGCCGGGCTTCAGTATCCGGTGATGCAGCGCGATGATCTCTGAGAAATTGCGGAAATGCTCGATGAACCCGAAAGAGCAAACCACGTCGTACCGGTCTTCCGTATTGGCGGCATACGCCAGCACGTCGCCTCTTTCCAGGAGGCCGGTTGCAATGCCCAGGCTTTGCAGCCACCCGCTGAAACCTTCGTCCATATTCGGCACCAGGTCCATCCCGTTCACTTCCAGGCCTTTTTTGCCCAGGTGCGCCATATACCTGCCGGGGAAACAGCCGAATTCGAACATCCGGCCGCCCTGGGGCAGCAGATGGGCGTAATGGTCGAGCCATTTCGTGATATTGTCTTCCGCGACAAAGTATTGAAAATTACTGTAGGAAGCATCCCAGTATTGCTGGTTCACCAGGTCCATTAGAGTCGTTTAATCCTGCTAAGCTATAAAAAAATCAGTTGATCCTTCCCGCCCCGGCGTAATATCTCACCCAGTAAGGTTCGCGCAGGTCGCTGATCATGACGCCGCTGCTGGAAGAGGCATGCACAAAACGGTCGTTGTCGAGGTACACACCCACATGGGAGATGCGTTTTTTGCGGTTGATGGCGAAGAACACGAGGTCGCCGTATTTGAGGTCGGCCCGTTTGCCCAGGCGGTTCACCTGGTTGAACAATTGCACGGAATTGCAGGGAGATCTGGAACACGGCAGACATGAAGGTGTTCACGAAATTGGAGCAATCGATCCCGTCTTTGCTGCTGCCGCCCATGCGGTAAGGCACGCCGTACCATTCCTCGATGAAGCTGAACAGTTTCTCGTTCACCACATTTTCGACCGGGAGATCGAGCAGCTGGGCGTATTTGAACTGCCACCAGCGGGCTTCTTCGATACCGTTGACGTGCCCCGGCGTTTCGCGGAGGCGTGTGCCGCGGGTTCTGGAAGTGTGCTCGGAAACGCGGGGCTCGCGGGAAGTGGAAATACCATCGATAAATGCGATCTCCTGCTGCCCGGCGGGCGCGGCGGCGGCGGACTGCTGCGGCTGCTTCTTCAGCATGGCGCAGCTTCCCAGCAGCAGGGCCCCCAACGGCAACATCATATATATCCTTTTTCCCATTCTTCTCAACATTCCGGCGTATTTTAAAAATTGGCTGCAATATAAAAAAAATCCGATTTTTGCCCTTTGGCAATCGCTGAAAATCACCTCAAGACCGAACCGACGATGAAGTTTTCACACCTGCACGTGCATACGCAGTTCTCGCTGCTGGACGGAGCCGCCGACATCAAAGGGCTCTATAAAAAAGCGATGGGCGACAATCAGCCCGCGCTCGCCATCACCGACCACGGTAACATGTTCGGGGCTTTCCAG
>NZ_CALNBI010000161.1 GCF_937874145.1 uncultured Chitinophaga sp. | reverse complement strand
ACCAGAAGGATTTCCGATTTGTCCATTTTAGGTGCCCAGAACTGGAATCTCAACCAACTGGGAATCAATATGTTGCAGTCAAAGTGTGTCAACCGTGTGTCAACGCAAAAAGACCGTTTAAATACTACATGTTCCAGGAACCTTCTCCCTGTCGGGAGTAAAAGTACAAAAAAAAATAACTTGACACACAAAATTGACACACCAGGCTAACGGTACGGCTCCTGTTTTTGATTTATTCTTTCAAAAAAAACAATATTTTTTATCTTTAAGCATGGCTAAGAAAAAGAAAATCCCGACCTGCGATTACAGTAAAGAGCTCGAAGCGCTGGAGAAGAAGAAGTTTTATAAAATGCTACTTACCCCCATGCCGCTGGAAGAAAAGCTGGACGAATTGGGCGATCTGTCTAACGAAGACTTGACTACTCTCCTGGAACAATTTAAAGTTGATGAAGATTACGAGATTTGTCACGCAATTAAGGTTATCCGGGATGGCAGGAAAGCAGATGGCATTACCGATTGATGCTTCTCTCCACTACAAGTTGATAATTATAGCTAGAATCGCAACCAGTTCTTACCACATATTCCACTTTATTCACAAGTATTTCTAAATTTTTTCCTTTTGGAAATGTCCCTTATCCCCGGTTATGCTGATTTATTCGGTGAACCCCAACAGACGTATGAATAATTTCTTGCAAATACCCCCAGCCATCTTGTCATCGGTGTGTTGATTGTTCTTAATAACGAGCTAAACGGGCCGCTGGATGATGCCCCTAACCAGCAACGCCTTCGCCGAATACTTGACCAACATTTTACGCCACAAAGAGCGGCACTACTGAACCGGGCTTTTCATAATTTCCGTGTGCGGGCGAACGGTAGGTATGAGAATGATGTTTTTGGCTCCCGTTATCTCATTGCTATGCTTATCAAGGAATTTAATCGTAACCTGCAAATTGAACGGGCAGACACTACCCCCGACGACGAATTTAATATATTAATGGCCTACTTTTTAGTGGTCGATGAAGTGAACAAAGAAGACGAACTAAGAGGAATTGCGTTAAATGCTATTCCCGTCGATCATCTCACTCCTTACCGTTGGGCCTGGACGAACAATGTCAACCAATTTGAATATACAGACCTACCGCATCCTGGCATGAATATATTCAAGCTCCTTTGCCTTTGCAAATATGCGAAGGAACATTACCGGCCATTTCTAAAAGAATATTTGAATTCATTGGGCTTCAATAATCTTGCGGAGTTCATGGGCAGTTTTGTTCAACTGGCAATGATGGTAACAAAGGAATTTCCCGAAGCCAATTTTAAGAAAACCACCGTCATTGAAGTGCAGGAAGGTGTTAATCCTGCCCACTTGGATCAACAGTGCATTAACACGCTACTAGGAACGAAGGTCTTTGGTTTGGCTGATCTGAAACAATATCCTCTGTACAACCTTCCGGGCAAAGGCTACTGTATGATGGACCGTTTTCTTTTTCTAAAAAAAATGTTCATCGGACCTTTTTTTGAACTACTGTATAACACTTCAATGAGGACCCATTTTGATCCTGATCCCCGGCGAAATTTCAATCCATACAGCTCCATCATTTCTACCGAAGTATTGGAGAAGTTGTGTTTTCAGGGCATTCTTAAAGGAATGCGTAAAACGAAACACGATGTACTTAGTTTCGATGAAGGTGATAATAGTATTCCTGATGGCTATTTTCGGAACAATAAAACGATATTTTTGTTTGAATTTAAAGGATACATTTTTCCTGCTAGCCTAACACTGAACCCGGATTTTACTGCAATCAAAAACTATATCGATAATCGTTTTGTTGCCAACGAGCGAGGGCGAGCCAAAGGGGTGGGCCAACTCGCTAACCAAATTGCCTTACTACAAGAAGGCCAGTATGTATTCGATCCTAAATTTAATGCCACGCTGTTGAATAAACGATATACTATCTATCCCATTATCTGCCACACAGAGTATTACTTTGCGATGCCCGGTGTTAATGATTATTTAAATGATGCTTTTCGCAGCCTGGTCGATCCTATAGCGCATCCGAACGTAACAATAAAAGATTTGGCAGTTGTAGATCTAACCACCTTATTGCAACTAGCTATACATGGAAAAGGCTATTCCGATTTGCAGGAACTCATTGACCGGTATCTTCACATTTCTACAACCCGTAAAAAGAAGTACGCACGTACTCCGATGGCTCGCGACTTTTATAATAAAATGGCTGGTTTCGATGAAATCTACCGGACAAGAACAAGATATGATTTGATTGATCCAAAGGGCGGGCGAGATGAAAAGGTGGCAGAATTGCTGGGAATACAGGATGCCGAAATGCTCGAAATAATTTAGTTTCAGCTGCTGGCTTTTCATTGACCTCGGCGTGATTTCTTTTTATTCAAATTTTCTTCATAAGCCGTTTTGATGGCTACCCAGCGCCTGGCTGCCAGACCGGGGTGCAGCTGCTCTTTAAAAACAGGCGCCGCCAGTTCTTTGTCGAACTTTGCACATAACCGGCGCACTTTTGGAAAACCGCTTATTGCCTGGTCCAGCATGAACCTGTCCTTTGTACTGATAGTGCCGGCTATCCGCTGGACACATAAACAAAGTAGATCATCAGAAGTAAGGTTCATGACTGTAAAACGTTAAAAAGGAGGTCCGAAAGACCATATTAACAGGAACGTATTGCCAACTAAAGCAAACCCTTCTATTTATTCGGCGGTTTGTTCCTTTTGGTCGGAACCATCGTTTTTATGAAGTAATTTTTGGGTAGCGGCCGAAGTTTCATTCATCCTTTCGCGCAGATCATTGCTACGCTTTTTAAGATCAGCTGCCCTTTCCGACAGCTCCTTATTGATTTCTTCATTGGTGGGTTCATTAGGTAATGAACGCTCGCTTTCCAGGTTTTCCATGTTCATTTCCTTTTATTGAACTGTAAAAATAAAAAATCAGGAAAAGATTTACAAGAGAAAAACCAACGAGAAAATATATAAGTGCTAATGTTTTTTAGATTCTGAAACGCCGCTACCATGTATACCGGGTCTACTTCACGACCCTGCGGAGCCCGCGCACCTCACTGTTGGTCTTATAAATCATTACCAACCGGCCAAGCCGCGCTAATTTGTGGGTTTCCTGCCACCAGGCATCCGACATGCCGAGGCCGCTCCGGGCTTCTGTTACTTGCGTTTGTCCATCTTTGTCAGCGTACACGGGTAACAACGGCTGTTTATCCAGGATGATACTTCTTTTGGAAACAATGGCCATTTTCGTTTTGTACATAGTTCGTACAGATTAGGATTTTCGGTTAAGAATCGGTTTTGCCAATATACGAAAGATGGCAATATCCGGTTTGCATACGACCAATACTTTCTTTACTGCCAGGTTTTTTATTTTCACCAGAACAAGGAGTATATTTAGCAGATCAATATCCGAAAACTATGTCTGCTATTAATGCTTACCTTACTGATGATTTTGTAGTGATTGCTACCGATACCCTCGCCCATTATAAAAGCGAAACTGCGGTCATTCCAAAAAATTTTATATCAAAGACTTTTAACCTGCCGCAATTTAATTGCTGTTTTACAATCAGGGGTTATGTCGCACTGGGCATGACATTCTACCACTATTTAAACGAGCAGGTGATCGCCAATGATGTTGAA
Organism: uncultured Chitinophaga sp.; assembly: GCF_937874145.1. GTDB lineage: Bacteria > Bacteroidota > Bacteroidia > Chitinophagales > Chitinophagaceae > Chitinophaga. The sequence goes on along the minus strand of NZ_CALNBI010000161.1, from coordinate 42,186 downwards.
ACCGTTCTCCAGGTAGTAAAGGCGTCTTTTTTCAATACTTTACCAATGGATGATTACCCGAATTCCCATATAGGAACCATTAACCTGTTCGGATATTCTCGTGCAAGCCGCACCCTGCAAGGGTATCAGCTAACCGTTACCAAAGCCGGTATCGAATGTTCACAGCGAAAAAAAAATGAATTTATTCTATGGCCGAGTGCCGAAGGAATCAATGACATAATTGAAACCTTCGCATCATCTGAAAATCCACGTTCCGAAGAATATTTCCAGCAACTGATGACTGCCCTTTTGGAAAGGCAAAAAGCGGCCGATCAGGAATTGCCGCTGAACCTGCAGGTGGGTATTGGCGGCCAGATCCAATTTTCCCTGCTTGTTAAAAATGAAGCAGGAACCTCTACCATTTACCGTACTCAAATGATACACGACTTCAACGATTTTGAATCAACCTATATACGAGCCCTACAAGGAGAAGCCTTGAAATAGCGTTACCATTTGGTTGCGCTTTTTCCCCTGAACGCTGCACGAAGCCGGCAGCATTCTTTATATGCTTCTTGGTATTCAGGACCGGAAGGTATTGTCCTATTATAATGGCGCAGTTGGTCCACCTCCATCAGTAAAGCGCATTTCAGGTGTAGTTCTTCGGAGTTTCCCAGGTAAATATATATGGATGGATCGAAAGCCCACATCCTACACGGCCAACTGAAACGGCTTTCCATGTATGATTTCAGCCCTATGCCCGAAACCGGATGTTCAACAACTTCTAGGTAAAGCACCGGTGATAACCGGGATTGATAAACATCCCCCACAATGGTGGACGGGAATACGTCTTTAAAAAATTTCATGCCTCAAATTACTAAATATTTTAGCAATCCAAACCCAGTTTTAACTGCACGAAAGTCAATCTTTTGATTGATAAAATATTCAGGAGTACTGCTGTCCGGGCGGTAAAGGATTTTATAAATAGGCAACGGCCGGAGTTACCCGGCCGTCTTCTTTTCTCCAATTTATACCCTTGCGGGTAAAAGTATATTATGTTGCTATGATGAATTATTTTTTAAAAAACAGCACGAGAGGAATCAAGAGCTGGTTGTCATCCATTGTTTGTTAACCCGATTGTAATATACTACACGGAAAAATACCTAAACGTTAAAGCAATGTTAATCACCTGTTCATTATTGTTCAAATTTTCACACTGCTTCCTACCAGATGTGGCAGATGTTCATACGGAACACCTACAAGTTTTGCTACAGCTACCGCCGCGTTAATAATTCGGTGAAGGCACGAATCAATATCATCATAAATTCGCGCAATTCTACTCCGCTCAAATTATTAAATTCTTTGTTCTTCATCGAAAAGTAGCTGGCAAGAGAATAGTCCAATTCTTTACAGAATGTTGTATGTACAGATCTGCCCAATCCCAGCAATAAATGATAAGTGTAAAATAATGGCTGCTGTCGTGATAATGGAGGGCTTGGTATATTCGGTATTACGACCAAATAATTTTCTATCGGTTTTACCGCTTCTAATAACATCTGAACAGCCAGGCTAATACTGGATTTGAGAAATATGGGAGTATTTTTTTCTGCTTTTATCCAGCGTGCAAATGTGGTGGCGGAAATACTATTTTCTTTCATGATTGCCGCGCGGTACAGGTTGGGTAACTGGTGGGCGGCTTCCGCTACCTTATAAACTTCATTAGAGGTCATACGGTAAATATTTAACCTATAAACAGCATTTTGATAACTGCGGGGTATTTCCTGCCTATTCATTTTCATTCAGTTTATAAATCGCTGGTCTGCGAGCCGTTTATTGCAAAAAAATCTTACACCTGTAATTTCTGGTGTAAGAAATCGCATGGTTGTTACACCACCTTTGTTTTCAATAAATCACAAAGGTTATGTCAAAGCAAAACCGGCAACAATCTCCGCCCGATCTAACTACCGTCACCGTGTACTTTGTCATTATGGGGCTTGCGCCCCTTCATGCCGAATGCTTCTTTCTTTATTATCAGAAAAGAAACTGGACGCTGCGGGATCGTAAGCCTGTCCGTAACTGGAAAGTGCTGGCCTTTAACTGGGTAAGGTCCTTTGAGAAAGCCCGGCCGCTGATGAAGCGGTCGATCCGCTGCTATTAACAAAAGTGAGCGAGCGCCATAAGGGCTACGATTACTTATTCCTGCGGATATGGCTAAAAAAACTCCATTGGCGATAGCCAATGTCCCAGCAAAACGTAAACAATGTGTGTGTATGAAAAAGAAGTTGTTGATAAGTTTTTCGGGCGGCCGGACGAGCGCGTTCATGACGCAATGGTTACTCATAAATAAGCAGCATGTATATGATATGATCGTGGTATTTGCCAACACGGGCAGGGAGCGGGAAGAAACCCTGGCATTCATTCAACAGTGCGACGAGCGTTTCGGTATGAACCTGGTTTGGATCGAAAGCGTACCGATATACGAAAGGGGAAAAGGTGTTACAGCACGCATCGTAGACCATGCGACAGCTTCCCGTAACGGAGAACCCTTTGAGGCTTTTATAAAAAAGCATGGTATTCCAAATATGGGAGCGCCCAAATGTTCCCGCGAACTGAAAGCCTATGCCATCCGTGCTTACGCCCGTTCTATTGGCTGGAAGAACTATACCACTGCCATCGGTATCCGAACAGATGAACGCCGCCGTATCAACTGGAAAGAGGCACAGCGTCAACGAATAATCTACCCGCTCGTGACGATGATTTCCACAACGAGCCAGGATGTAAACACATTTTGGTCGAAGCAGGACTTTGATTTGCGGCTTGCCAGCTATGAAGGCAATTGTGATCTATGTTGGAAAAAAAGCAATCGCAAACTGCTCACCATCCTGAAAGATAACCCGCACTTAGCATCCTGGTGGGCAGCAATGGAACAGAAGTATGAAAATTTTGTACCGCCGGGTAGTATTGCAAACCCACATATCAAACCGCCGTTGCGTTTTTACCGCGACCATCTTTCTATCCATCAACTTATAGAACAGGCCGGGCAACCGTTTCGCCGTGCTACCGATGAAAGCCGCGTTGGCATTTCCTGCACGCAAATGCAGCTTTTTCAAAACGAGCTGGATAAAGAGGACGCCGGGTGTGCCAATTCCTGTGAAGGGTGGGCATGACAACATGCCAAATAGTATTTGTGAAGATGAAAAGTGAAGTTGTATATGCGACATGGCAGTTTATTCAGCGGCATTGGCGGGTTCGACCTCGCCGCTAAATGGGTAGGATGGGAAAATGTTTTTCAGGTTGAAATTGATTCGTTTTGCCGGCAGGTACTTGCGCACCAGTTTCCGGGAACCGTCCAGTTTAAAGATGTTACACAGTTTAACACAACACAGTATGATGGAACAATTGACGTTATTTCAGCAGGATTTCCATGCCAGCCATTCTCTCTTGCCGGTAAAAGACGAGGCAGTTCGGATGACCGTTATCTCTGGCCTCACATGCTGCGCATTATTAACCAAATCCGACCCACTTGGGTGGTTGGTGAAAATGTTGCTGGCATCACCAGCCTGGTTCACACAGAAAGCCCTACTGGAATGGCGGACCAAAGAGCTTTATGGATGGAAGATCAGATCCATTACCACCGACAGCAATTTATCGTTGATACCATCTGCCAGGATTTTGAACGAGTGGGATATTCGGTCGTACCGCTTATCATTCCAGCTTGTGCCGTGGGTGCCTGGCACCGAAGAGATCGCGTTTGGTTTTTGGCCTACGCCAATGGCGGGCGATGTTCGGGGAACAAGTACCCGCTGGGCAGTGCAGAAGCGAACTTACTTGCGCAACTACATCCATGGTTCTCGCTTAGCCATATATCCGAAGTCGAAGGACTACTCTTATCCCAACCCGGACTTATACGGCTATTTGATGGGGTACCCCTCTCGCTGGTTAGACAGCAGATAAAAGCGTTCGGCAATGCCATTGTACCACAGGTAGCCTATCAAATATTCCGGTGTATTCAGCAGATAAATTTTCAACTATGAACGTAGAACTAAAAAAAATCCACATGCGCATCCCTCAATATGAGGACAGCATTCAGTTCCATGCGGAGCTTTACATTGACGGCAAACACGCCGGTGCGGCCAGCAATGACGGCAACGGAGGCCCGTGTTTTTATGAAGGCTATACCCCCGAAGGCAGGCAACTGATTGCAAAAGCAGAAGCATACTTTAAAGGGCTGCCGCCTGTCAACCTTGCTAAACAAGGTGAAGAACCATCGATGATGGATCAAAGCCTGGAATACCATATTTCAACACTTTCCTATGATTATTACAACAAGCAAGAGTTGCATCGCCAAACGCTAAAAGGTTTTGTGTTTGGACAAAATGGAGAAAACCAATGGTTGGAATTTAAAAAACCTATCTCTCATTTTTTGAAGCATCCTAACGGTGAGAGCTTCCTTAAAAAATTTCCTTTAAATTATTTATATAGGAAATGTTCTTTTTATTATAAATTTATTTTTGTAATAGCAATGAAAAAAATTCTTGAAAATGAAGTTGTACCGCTGATGAAAGAGGGGGATGTATTATTCAATACCAATCTTCCGGCATCAGTAACTGAAAAACTTTCTGAAAAACAACTGGCAAAAAAGGCTCCCCGCGTGGTCAAACCAGACCAACCCGGACGTAGAAAACGGCTGTAGTATTCATCACCAATAAATATAACCAGTATGTATTTACGTTATCAGTTAGAATCGAAAAAATTCAATGAGCCATTCACGATTGATTACCCGGTTGCCAATGCGGAACAATCGAAAGATTACATGAAAATGCTCCTAAGTAAGCAAGGGGATGGTAAACGTTATAGCCATTTTGCCCTCCTGGACATGGCAAAAAACGTGATTGAGCGGTACCCATTAATCCGAAGAAAAAGCCAGCAGCAAAAAAATATCACCACCACCCGTAAAAAATTATAACAATGGCAATCGTAAAAAAAGACACCATCGTTTTTTCAAACGGTAGGGAAATTTCTGCGCCTGGTGGTATTATCTCTATCACGCGGACATTGGAACTTTCGGACTATTATTCCCGTAGCGTTTTCTTTTTAGACGGGCAAGCATCGGGCGGTAAAGTCATTAATATCTATCAGCTTTCAAAAGACGAGTTGATAGAGATTGCAGATTTGATGATTCAGTTATGGATAGAACTTAAAGACAACGTACGCCAGTCCGATATTACCAACCCGGCAATTTTTAAAGCAAAAAGCGCAAGAAAATAACGTAAGATGAGCGAGTTTTTTCACATACTGGATGCCCACTTGGATTTACTGCGTGACAAGGGATACCATGAAAAGGATTTAGGCAGCCCTAATAAAGAGGGGTTGCTTTTCAAAAATTTCCAATCCAAATTGTCCACCGCGGTTAACGAGGCTTTGCGGTTTAACGAATCCACTGATTTTAGTATTGATGCCATCGGTTATTTTGAAAAGCAACTGAAAAATCCTGTAAACATCAATATAGCTTACCGGTTTGATCCTGATAGCGGTGATCTTTCCATAAACCGGTTCACCCTTGAAACGGATGGAAAGGTTACCGCAACAACCATTCATTCCAACAAAGAGTTACCGCACGCCCAGCAAATACCGGTCATCCTACAGCGGGAAAGTTTGCGAAGATCCCGGATACTCCGCTCCCCGCCGCCCGGAGATTCCAGCAGACGGAAGTTGTGAACAAGTGCGTGTAACATTTAAATTCTCCGATTATGTTCGATAGTAGTTTATATATAACAGACCTCAACGGATTAAGACAGTTGGTAGAAATTATGAAAAATATTTCCCACACCAATCTATTTCCGGTCGTGTTGTCTGATGATAACTATAAACGGATAAATGAAAATACTTTCCAGAAAGGAACAGAGCTGATAGAAATTGCCAACATCAAAGGAGAATGGCGCTACCGGAATAAAAACTGCAAATGGGATACCGGAAATATTGTTCAGTTTATCGCCAACAGATACCAGGAAGGTTTGCAAAAATGCGAAGACCTTTCCGTTCTTCACGTATCAGCCTTCGCTGCCAAACAGTATTACCAGGACCTTAAAAAATCCTATCGCATTGAACATAAACGCAAAGATAAAATCCAGGTAAAACCATCGAAGAATCCATCTGGAAATAAGTTATAGCCAGATAATTTTTCCGAAATATTCATGTAATAACAGTACGCGCAATTCCTGTTATTTCCAATTCCGGCTGCCTTTATTCGCATCCAGCAAGTTGTATCGTTGTTACACAACGAACTTGTTGGTGCCCTCCGAAGTCGGCCACCAATGGCGGGAAATAACGCTCGGAACTCGCGTTTTTCAGTCACCCAAAAATGGTTTAGTGTGTATGGAAAAGAGTGTTGAAAGTAAACCAAACCAGCGTAAGTATTGGTGCAATATCCGTCTTACTGAACAAGAATTTGCCTTGTTACACGGCAAGCTGCAAACCACTACTTGCCGGAAAATAAGCGAATATGTGCGCAACGTATTGTTCGATAAACCGATTACCGTCAGGCAACGAAACCAGTCTTTGGACGATCTGATGACCGTTCTTATTCTTTACCGGAACGATCTTAATTCGCTGGGAAATAATTTCAACCAGGTGGTAAAGAGGATCAACAGTGTTCCACCCGGACCGGAATTTTTTACCTGGCTTCCGGTAGCAGAGAACCTGCAAAAAGAACTATTGAGCAAGATTGGCAGCTTCCAGGAAAGGATCGATCAACTCGGTGAACAGTGGTTGGGAAAATAGAAAGCGGCCCTAATATCCGCGGTGCGTTGAATTACAACGAAAACAAAGTAAAGGAAGGAAAGGCCGCGCTTATCGGCGCCGGATTGTACCACAAGGATGCCGACAAGCTAACGTTTGCCGAAAAATTAGGCAGGCTTCAACATCGCGCAGATTTAAACGGAACCGTTGAACATAAGTGCATTCATATTTCCATCAATCTCGATCCATCGGAGAATATTTCAAATGAACTGTTCCTGAAATTGGCTGCCGAGTACATGGCGTTGATCGGCCTAGAAGAACAGCCGTACCTGGTTTACCGGCATTCCGATGTGGCGCATCCGCACATTCATATTGTTACGACGGCTATCCTGCCTAACGGAAAACAAAAAAACCTGCATAATCTTGGTCGCAAAGAATCGTTTGCAGCCTGCCGGGAAATTGAGTGCCGGCATAATTTGGTTGCCGCCGACAAAGTGCAGCCGAAAACGTTACACGCTATAAAACCGCTTGATCTTACCAAAGTGGAATATGGTTTAAAAGAAACCAAAGCAGCTATTGGCAAGGTGTTGTATTCTGTCCTTTCCAACTACGATTTCGCATCGCTGGCTGAATTAAATGCTGTGTTGAAACAATTTAATATCGTTGCTGATGCTGGTTCGCCGGGTAGTAGAATGGAGAAGCACAAGGGTTTAGTTTACGCAATGCTAGATGCCAGTGGACAGAAAGTCGGCATACCTATAAAAGCCAGTAAGTTTTATTTCAAGGCACAGCTTTCTCACATCGAAACACTCGCAGAGAAGGGAGAACAAGGGCGGAAAAAGCATCGATCTGCTTTAAAGGAGGACATTGAAGAAGCATTAAGAAGATCGGACAGCCGTACGGAGTTTATTCGCCTACTCTCGGAAAAGCACATCAATGCAGTATTTCGGAGTAATGCCGAAGGCAGATTTTATGCGCTAACCTTTATCGATAATAAGCGCGGTTGCGTATTCAAGGGGAGCGATGTTGACCGGGAATATTCCTGCAAAAAGATACTAGACCGGCTCGACCGGCCGTATCTGCATGAAGCAAAAGAGCAACATTTTAATACCCAATTCAGTGAATCGATCATAGCTGAAACTGATTTCAACAAGGGATTTAAAAACGTACTTGCGGAATGGACTGCCAAAGGTTTGTTGATCCAGCCCACCAGCGGTAATAAAACTCCTGGTTTTCAATCGGGGCATTTTCAACTACCGGCTTCCGGGTACCACGCAGTTCCCCCAAAAATATCCCATTATCTGCGGGCCAATAATTATTCGGTAAAGAGTGCCTACGAGATTGAGAAATTTCTCCACCATCACACGGACAAATTTTCTGTTGATGTTTCCAAACCTCCGATAACTCCCCTGATGTTGCTGCCATCAATATCTCAATTCTTTACCAATCTTTTCCAACCGGTCGATCCAGATCCGATTGATGTTCACTGGCTGCGGGAAAGCAAGAAAAAAAGGAAGCGGCGCCGGCCCTCCTAATTAATAATGAGCCTTTAAAATGTGTGTTATGAGTAGTGGAGAAAATGAACAAGGGCTTCGGGCCATCACCGATTTTATGCGCAAAGGAAGTATCGTAATGTTGATACTTCACTTCTATGTGTTTTGTTACACAGCATTTGAGCTATGGGGATTAACAGCAACACCCGTTAAAAACGTTCTTCTTAATTTGGGGAAGACGGGTTTGTTTTCCGATCTCCACATCACGAAAGGTTTTGCTTTATTACTGTTGCTGTTATCTGTTTTCGGAAGCAAAGGAAAAAAAGATGAAACCATCCGACCAGGGCAAGTGCTCGCCTATATTTTTTTGGGCGTAGCCATTTTCTTTGGAAGTTATTTTTTGCTAACGATAGGTTTTGCAGTTGATATAACCGCTGTCGCATACATATCTATTACAACCCTTGGATTTGTACTATTTCTTACGGGTGCTGCCAGGCTATCCAGGCTGATAAAAGTTAAACTTGGCGGCGATATTTTCAATGAGGAAAATGAAACCTTTCCCCAGGAAGAACGCTTGCTTGAAAACCCGTTCAGTGTAAATCTTCCAGGTAAGTATCAGTACAAAGGCCAGGTCCGTAAGATGTGGCTGAATATAATTAACGGCGCTCGTATGGTGCTCATTATCGGCGGTCCAGGCGCTGGTAAAACGTACTTCCTGATTCGCAATATTATTAAGCAAAAAATTGAGCGAAAGAATTTTCCCGGCATGTTATTGTATGATTTCAAGTACGATGATCTTGCCGTAATTGCTTACAACTCCTGGTTAAAAGCGGCGCATTTATACAAAAAAAAGCCGCGCTTCCTGGTTATCAATTTTGATAACCCTATCGACAGATGCAATCCGCTGGAACCTTCTACCATGCGGGACATTACAGATGCCAGCGAGAGCGCCCGTACCATTCTTCTCGGCCTGAACATGCAGTGGATACAGAAAACCGGGGATTTCTTCGTGGAGAGCCCAATAAATTTTCTTACTGCGATCATCTGGTTTTTAAAAAAATTTAAGGGCGGAAAGTTTTGTACACTTCCTCATGCTATTGAACTGATGCAGGCGGATTACGATGATCTTTTTCCTATTCTCTCTACAGAACCGGAGATTGAAGTATTGATAAATCCGTTTATATCTGCTTACATGAACCGCGCAATGGAGCAATTGGAAGGGCAGATTGCGTCCGCGAAAATTGCGCTTGCCCGTTTGGCTTCACCACTGCTTTACTATGTACTGGGCGCTAGTGATTTTACCCTGGACATAAATAACCCCGATGATCCTAAGATCGTAGTACTGGCAAACAATCCTGAGAAAACGCAAGTTTATGGTGCCGTAATCTCGCTGTACCTCAACCGTGTGTTCCGTATCCTCCCCAAAAAGGGCATGGAAAAATGCTGCATCATTGCGGACGAATTTTCCAGCTTATACGCAAATGGTATCGAAAATTTTTTGGCTATTTCGAGGGGTTATAAAATTTTTTGTTACCTGGCAATTCAAAATATTGCGCAGCTACGTAAATCGTATGGGCGGGAGCAGGCAGATGTGATCTTCAACCTGGCGGGCAATATAATTTGCGGGCAAGCCATCGGTGACACAGCAAAGTCCGTAAGTGAAGCCATCGGTAAAATCGTTCAGACGCGGGAAAGTATTTCCATCAACCGCCAGGATACCAGCATAAGCCGAAATACGCAGCTTGACTTTGCAGTACCTGCCTCAAAAATTTCAACCCTTTCTGCAGGCGAGTTCGTGGGTATCCTGGCCGATAATCCCGACCAGGTAATCAAGTACAAGGCGTTCCATACATCTATACAAAATGACCACGAGGCGATTAAAGCCGAGGAATCAAAATATAAGGCACTGCCATCCAGTAAGGTAACAGACCTGGACCTGCAAAACAATTACATTCAGATAAAAAACGATATTATCGACCTGATAGAAACGGAGATTGAGCGGATCAAAAATGACCCCGACCTGGCACACCTCATTTTTGTTAAGCAGGACGGTAAATAACGGTAAGCATTACACGGTTTTAGGCCAAAGTTCATTTGGTTCAACCTGTAATGCCCACATAATTTTTACCAGGGTGGTGGTAGCGGGATCTTTTAAACCACGTTCGATAAGGGATATTTGTGCTTCCGTGGTTTCCGAGAGGTCTGCCAGGTGCGCCTGGCTCCAACCCCGTATTGTACGGAGATTCTTTAAATTTCTTCCGAGCTCTAATAGTACTATGTTGTCGCTGTTGCCTGCCATCAAGGAAAAGTGGCATCAAAATTTGGCACCAACCTTATACGTGCGTATAATTCCGAAAAAATTGTTAAATTACTGCTTGTTTTTCTCTTGTTACAACAAATCCCCTAAAATAAACCTCGGACTATGATTTTTGGCTTTTCATTGTTTAAGAAGAAGAAATACCCCGGCAAATCCCTAGTAATTATTGACAGGGATAAGGCTGCGCTTGATAAGATTAAAAAGATATGTGAAGAACATGAAATCAAGTGCTTCACAGCGTATGACCCTACCGCCGGCTTGAAACTGGTAACATCGCATAAGCCTTACGCCGCGGTGTTAAGTGCAGACTATGCCACAGACTTGACCAGGCTACGTAAGGCGCATAAGGAATATGAGAATCTACTCGTTATCATTTTGGCAGAAGAAAAATGGGCCAACTCACGGCAGGCCCTGGTTGATGCTCTTATAAAAACCGGCGCACAGGAGTTTGTGGCAAAACCGGTAAGTGCTACAAACCTTATGACTGTAGTTCAACGGCTATTTGAAAACAAGGCCATCACCTCAAAATGAACAGACTGATAAATTCTTATCTCCTTATATTAGCTTAACGATGATCCTGTAGCCGCCAGCAGGTTATTTACCCCTGTCCCCTTAATAAATAACCGTAATGAATAAATTTTCATGTAATTGGCAATCATTCGGTGTAGAAAGCAGCTTGGAACTATTTAATAATTTGGAAAACACTTCTTTTGGCATGGCGATCAAAAGCACGCCTAAAGAACATCGAGGTCCACTTTTGGAAAAAATGGTAGATGAACTGGAACAATTGGTAAAAACTACTACCGACCTTCAAAAAGCAAATAACAACAACAATGACACGAAAGAAGCACTAAACGAATTAATTGAAAAGTATCACTATTACAACTTCGCTTATTTTACGTTTTTCAGAAAATTCAGAGAAGAAATAAATAAACCTGAAAATTCATCACTATGACTAAGAGCAAAAAAGTAAAAAATTATATGATGTGTCTGTGCCTGGTGTTGCTGGTATGTTTTACCGGCAGCTATTTTGATAAACCAGGTCTGCCCACATTACCGCCTGTAAAAGTATTTTAGCCAGTAATGCTGCCCTGGTATAAAATGGTGGCGCATAAGCATTTTGTATTCATTTTCAGATAGCGTGAATTATGGAAATAAATCTGGAATACATTAGACAGTTGTACTTACAGCAATTAAGCGCCGAACTTTCGCCGGTTGAGCAGGCGGTGCTTTCGGAAGCTATTCAGCATCCGCACATAGATCGTTTGTGTGCTGAACTCAACGAACTTTATCACAGCCCGGAAATGAAAAAACTACTTCGAGAGCGGCCGACTGAAAAACGATGGAGGGAATTAAAAAAGCGGGCAGAAAAATCGACAGAACCACACGACGATTTAATATTTCCCCCAATGAAAAATTTCATTGCCTGTTCATTACTTCTCATAATGATGATGTATATACTTTGGAAACTGGTATAGGCAATCGCAACTCTTAAAACCCATCCAGCAATAACCATAACCTCTTTACAATGACAACGAGCCCAATAAACCCAAATAACAACGTAACAACAGGAAACCTTTCCAATGTAAAACTACTAATCGCGGAAGACGATGATATTGCGCAAATGATTCTCCGCAAACAGTTGGAGCCATATACGTTTTACCATATTTTCTTTTGTAGTGATGGTGATGATTTTATGACGATGCTGGAAACAATAAACCCCGATCTTGTTATTATGGATGTTCGTTTGCCCAACATATCAGGGCTTGACCTCGCCTGCCAGGTGAGAAATCATCCTAAGTTCGAGGATATTCCGATTTTGATGTTGAGCGCATCCGCATTTCGGGAAGATATTAAAGCGGGACTGGATGCAGGCGCAACAGAATATATCACCAAACCGTACAATGTCGAGAAGTTTCTGGAAAGATTACTGTATTACACGATGGAGGTTGCTGAGCGTAGAAATCACACCAGTTCAAATTAAGTAAATTTTGCATTTATCTTAGGCAGCACAACAGGTTTAGCGTAAAAATCTGAATTATCCATTATATTTAGGGCAAATCCTTTTCATTGGAAAAAATATTAGCCTTAAATAATATACAAACAGTTGGCTTTATTGATGCCAGCAATGTAGAACGCAAATACGCATTCACCAGTAAAATGGCAGCAAGTAGCGTATTTATAGAATACTTTACCATTGACGAATTTGCGGTAGAAGTAGAAGATGACGAAGAGGAAGGGGAAGAAGACTTCAACGATGATGTTGAATCTCCTGAACATGGCAGCAGCTTATCTGTAATTATGAAAAATAAAGGCAAGTATTATGAGTTCCTAATGTACCACAATACTTTTGAAATCGGAGTTCCGGTAATACTGGTGCAGACGATTATATTTCTTGTAAAATTAATTGAAGAAAGCGGGCCAGATCAACTTGTCGAATACTTAACCAGTCTTGCAACAGATCCGTTAATTCCTCACGAGATTGCTGATAGAGAATTTAAAAATGTTGCGCTAAAGATGCTAAAAGTAAAGATTCAAACTATCGAGGATTTAATTCATAAAAGTAAATCCTCACTTAACTAAAATCGATAGCGGACGTATTCATTTTTCAGTATCAATTTTCGCAACGTGTAATCAGACCCGATTCTGGCACCTCAATTTTGGTGCAATTCAGCATCCAATACCAAATTATCCGTAGTGGCATCGTCGTTGCCCGCATAAATCAGTTTGTAAAATGCGCTTTTCCCCTTTTTCTCATACGAAAGCTGTATTATTTTTCCCTCACTGGTCGTAATGGTATCACCATCGTTCACGATGGCTTGCAACTTTCTGGCAATGGTTTCGCTTTTCATTTTCAGTTTTGCTGCTAAAGCGTTACAAAGATCAGTACGTGAAATTTCAGTACCTGGTGTCACGGTTTCCATGATCGTAGTCAGGATTGTTTCGCATTGATTAAATTCACTTTCTCCATCCGGTTTTTCACATCTTATGAGTGTCTGTAATTTATCATCAAATGTTACATAAATACTGGACAGCTTTTTTCGGTTTCTCGTTTTCTTAAACCTAACCTCGAAAACTTCTACATCTTCATCTGATTTAAAATTTCTTATGGCAATGGCAGTAGTCGCTTTATTTTCCAGTTCAGTACCTACATGACCTCGCGCCTTATCACTTCCGGGGTTTTCATGAATTACGCCTAAGAAAGTAGAATTTTGCTTATCACACATGGCGTTGATCCAATCTATTAAATCAAAAGCGGAAGAAGCTGAATTAATTTCCGAAATGCAATCCGTAATTACATCCAACACAATAAATAAATGGCCGCGTATGTCCTTCCTTGTTTTCTCAACATACATTTTAAGAACCTCTAATCGATATTGCCTCGGAATATTAATTAAAGAAATGGGAATAAAATTATCTGAAATTTCCAGTAAGTTATAGCCAGCCACTTTATGTACCTCCTGTACTGCAAATGGGAACTGATCCCGTATATTTCTTTCAGTATCTACGTACAACACCGTAGTCGAAATTTTCGGATTGGAAATAAAACCCAGCTTGTCGAAAATACGTTCACTTTTTTTAGGTGAAGGCATTATTGTTGACGAAATGATTTGCGACAACCTACTTTTATGGACACCTGTTTGCCCTTGCACCATGACAATTGTGTTCTGATGAATTATATCAACATTATCCAGTTTAACAAGCGCCGGTGCCGGTGTCACATTCTGTTGGGAGTTTTTTCGGACGCGCTCGGCATCCTTTTCAAGTTGTTCGAGGTATTTTTCTACCGGGGATTTGTTTTCAGTCATACGGATTTGGAAATTGGGATTTAAATGTAAAACTTACCGAATACAGAATATGCTAATAACCTGTTAACGGAAAAAGTATTATTTCTTTAAGTACTCATTACACATGTACGTATGTCCGGAGCCTATAAGTAAATACGTACATACTTGCGTCATAGTTCACGCATTATTACAAACCTCTATTTCTTCAATGGCAGTTATCAACTCCTGTGTGGTGAACGGCTTAAACAGTACCTTGCGATGATTGGTAGGTTTCGGCAATTGTACCCCTTTGTCAATAACTCCTATGAGAAGGAGTAAAGGAATTTTCGATGTAGGACCATGTGATGATACAGCGAATACGAGGTCGCGGGCGTATTGATTAAAATGATTAAACCCTAAAACAATCAAATTTGTCTTTTCAGTTATCGTTTGAAAATCTTCCTTATTGGAAACTATATCTACAGTAAATCTTTCCTTTAAAATCATGCTGTAGATATATCTGTTCTCTTGGTCCTGCTCAAATAATGCAACTGATCTCATGATGAACAATTTGAGTGAATAATAGCGTTACTGTCTGTCATTTGAAACGACAAACATCTGTTATTGAACATTCAAAATAATTCTCAAAATCACTTTCAAAAAATGCGCGGTTGTGATAACCTAAGTTTTTGGATACTTCCTCAACCTTTTTGCTTGAAGCAGCCAGCCATTCAAAAGCCGTCATCAATTTTTCCTGCCGAACGTATTCATGCAGCGTAATGTGAAAATAGCTTTCAAACCCTTCGCGCAATGTTTGAACTGATATGCCAAAATTCCGTGCGACACTCTCGTAAGATGAAAATAGTAGCGGTTGTAATTGTGCCTGCTCCCTTATTAATTGAAGAATCGTTTTTATTGTTTTAATCAGCTGGTACTTTCCCTTATTTTCATTCTGCTGCCAATAGCAATCCAGCAAATTTTTGAAATTCCTTTCCTGGTATATTTCTGCGCATCTTCCTAAAAATTTGCACGAGAATACCCGCTTAATTATTCTGAAAGATACGGGACTTATAGGATATGGAAACTCATTAATAATTTTTGATCTATGTGCGTCCGCGGCCACTTCTGAAACCTCCTGGTTACTGGAAGCGAATTCATCAAAGTTAATGTGAAAGCTGATCGCATTTCCAGGCATCGGCCAGGCAGTATATTCGGCTGCTGGCAGATAAAACAAAGTGCAGTCATCCAGGATCACGGTTTGTCCATGCTCCAGCTTTGCCGGAATCCTTCGGGCCAGCCAGAAATGAAGCGCCCAGGTATCTTTTACTGCAAAAGGATATAATAAAGTCAAATTGGAAAGCCATATTCTATGCACCCAGCCGGTATATTTTCTTCCTGGTATCTTTTGGTCAAGGATTACGCCTTCGTTGTCCTGGGTAAATCTGGTAAGCGCACCAGGGATTAGGTAGGATCTGTACTTTGCCGGGATTTTTGAGGATGGCTCGAAAAAATCGTTCGTGGCTTCAATAGGAAGAATCATTTGGGATAAGGTTTGGACGTTTGGGTTTATCCGAGGCCGCACAATTCTAAAGCGCTGTAATTTAACAATTTTTGAATGTACGAATTATTACGTATATTTTGTTCCGCATTTTTTTTTGAAAAAGTTCCCCAACGGTGTACCAACATTTTTATGTTTCTGCCACTATAAGCATGTGCGCGCCAAAATCTTTTATCAATCAAACTAACTTCAATGAGGAAAATATTGCTGCTTTTCGGGGTTTTCTGCGTGGTTCTACATGCTTACACATATGCAAATGCCGGCGCTGATCCAGAGCCCAAAATTTCAATAAACGGAACTTATACATTAAAAGCCATCTTTGGCATTATTAGAACACAAACGGGGAAAGAAGTTTCCTATGCCTCAACAGTTCTCAACGATAGGCAAAAAGTAAAAGTTAATCTATCAGATGCGTCGGTAGACGAGGTATTAACCACGGTCCTCCGGGGCTTAAACCTTTCGTGGAAAAAGACCGAACAATACATAACGTTATACAAACAGGCAGAGGGGAAAGCTGGTGCCGTTGTACCACCGCCAGTTGCAGACACCGTTCCTGTTATTGTACTTACCGGTACTGTGCGGGACACGGCGGGCAATCCATTACCTGGTGCCTCCATCCAGATTCAAGGAACCAGAAAGGGTACTTCCGCTGATGGGACCGGCAGTTTTCGTATAGCTGATGTAGGCACGAACTCTATTGTTCAGGTTGGATTTACCGGATATGAAACGAAGATCGTTGCGCTTACAGGAAGCGGAATCCTGAACGTGGTACTAAACGTAGCCGTTAAAGACCTGCAAGGCGTGTCAGTGTATTCTACAGGTTATCAGAAAGTGCCGAAGGAACGAGCTACTGGATCATTCGTACAGGTAAGCAACCAATTATATAATCGAAGCGTTGGGCCAAACGTATTAAACCGATTAGAGGGTGTAACTAGCGGTGTTGCTTTCAATAAGAATGGAAATCTTCAACAAGGTCAATCGTCTATATCCATCCGTGGTAGGAGTACTATTTTGGGAAACGCAGAACCGCTAATAGTACTTGACAATTTTCCATTTTCAGGTGATATAAATTCATTAAATCCCAATGACATCGAATCAGTGACAATACTGCGTGATGCTGCGTCCGCTTCAATTTGGGGAACAAGGGCTGCAAATGGAGTAATTGTCATTTCAACTAAAAGGGGTAACGCAAATACTCGGCCTACAATTACTTTTAATGCGAATGCAACGGTTTCTGAAAAACCTAATATCTTCTACACACCACAAATGAGTAGTTCTGAATACGTGGACGCAGAAAAGTTTCTTTTTTCAAAAGGCGCATACGACATTTATTTAGGGTTCATCCCTTACTTATATAGTTCTGATGTTATAAATGTTTTATGGGAAGAAAAAAACGGAATAATTTCAAATGATGAATCAGCGAGGAAGATAAAAGAAATTTCAAACACTGATATTAGAAATGATGTGAGCAAATATATATATAAGCCACTAGTCCAACAACAATATTCAATTGGCATTTCTGGTGGTAATAATTGGAACAGATACTATTACTCTTTCGGATATGATGGCGATAATGGACAAATAGTAAAGAATAACTCTAAAAGATTTACTGTTAACGGAAAGAATTCCTTTGTTATTATAAAAGATAAAGTTGAATTATCAACTGGTTTAATATATTCAAAAACAAACAATCATAGCACATCAATCCCAAGCAGCTATAAAACACCATATGGAGAACTAAAAACTTCTGATGGAAAGAATGCTGTAATACCAGGAAATTTTCGACGTGCATTTACTGATACAACTGGATCAGGTTTATTCATGAACTGGGATTATAGGCCCTTGGACGATATTAACGATGTTGATTTAAATAATAACATCAACGAGTTTATCGGCAATGTTGATTTGAAATACTCACTTCTCAAAAATCTAAGCCTACAATTGCTATATCAATATTCAAAAGGAGGTAGTGAAAGCAGCAACTACTACAGTAACAATTCTTATTTAGCTAGAAATTTAATAAATAGTTTTTCCCAGGTTAATAATCAGGATGTAATATATCAAGTCCCTAGAGGCGCAATTTTCGACTATGCACAAACTACGCATGAATCAAACGATTTTAGAGCTAATCTAACTTTTGTTAAAAATATTCTAAAACATTCGATTAACGTAATTACTGGCGCAGAGAAAAGGTCTAATAAAATTCTTTTCGCTCCCAACCAAAGAATGTATGGATATAACAAAGAAAATGAATCCTTTGTACAGATAGACTATACCAAATCCTATCAGCAGGTAACCGGTGGTACAGCAGCAATCCCCAACAGTTCATTCGGTATCCTTCGGCAACAACAAATTGATAATAACATTTCTTACTTCTTTAATGGTAGTTATAATTATGACAATCGTTATACAGCTTCGGTAAGTGTAAGAAAAGATGAATCAAATATTTTCGGCGTCAATACGAATAAGAAAGGTGTTCCATTATATTCATTAGGATTTGCGTGGGCAATTAGCAACGAGGATTTCTATTCTGTTAGGGAGGTTCCAAGTTTAAAAATACGACTTACCTACGGCTATAATGGAAACCTTGATAAACGTACAACAGCATACCTTACCGCTACCTCTTATATAAATTTGTTTAATAACCCTAGCATTTTTATTTCAAGCCCACCGAACCCTAATCTTACTTGGGAAAAAATATCAATGGCAAATGTTGCCATTGATTTTGCATCAATTAACAATAGAATTTCAGGATCGATTGAGTATTTCAAAAAGCACGGAATAAATATGATAGGAGTTAGTCCGTTAGCGCCGTCGGATGGAATTTCACAATACCGTGGTAATAACGCGAATATGAAAGGAAGTGGAATTGATCTTTCTTTAGCCACTATTAACCTTAATACATCAATAAAATGGGTGACCAATACGCTTATAAGTTATGCCACCGATAAGGTTACAAAATTTAAAACGAAACCGGGATCTGTGAGTAGCTATATGTTGTATGGGCTTAATCCGATTGAAGGGAATCCAGTTTATTCGATTTATAGCTATAAATGGGGAGGACTTGATCCGCTTACTGGTGATCCGATTGGGATTGTTGATGGAAAGCCAAGTAAAGACTATTCCGCTATTACAGGTACTAACGACAATACAACTCTTCGATTTCATGGTTCAGCCATACCAACAGTTAATATGAGCATACGGAATACATTTACTTATAAACAAGTTGACCTTTCCTTTAATATAACAGGCAAGTTTGGCTATTTTTTTAGAAGAAATTCTTTGGATTATGGAAGTATTCTTAATCCAGCTATATCTTTAAATTTCTACAACCCCGATTACGGAAAAAGATGGAAGGCGCCAGGCGATGAATTGATAACAAACGTGCCATCAATTGTATATCCTGATAATCCCTCTCGAAGTAATCTTTACTCAATGTCCGAAATAAATGTTGAAAAAGGAGATCACATTAGATTGCAAGATATTCATTTGTCCTACTTGCTTCCAACAGAAAGAATAATACGCTTCGTAAATGAACTCCGTTTATACGCCTATATTAATAATGTTGGGCTATTATGGCGATCTAATAAGTTTGGTATTGATCCCGATTTTATACCAGGAAACTTTATAAGCTACCCAAATCCAAGATCATATTCATTGGGTGTAAGTGTAAAATTTAAATGAATTATTATGTTGAAACTTTCAAGATATATCGTTTTGATAATGGCATTTTCCACAATAGTTTCCTGTAAAAAGGATTTCCTTGATGAAAAGCCAAGCTCTGATTTGGTTATACCAAATGGTTTGTCTGATTTAGATTTGATGTTGGAAGATATAAACACCACCTTCTCTTTTAGTCCTGAAATGGGAGAGTTTTCTTCGGACGATTACTACTTGCCGAATTTAGCTAGTTGGCAAGCATTTGGTGATACGAAAATTAGGAATTGTTACGTTTGGAACACTGATATTTATGAAGGACTTACAGATATTGATGACTGGAATGTTCCTTATAAACAGATTTTTAGCTGTAACAATATTCTTAAAGTACTTTCAGGTATTAATACAACAGATGATAATCGAAATCAGTGGAAGGGAATAAAGGGTAGCGCCCATTTCTTACGAGCTTACGCATATTTTAGCCTAGCTCAAATATTTTGCCTTGCTTACGATTCCTCTACGGCAAAAGAAAAATTAGGACTTCCAATTAAAACTGATCCTGATATAAATAATAAAGTAAGTAGATCAAATTTATTTCAAACATATAATCAAATAATTTCCGATTTAAAAGAAGCAGAAACAAATATCTTTCGTGACTTTAATGACAAGAAACCGTATAAACCAACCCTCCTTACAGTTTACTCCTTATTTGCAAGAGTATATTTGACAATGGGAAATTATGAGCAAGCTGGTTTATACGCTAACAAGGCAATTTCATTAAAAAGTACTTTGATTAAATTTTCAACACTTAGTAGAACAGCTAGAAATCCTTGGCCCGTTTTACCACAAAATATAAATCCAGAAATGATTTTTTATGACAGGTTTGTAAGAAATTTTTATTTATCCTCTTCAAATTCTGCTTTATTTGTAGATAGCAATTTAATCAAGCAGTATGAACCTAACGATCTTAGAAAAACTATTTATTTTCGCTCAATTGGGAGTAACTTGTTTACGTTGAAAGCCAGTTATATTAATGCTTCTTACTGTTTTACCGGATTAGCAGTTGATGAAATGTATCTAATCAGTTCTGAATCATCTGCAAGGGCAGGTGATTTTCAAACTGCTATGAAAACACTAAATGTACTATTGAAATCAAGATGGGAAGTTGATATAAATGGGCAATCAACGTACGTGGATAAAAATGCCTCCAATAGAAAGCATTGTCTATTATAATCTCTGAAAGAAGAAAGGAACTTGTATTTCGGGGGATAAGGTGGACAGATATTAAAAGACTAAACATAGAAGGATACCAAATTACTATAAAGAGAATTTTAGACAATAAAGAATATTTATTACAACCAAATGATAAAAAATATGCCCTACCTATTCCGAAAAATGAAATTGATCTAGGGAATATTGAGCAGAACGAACGATGATTAAATAGAAAAAGACCCGGAAACTTCTGTTTCCGGGTCTTTCTTTTACAATTGCACGCGGTTTCCAGTGCATTGAACAAAAGTTCCATCCGCCTTTTTTACGTAGCGACACGTTGCCTGAGTATTTGGCTGGCATTCGTAATTGTTCAGATAGGTTCCAGGAATCTGAAAACTAGGATTGTCTATCGGTTGAGTATAACCGATGGGCGCAGTTGCACAAAGCGGGTCATCTGCAAATGCAAAGGCAGCCAACGAACCGAGGACTAAAGCTGTAGAAACGAATACTACTTTGATCTTTTTCATAACACATATTTTTTGTTGTGATTGAATAGAATTACAGATTACGGAACCTGTAAGGCAGGTTTCACCTGTCATGTGCGCACAATAACGATATTGAAAAATTTATTTGTCGGGGATGATTAACCTACCCTTGCAGGCGATGAATGTACCATCCTGCTTTTTGACATACCTGCACACTTCCGTTTCACGGTAGATACATTCGTATCGGGTATCGTATGCACCTGGAATGATAAACGCGGGATCGTTAATTGATTGCGTGTATCCCAACGCTGAAACGGAACACAACGGGTCATCTACATAAGCCAACGCCGGAATAATAGCGAGTGTAAACCCGGCTACTATCAGCAAGGATTTAGCTTTTTTCATAAGCATTTCATTTACGCCGCGAGGCGTCTTTCTGTAGATATGAAAGGTCTGTTGTGTAAGTAAATACCGATGATTCCAAGCGCCACATACGTAAGGTTAAACCAGAAATGTTCCGGCCAATCCATTGCTGCCAGGAAGCCCCCGCAGCTGCACGGTACTTTAAAGTTGTCGCGTCCAAACCAAATGATCCCGACGTACACCGTGAACACGGCCATCAGTGCCGTGGCACCATACAGGCCCCATTTCCGTGTTCGCCCCCATGCCAGTAATACACACAGCAAAATTTCCAGTGACGGTATAAACCAGGTTAAAAAAGGGGCAAACATGGTATCAAAAGGCTGATTCCACATTTGCTGATACGTTTTGTCGTAGTGTATCAGCTTACTCACCCCAGCGTACATAAGCATAACGATGTAGAGGAATACAATCACCTCCAGGGCAATAGCGCGTCTTTTCATGGTCAACGTCAATAAAGGTTTGCAACAATGGCTTTACGGCATCAGGTAACATAACGTGTTCGTAAATCCAATTCAAAAATCCTCAATTTATGCTGCGCCTGGTTATCATTTGTTGATTGCTGTATTCATCCGCTATACTTTTAGTAACGTACCCGGCAACCCCTTATCTTTTCGTACCTGGCTGGGCGTAGCCTGGTAGTACCTGAAAAACGCACGGGTGAAGTTGGATTTGGAATTGTACCCCAGTTCGTCGGCTATCTCCGTAATGGTCCTTTCGGTATCCACTATAAGCAGAAAGGCTTTTTCCATCACCCGCAACCGCAGGTAATCCATGAAATGAATCTTGAATAAATAATGGAACTGCCTGGAAATTGTAGAAGGTTCGATGTGGTACTGCTTTGCCAGTACTTCCAGAGAAAACACTTTGATGTTCGGGTCATTACTGATAGCCTGCTTTATTTGGAGTAAAGTTTCCTTGTACACGGAATGCGGCAGGTCCTCCGTACTCCGGTCTTCCAGGATCGAGGAATTCGCCTGTACCAGTAATTGCAACAGCTGCGTTTTTAGTTTTAACGCGGCACCCGCTGATCCATCACAAGCAAGGAATTGATGTATCAATTGCCGCAACTCATAGGTAAGGGGGAATGTTACTAACGGAAGGCCCGCCTGCGGGCTTTCCCGGATATAAGTCAGCGCCTCGTTAAAATCTTTGAGATCCTGCGACAACTCTTCCAGCAGGTGGTCCGTAAACTCTACATGGAAAGAAATAAAGGGTGCGGCACCTATCGTTGCCAGGTTGGCACCTGGCACCAGGTAAAAAATGCCTGCCATACCTTCTTTCAAAATGTGTATGTGGCCACCGCCGGCCATCTTCCCCAGCGCATTGCCCTGTAAAGTGAACTGCAACGCAATTGTCGGTTTGCTGGCAACGATCTGTACCTGTTGCGATGCCTGGAAATGCAGGTAATAGTAATGCAGCGTAAAGTCACGATGAAATAACTTTGCTTTGGCGGCCCATCCATCGGGGTATTCCCGGTAGTCTAAGGTTAACCATCGGGGAAGCAATTTTTTTAACGCTACAGGCAATGGCCGGGGCCTTCCATTGTCAATGCCGCCAGCAAAGGGTTGAACAAGGAGCTCCATAACGGAATAAGGTTTAGTTTTTCATTTATCACGGGTTCAAACGCCTTACAATTTACAAATTTAATAGCGCAAACACCGGCTGAAAAACTTTGTGCCACTGCAACACGGATGCAGGAAAAAACGCTATGGGCCTACTCAAACCACTGATCCGGCATGAAATATTTCGGTGAACAATCCAACGCTTTTGCCAGATCATTCAGCATACGGATACTGAACGCCTTACCGCGTTTATGGCTTTCAAACTGGCTGATATAGCCTTCTGATTTATTCAACCGGAAAGACAAATCTTCCTGGCTTAACTTCAATTCCTCCCTTCGCTTCTTGACCTGTGCTATTACGTATATATCTATCGCTGAAATCTTCGGCATACTATTTTTTGCCGCAATCAAATCCGGTATTTCGTAGAAAATACATAACTATAGTTATGTATTTATGTGGATTTTTGTTAAATTACTGCTGGTAAAGGGTAAAGGAACAAAAAAAACTTTCTGCTACCTCCACTTAATATCCAAAAAAATACTTCTATGAATTCAGGTTAAAAAAATATTACTTTGCGAGCCTAAAATATTTCGCATTGTCATCCTCTTATCACCTGTGTAGCTTGGCGGCAACAGGGAGTAAGTAGCGATGCCTGCGTTCCATCACATGGGCGCAGGCTCGCTTGTATGTGTATCCGTTGCCGCCAAGCTACACGGTTCGCTGCAAGTCTGAGCCCTGCGCCCTCCCTATGTCAAGGAAGGCCCTCGCTCCACCAAACTTTACTGAACAAGGCACGCCGCTTATACTTATCGAACCATTTCGGAGAAATTGCCGTATATTATATGTGTTCTTCCGGGCACCCCCCATGCACTGTTGAATTACATTCTCCAATTAGACGTAAGAGGTTAGGAATCATCGCCGTTCAGCTAGTTTGCGGATAATTTTATAATTTTGCTAATATGAACACCGATCCGCTCCTGCAACAATTGAAGGAAGGAGATCCTGGGGCTTTGAAGAATCTCTATACCACCTATTTCAACATGCTCTATGCAAAGGCATTCAGCATTGTAGGTGATGAGTTTATAGCCAAGGACCTGGTTCAAAACTGCTTCCTGGAAGTGTATGAGAAAAAGACGTACTTGCAGGTTCACACATCCCTGCAGGCGTACCTTATGGTCAGCATCCGCCGCCAATGCTTTTTGTTCATCAAAGAGCAACGGCGTAAAAACGCCCAAATGAGCCGCTACTTGCTAACCCTTGAAAAACCTACCGATTTCATTTCCGAGCAAATCAAAGAAGAAGAAAGGGCATACCTGGACAAAAAAGTAAACAAAGCATTGGGCAAATTATCGCCACAGGAAATGAAAGTCGTGGAGAGTGTGGTATTTCAAGGGAAAACCCACAAAGAAGCGGCCCAAAGCAACGGCATGAATGCTGGCACCCTGCATACTTACATCTACCGGGCATTTGGAAAGTTGAAAAAATATGTTTCAGCCTCATAACACTATTTTCGATGAATAATGAACAAAAGGCGTATTACGAAGGACTGATATTGCGCAATTACTATAACGAACTTTCACCCGTTGAGCAAATAGAGCTGCACAGTGCTTTGCAGAACTATTCACAGGTGCGGGCGATCCATAACAACCTCACGCAGTTCCTGCAAAAGAACCGGCTGCCTGATAAATTGGAGCAGCAGGCTGTACTCGCTGAATATGAAAAATTTGAACATAAGATCGATATACAACGGGTAGACCGTCGCTTATGGATGGTAGCCGCCAGCGTCATTTTGTTGGCAGGGGCCTCGATAGCATTTTTTTTATTCCGTCATATTCCAGGGGGCGATAAAGTAGCGCCAGGACCGCTTGCCGGCGTCCAGCTTAAACTATCCGACGGCTCCACCCAGCTACTGGATAAAGACATTATGATCGCCAACAACGGCTTTATTAAAGCCAATAAAGATACCTTAACCATCATTGACCATGCAACAGGTCAGGGCATGAACGAATTGATCGTGCCAGCTACCTACGATTATACACTGGTCCTTATGGATGGATCTACCGTTCACTTAAACGCCGATTCCAAATTGCGCTTTGCCAATGATAACAGCAATAGTCAGGAAGTGTACCTGGAAGGGGAAGCCTATTTTGAAGTGATGCCAAACGCGAAACGGATATTCTACGTGCATTATCCCGGTGGTACAGTGAAGGTGTTAGGTACCAGCTTCAATGTAAACACGTACACACGGGGGCAACCTGTAACGGTTTTAGTTGCTGGAAAAGTTGACCTGATCGCCCAAGACAGCAGCCACGCGCAGCTCACACCGGGTAATGCAGGCATTTACGTGGCGGGTAAATGGCAAATCGAACCCGTTGACACGATGCAGGCATTGGCCTGGCGGCAGGGCATCCAGTATTTTGACAATGCGCCGTTGATTGATATTATTCCTACGATTCAACGGTGGTTTAATATGAAAGTGGAGTTATCAGCCGCAGCCGCGGAGGTTAAAATTACTACCCGCATAAACAAGCACCGGCCGGTAACAGAGTTCTTGGACATGTTGAGTACAACGTCCGGACTGAAATACAATCAGCAAGAAAACATCATCAGTATTCATCAATAGCCCTCACCAATATGTTTGTAAGTTTCAGATTTACAGCGTTTTAACATGCAAAGACATAATAATTCGTTATCTTAACCTGGCTAAAGTTTACCTCAAATGCCCAACCCTGCTATAGAGGACCTTTCTAAAGAAGCGGTCTTTTTGAAAAAAATCAAAACAGGCGATCTGATAACCTGGCAGTTCTTTTACGTCGCTAACCGCGACATTTATATTCGCTGCTTTTTATGGATGGGCTGCACGCCTATCACCAGTTACAGCATGGTGCAACGTTTTTTTGTAGAGCTGCTCATAACGGAAGCATACAAAACATTCAACAGTACTTCCTACCAACTGTTGAAAAAAGAAGTGTACCGGGAGTTAAAGAAGTTCTCAAAGAAAGCGGCACCTCCGAAAAGGAAAAGGCTGTTCAGCCTCATGGGAAAGTAAGCGTTATTCTGTCACTTCCTGCTGGTAAAATTGCCTTGCTTTCTCAATCGAAAGCGCAGACCGCGCTTTGAGCAATTCCAGCGTGGCTTGTTGCAAATCGGCTTCGGCTTCCAACAATGCTTTTCGGCTGATCCTGCCAGCACCAAACTGCACCTGGCGTAATCGCAGCAACGCCTGCGCCGCCTTTTCCTTTTCCCCGGCTATCTGCATTGTTTCACTGGCTGTCTGAATGTGCGCCGACAATTCCTGCCGCGCCAGTTCGAGATTTGCCGCGGTCAACTGTTCCTGGTATTGCGTCGCCGCCAGCCGTGACTTCAACGCTGCCATTTGAGTGCGCTTTACCCCGCCATCAAAAATAGGTACTGTGAGCCCTATGGTGGCGTATCCACTGATAAAAGATGATTGGGGCAGCAAACCGCCTCCTTTTCCGGCAGACCCCAACCAGTAATAAGGGCCACCGGAAAGTCCGATCTTTGGAAGGCCCGCGGCCTTCAACAAATCTATCTCCACCTGCAGCTGTTGGGTATGTAAGATGGCCTGTCGTGCCGCGGGATGCAGCGCCGTATTGTTCACAGATCCGGTTAGCACAGCTTCCCCCTTTTCAGACCACTGGCCCGTACTAATTTCCACGCCGGCCGTATCGACGCCCATTAAAAAGCATATCCTGGCTTTTAACAATTTTAACTGGTTAGTCAGTTGACGGCACTGAACCGTATTTTCCATAAGGGCAATGGTGAGTAACAAAGAATCCTCTTGCTGCACGGTACCTGCGCGGATACCTTCTTTTATTTCAAAGAGGTTTCGCTCGATAGCCCGCGCACGGGTGTTTATCACTTCCATTCCAGCAAATGCCGACTGGTATTGCCAAAATAATTTTTCGGTGCTGAACAATACTGCATTGATCCGGGCGTCCAAATCTACCTGCGCCGCTTGCTGCACCAGTTCCGCCCCGCGGGTTTTTAGCCGGTTGTAACCACCGGCATATAAGAGTTGTTCAACGCCTATGGCCCCAATGCCTCCATAGGGAACCAGTATATCTTTCACAGGCGCCCCGGCAGCAAAGCCATACACATTGCCCGCAATTTTCGGCGCAGCCGAACGCCTCAACGCCGTAACGGACTGCATACTGTATTTTACCTGCTCCTTATTGCTTTTAATACCTAAATTATTTTCCAGGGCTTTGGCTTTGCAGTTCTCCAGGTCCAGTACCTGGGCTTTCACCGGAACAACAGCAAAGAGGATGATGATAAATAGAGAAATAGCCGCGTACCTGCGTGGCCGTGTGAAACGCGCCGCCGGTTTTTTGTACCACATCGATAATAAAACCGGTATTACAATAAGCGACTTATCTACGGAATACAGTATGCCAAATGCGATCACGGTCGCTAGTGGCGCCCACATCGGTGATCCACCTGCTATCATGGTAACCAATCCTAAAGAAGCAACAACGGAGGTCAGCACAACAGGCCGCATCCTGCGTTTGGAGGCTTCTTTGCAAGCATCTTCTATACCATGTCCTGCTTTCATGTATAAAATGGCGTATTCCAATTTGGTGATGGCATTGCGTAGTACCATAGCTATCAAGGCAAGCAAACCAACTCCTGCCATAAAGCCCAACGGATACTGCATAATAAACAGCCCCAAAGCGGCACCGGGAATACTTAGTATAAATGTCAGTACTACGAGGGCTGCCATTACAAAACTCTTATAGACAAACAAGGTGAGTAAGAATATAATAAACAACCCAGCCAGTATAGCGGTAACCAGTCCAGGTAAGTTTTCTAAAATAGTAGCTATTTCGCCGCCGTAAGTTTGGGTATATCCATTGGGCAGCTTTATGGCTTTTACTCTTTTATCCACTTGCCGGAAAACATCAAAAGCAGTAATGCCTTTTTGCGCTTCTGCCCGAACCGTAAGCACCCGTTCACCATTGCGGTGAGTAATGGTCGCCGTGTGATTTTTTAACCGGAAGTTAACGGCATCGCCCAGCGTCGTCATGCCCCCATTAATAGAACGTACGGGAACCATACCCGTGCCTTCTCCCTGTCCGTCTGCTTTTGCCAGGTGTAGCACCAGGTTAACCTTTTCATCATTCTCATAAAACGATCCAGCCGGGATGCCATCACTAGCTGCCTGAATAACATAGCCTATTGCCGACTTAGGCACCTGAAAGTCACCAGTAACCGAACTTTTCGCAACAACGTCAAGTCCGGTATAATCACGTCCAAAAGAGGTACGTATATAATTTATGCCCTCAATATTTCTTATACTATCACAAATTTCAGCACCGATTTTTTTGAGTACCTCTAAATCATTCCCCGCGATGTGAATTTCAATGGGCGCCTCGGTCTGATTGAAATTAAGAGGTCGCACCTGTATATCCACACCGGGAATACTACCTTCCAGGCTGTCCACGTACTTGCGCGATAGGCGCCGGGTGCTGGCAACATCCTGCGTTGAAATAAAAAGTTGTGCAAAATTTTCATCAGCAAAAGCCGGAGCATAGGTAACATGAAACCGGAAGGCGGAAACGCCCAGGAAAGTAGTTACGTCCTGTACGCCATCGTCTTCCCTGATTTTCTTTTCCAGTTGTGCCGCTACAGCGCGGGTCTGTGCCAGGCTGGCATTGACCGGTAAATTGACCAGCACATTAAATTTATCAATGTCTGCATTCGGAAAGAAAACGAGTTTAACAAAGAACAGCAATATGATCCCTGCCACAGTGGAGGCAAAGGACGCAACTATTACTTTCCTCTTGTTGTTAAATGCCCAATCAATGAGTTTGTCGTATTTATTCTGTAGCAACTTACTCCACCGACTTTCCTTGTGTGCAACCTCAATTTCCTTGCGACGAAGCAACTCCCATTTTGCCGTGTAAAAGCATAAAACAGGGGTGATAAAAATGGCTACCAGGTACGATGCTCCCACGGCTACGGCCACCGTTATAGGCAGGGTAATCATAAACTCCTTTGCCAGCCCCACGGTAAACCACGCCAGCGGGAAGAAGATCACCATAATGCACACCGTTGCCAGTGTTAAAGGCCGCAACAGCAAATGCGCCGACTTCCAGGCAGCAGTCCTTATACTGTACCCTTGCCTGAGCAAATCGAGGAAATTGTCTGCCACTACAATAGCATCATCCACAACAAGGCCGAGAGAAAGAATCAACCCTGCAAGCGACACTTGTTGAAAAGGAATGCCCATCAGGCTAAGAATTGCTATCGCCATAAATATTGAGATCGGGGCGGCGATTGAGGATACCACTGCCGTTCGGAATGGAAGACTTACCATCAATACAAAGGTGATTACGATGAACACCACCAAAAATTCTTTGGAAAATTGATTCATAGTATAGTGAACATATTCGGGTTCACTTACCACCTTTTTGATGTCAATGTCCTTTGGCAGATTCGCCCGCAGAAGCGCTATTCGCTCGTCAAGCTGTTCCCCGATTTTTACTTCGTTAATATGCGCCTTTAAATTGATCCCAAGCATGATAGCATTTCCCTGTGTTCCAATAGCCATCTTCTGCCTGCTGTACACCCTGGTCACATCTGCAACCGCCGCAAGCGGGATGTTTTTGCCCAGGCCAACGGCAATAGGAATATTTTTTATGGCCTCTACGCTATGAAGCGTACCCCCAACTGTATAGGGCAAATTGTATCCTCCATCGGCGAAACTTCCACCAGCCTGCTGCTGGTGACTTACTGCCACTCCCTGCAACAGATTTTCCAAATCAAGTTGGTATAACTTCAATTTTTCCGCGCTGGTGGTTATGCTGATTTCCTCCGTTTGTTCGCCAATCTGCCGGACACCGGCCACGCCTTCCTGTTTTGCTACACCCAGGCGAATAAAATCAGCGAACCGTTTTACTTCGCGTGGCGAGTGTTCGCGTGAGGATACCACCAAAATCACCTGCGTGATTTTTGACCAGTCGTTTTGAATAGTAGCACCGTGAAAAGGTCGTTTGTTCAGTTCAAGTTGCAGGTCACTCCAAAACTGGGTAGGATCGCTAACATCGGGGTTTAATTCAACCTTTATGTTAGAAAGACCAGGACGGGATTCGGATTCTGTTTTTTCACGGTTAATCTCTTTAAAGGTAGCCAGGTATGCTTCCAGTTTGTTGGTTACTTCCTGTTCCACCTCCAAGGCAGTGCCGCTGCCGTATTTCGTTACAATGGCCCCCTGCAAAGGCCGGATAGTGGGGTCGGCCTGCCTGTCCATTACAAAGAGTTGCAAAACGCCATAGGCCACTACCAACGCAAAAATGCTTACTACAATGGACCGGTACCGAATTGACCACAATGGAATATTATTCAGTTTCCGCATAGCTTAATATTGATTAGGTACAGGGGTAACAGGTTTATTATCCAGATTCGCAGGTCCAGCCAGTACTACACTATCACCAACAAGCAAGCCCTCTATGGCGGGCTGGTTTACTTTCCCACCGGCGCCTTTCACGCTGATAAAGGTTTGCCTGCACGTATCGTTGTGAATGGAATAAACGTAGGTCCGTCCGCTGTCATCCAGGTGTATAGCTGCCTGCGGTAAAACCAGCACCTTTGTTCGCTGGCGCGAAAAAGTCACGGAAACGGCTGTTGCCGGGGGGAGCGGCGACTGCGATCCGTACAAACTGATCTTCACCCGGAATTGTTTATCAGTGGGATCAGGCACCGGATTTATAAAATCAATCTTGCCATCTAAACGGCCTGTATCATCACCCGCGCGGCTGATGATACAGGACATGCCCTCGTTAAGTTGGTTACGGATATTAACCGGAACAATACAAACAATTTTCAACGGCTCTTTGCGCATGAACTGAAAGATTTTCTGCCCTGGGTGGATAAACGCACCTACATCCACGAACCGCGCCGTAATAATGCCATCCGCACGCGCGTATAATGTAGTTTGTTTTTGCTTGACGACCGCCAGCTTTTCGGCTGCAAGGGCGGATTCGAGCTGGTGAAAATCTTCCCGGTACGCTGCGCGGGCAATACTGCCGGTACTGTCCAACTGCCGGGAGGTGGCAAACCGTTCCTGGGCGGCAGCCGTTGCTGTGGACGCCGCGGCCGTGGAAGCTGCATACATTGTCTGCTCCAATTGCGCCAGGCGCTGCCCGCTTTTGACAATAGAACCTTCCTGCACGTACAGGCGTTCAACCATACCCTCCGTGGAAAATCCAAGATCAGTGGTAAATGGTAATTCTACGGCACCCGGCAGGATAACGGGGCTTTCCGTAATTTCTTCCCCTACGACGGTAACCGTAACGCGGTCCGCAACTGTTTTCGTGGTTTGCTCTGATGATGTACTACATGCTGAAAGCAAGACAGTTATTAAACATAAGGAATAGACAAATAGATGAAGGCGATTAAACATGCTTTTGGAATTTTACAACAAGGCTATTACTACCAGGATGGGTGGGGAACGGGTGAACGCCCCGGTAATAAGTACAATGGGGTAAATGAAAATGGGTATGGGCTAATAATTATTTCTTAAAAAAGAACCAATAAAGTAAAAGGGCAATCAAAATAATACCAACAATTAAATAGAAACGGAGGAACTTGCGGTTGAGGCGTTTTACCTTCACCCGCGAAATTACTTCCTCCCAGCCATCAACACGTGACTTGGGCGTAAAGAACCCTTTGGAAATATTGCGGTTCATCCGCTCCAACTGTTCTGCCCACAGTGCGGCAACCTCTGTATTGGAGGCAATCAATTCATCTACTATCGCTTCATCCGATTCACTGATAACACCCGCTGCCTTTTGCATCAGTAGATCCAGTACCACTTCTCTAGTAAGTTTCATTGGAGGGTATCTGCGTTTTTATACAGTTGATCGCTTTTTGTACATACTGTTTTACCGAGTGTACGTTGATATTGAGCGTGGCGGCAATCTGCTTATACTTGAAACGGTTAAAATAGGCTTCGGTAACGCTTCGTAACTTCTGTGGCATGTGCAGTACAACGTCGTCCATCCGTTCAAAAACCTGGTCTGAAAAGTGGGGTAACTGGTGTTGCCCGCAGTATGCTTGGTACGCCCGCAGCTTTTCGGCTTCCTTTTTCTTCTTATGCAGAAAATTGATGGCCCGCTGCCGGCACATCAGTTTTAACAGGTGAACCAACGAAGTAGACGTTTTATAGTACTGTTCTGTAAATAAAGTGATAAAAACAGTTTGCACAACATCGGCCACATCATCGCTATCGTCTACCAGCGCATTGACACACTGAAAGCAATAAGCGTAGTATTTATCGTATATGTCTTTAAATACAGCATCCAGATTTTCACCTTTTTGGAGCCGTGCTAAGAGTTCATTTTCTTTGGAGAACACGGGAATTCATATTGGTTGACCGAACGAAATATACCATTTATTTTACTTTATTAGACAAAAAATCCGGTACGCGGCCGTACCAACATTTGCCGGTTTTATACACTATAGGGAAAACAGTATAATGAAATTTGTTCTCTTTTCCTGTATGTTGCTTATGGCGGCCACTGGCTTTGGTCAGATTGTAACTATATCCGGCCGGATAGACGGATTGGAACCCGCGGATTCCGTGGAATTGCTGCTGTGGAAGAATCTGCCAGAAATCAGCCAGGCATCCAACATGCCCCACGTCCGCCAGGCAGTAGCGGCCCCAAAAGGCAACTTTCGGTTCACCAGCGCGGGGCTTTCCAAACCCGGTTACTTTACCCTTAACATCCTGAAACCGGAGAAGAAAACCATCTTATTAAACTATTATTTAATAGAAACAGGTGATGCTATTGATCTGCGTTTCACGTCCTCCGCTCATGCGTTTACTCCGCAGCAGTATCCTACCTACATGCAGCAGCTACCGTACGACTTAATCGCCAAGGGTAACGGGACCGCCAAAATAATGACGCAGTGGAAGCTGGAAAAAGCCACCGGCAGTATGCTGTTATCCAACAACGCGGCCGAGGTGCCTTCCATCTTTAATCCTGCCTATTCGGCCACGCTTTCGGAGCTGGGCAATTTTGAAAAGAAGTTGCACCTATTGGATTCCATGAAGCACCATTCCCTGGCAGAACTGCAACGTACTGCCGGTTCCTTTACACCGGATGCCCTGAACCTTACCACCCTGAACATAATCACGCATTTTAATTACTCAAAACTGCGGGAATATGTTACAAAAGCCTGGTTGTTGGGCTTGCAGAAAAGAGATACCCTGCTGCCGGCGTTACAGGCGATCTACACCCGCATGATCCGAACAGACACCACCCCCGGCAACCTTACCCGGTATTATCCGTTGGCTCCGCTGTGGTTGAGCTACACCGTAGAGCGTACCTACCAGGATGAAAAAGTCCAGCATTCTACCTTGAAAATAGACAGTCTGGCTATCCTGTTGCAACGTTACCCCGGTAAAGACCTGCAGGAATACCTTACCACCAATCACCTGATAACCATGTATGGAACTGGTGGCTTTAAGGGCCTCGATTCCGTGGCGCGAAGTTATTTCGACGGAATGCAAGATCCCACCCTGAAAGAAATACTATTCCCGTATGTGCAGCTTTCCAAAGGTGCTTCTGCCTTTCCATTTTCGCTACCCGACAGCGCAAATGCCTACCATGCGTTGGCTGATTACCGGGGGAAAGTAGTGTTTATAGACTTCTGGTACACCGGCTGCGGCGCCTGTATTTCCTATTACAAGCATACCTTGAAGGATGTGGAAGCGCAATACGCAGGAAATGACAGCACCGCTTTTTTCACCATCAGCATTGACCGCCAGCTGCCGCTATGGAAAAAGTCTTTACAAACCGGCAACTTCACCGGTGAACACGCCATCAACCTGATTACCGAACAACGGGGTACGGAACATCCCATCATTAAATACTATAAAATACAGGGATACCCGGCGCCGCTGTTAATTGATAAGAACGGAAAGATATTTGCTAAAGGCCAGGAACTACGCACGAAAGAAGGGCTTTCAGCCAGCATTACCGCAGCATTACAGTACCACGAATAAAATAGCATAAACCGAGGCGCTGGGCTTAACCTACGAATTCGCTGATAAACTCAACTTCGGTGTATTCATCGGCCAGGACTGGATGTTTGGCGCAAACAAAAACTGGTATTACCAGGGCAAGCCCTGGATCGGCCTTGGCGTCGGTTTTAAGTTCGAGTAATACCGATTAATGGCACACCTCCCCATGACTGCATTACTGTCGCAGGCACTTTATGTAACTTCCTGAAAGTCTTTTGAAATCGCTTTGGCAAAAAATGGGCTGCTTTCTCGTAAAGCGCCCATTTTGCATTGTGCCTGAAAACGTCTGCATCACGATAAGAAGTTACTGTTGTTTAGCTTTTTACAGCGGTATGCTGCATTTATGCGTTATAACTTTTAA
Source organism: uncultured Chitinophaga sp. (assembly GCF_937874145.1). Lineage (GTDB taxonomy): Bacteria > Bacteroidota > Bacteroidia > Chitinophagales > Chitinophagaceae > Chitinophaga. The sequence goes on along the minus strand of NZ_CALNBI010000161.1, from coordinate 7,587 downwards.
TTTGTGATACATAAATATGTATCTATGTGATAACTAGATAATTATAAAGGAAAAGTGAAGCGGGACTATACCAGAAATGAAGGAAATACGTTATATTAGCTAACCACCCGGTTAACAGGGGAAAAATTTTAACCAGTCTATTATTTGTGTTTGTTTAGCCTAAAAACGGAATTACCCATGATAATGAACGAGTTATCCAATGTAGAAAAATGGCTTACGACGATTAATCCCGACCAGTTAATTTCCCTGCCTGTTGATCAACCACAGCTGAAAGAGGAACTGGCCTGGCTGGCGGCTGAGAGTTACCGCATCAAAGGTGACTTTCAGACGCGCTTCCACGACTATAAAGTGCGGCACGCGCATGATTACATCCGCAAAAATCAAATGAGCCTGCTTAGATTACTGGACCAGATCGAGGATTTTTTACAGCAAGCAGCAACCGCCAACGTTCCTGAACTGATGGCCTTCTACGAAGACGTGTACCTGCACGTGGAAAAGATCCTGCTGCACCTTACCCGGTACTACAGCGCGGTAATAGATGACAGCCTTCCGATGCCGGCGCGGTACACCGCGCACAAAAGGGCGAAATTATTGCCTGATTACGAACAACTGTTGCAACTCTATGAACATCCGGGCATTCAAAAGCCATTGCTGGATGTGGTTTTCAGGCCCTTGAAAGCGTTTTTTCAGCGTGATTCACTGGTATTTACCTTTCAACAGTGCAATTATTTCAAAATATTCATGGGGGAACTGCTATCCCTCCTGGACGTTGCTGCCCGTTTTACCACGGAACCCGGCCCCCAGCCGGTGAACGGGAACGGATATACAGCCGTTAACGGGGAGCACCTGAACGGCGAAGATTTTCCCGAAATGGATGATCTCAACTGGCAGCTACATTACAAGCTGCATTTTCTCAATTTTAATAACCTGGAATACCGCAACTTTTGCACCCGGCAGCTGCACACGAAATTGGAAGCCATGTCCTCACTGGCAAAAAAGGTGGAGCGTGTAAACTGGTACATCAGCACCGAACGGCGCCAACATACCAAACCAGGCGTAGCGCTGGAACCCGGTTTGCCCGTTATCAGCGAGCAAATATTGCGGGTGATCGAGGAAGAATACAAGTACCTGCTGGAACAGGACAATTTATTGAGCCCCAAACAGGCACGCCCATACGAAAACGGTTTTACCAAACTCAAATTGCGGTTAACTTCCCTGGAACTGGCACAATTCGCCGCCGCCTGCGAAGAAGCGGGCATGCTGGAAGGCAAAAAAGTGGACATTATCAATTACCTGGCCCGTAATTTCATTTCCGAAAATGGGGAAGAATTGCAGGAATCCTCCCTGCGGACGCAGTATTATGCTACCCGTCACAACCCGGCCGCTTATCAGCGCCTCATTGACTGGCTGCAAAAAGTGCAAGATATACTGGCTGTAAAAATCAATAAAACTGCCTTAACGATATTTTGGGTAATTACTGGTAATTGCTTTTGGTGGTAATTATAGCCCGCACCGCTTGGGACTTTGTTTTGTGGTTATAGAGGCAATCATAACCATAAAATGAAAAGCTATGCAAATGACCCATCCTATTTGGAATGCCCTCCAAATAAACCTTAACCATGAACAGACCACCGAACAGGCGAGCATCGCCCGCATCAACCGCTGCCTCCACCTGGTACAGACTGCCCTTTCCGACTTAAAGAACCTCGTCTTGCAAACTGGCTTCAAAGACCCTGCCGAAGAAATTGAATTTTTTAAAGAGGATCTGCCCCGGTTCTATGCCATGTACCTCCATTACACCCGTATCCACCAGATAGAAACACGCATGCCACCTGGTAAAGAAAACCAGTTGAAGTTTCTCGAAAAGGAAATCAAACGGCTGGCCTTCTACTTTGAACAAAACGCCGATTGGGTACTGTACTACCGCAGCGGCGCTACACACCTGGATGAACGCTATTTCCTGCGCCAAACCACTAACGGTTTTCCCACCGTGTATTGCCCGGTAGTGCTCGATCTGCGCTTTACCACCTACGGCACGTATCCTTTTTCAAAAATTCAATCCCTGGAACTTACACAAACCTACCTCGATCAGAAAATGGCTGTGCTGCGCAATTACCCCTTGCGTACCGACACGTCCAAACCCAAAGCCATGCTGCGCTGGACGGGTTCCAAATCCGACCTGATCGAACTGCTGTATGCCCTGCATTCCTCCCGGCTATTCAACAACGATGAATACCTGGACGTTCGCCAGATCGCTACCTGGCTGGAAACAACGCTCAACATCGACCTGGGCAACTACTACCGCGTATTCCAGGGCATCCGCATCCGGAAGAAAAGCCGTACGCAATTCCTCGATACGTTGAAGGAAAACCTGATCCGAAGAATGGACGATGCCGATGAACATCCGCGCAACTAAATCTTCCAGCTAACAGTTCTGGTGTAAGAAACCCCTCTCCGGCAACCGCATATTTGTGATGTAAACAAGCAACAACATTGTTACACCAAAATATGATCGTTATGCTGGAAAATATTTCATGGTCCCAATTTATACTTTTTACAGGTGCTGCCCTGGCCGTTTATTATGTATTGCTCGTTGTGGTGTTTGGCAAGAAAGCGGGGAAGGGCAATTCATCGGCCGGGCAGCTTCCTGTATTGTCTACCCGTAAACGGGTATGGCAACCACAGGACACCGAAGAACCGGCGGAAGTACCCCTGCCTGTTGGAGAACCTGTACAAACATCAAAGCAGGTCATTTCCGCGGAAGAAGAATTGTTTGATCTGCTGGAAACACTGGCAGACGAAATTCAGGAAATGGTCAGTCAATCCGACCGCAACGACTGGCACACGCTGCGCCCGCAGCTGCAACAACTGGTTGCCAGTTATCCCGTTTTGCACAATGAACCCTACCGCAAAGCCATCATTACCCATACCGAAAAATGTGTAAAAGACTATCTCGATATGGAGTTGCCTGCCGATACGTTAACCGGCGTATGGCGCCAGTAGTGCCGCGGTGTTGCCCCTTTGTGTAATTCAGAAATATAAAATAGTGTAGAATGAAAAGTGATGTTGTAAAATTTTTGAGAAGCCGGCGCTTCTCCAGGGAAAATATTGCCCTAACTGTTTTGGTAATGGCGCTGCTGGTGAATTGCGCCGAGGTGTTTGCCCAGGCCGGCGGCAACGGGAATGCCGGTATCACTGCCGCAGAAACGCAAGTTAAAGGCTATTTCAGTACCGCCGTCAATTTGGTCTACGCCATTGGCGCTATCGTTGGCCTGGTGGGCGCTGTGAAAGTCTTTAACAAGTGGAATTCAGGCGATCAGGACACCGGCAAAGTGGCGAGCGCGTGGTTCGGCTCCTGTATTTTCCTGGTAGTAGTTGCGACGGTATTAAAAGGATTCTTCGGCGTATAACGCGGGTTTTATTAGTGTCCAATTTTTAACAGTTACCAATATGGGCGAAGTAAGAGAAGTACCGGTGATTCATATTCAGCAAGGCAGTTTCAAAGCGACTTTCGTGGTGGATATACCGAACAATGGGATAAAAAATGTAATGCCTCCTTTCAATGCCATTGCTTTCACGCAAATGGATTATGCGCCAAACTACGAGGACTATATTTTTTTACTGGACAAGCAAACCGGCGAACAGTTTCATCCACCGAATGGCGCCCACTTTCTACCGGCTAGTGTAATCGCTGTGAAGATTCCGAATGAGCGCGTGCTCGATCCCGAAGGGATGAAGTTGCATCATGGCGGATGGCCCGACTGGTTGAGTGAATATAAACAGCGCAGTGAACACGAAGCTGTTATTATTCCGGTTCATAAAATTGGATATAAACTAATAAAGCCACGTAACGTTCGTGAACCAACGAAAAGAACTGGTAACGTGAAAATGAAATCGTGATGACGGGTGTGTTTACCATCAACAAAGGCATCAACAAGGCAATTGAGTTCAAGGGTATCAAAGCGCAATACCTTGTCTACCTCGTGATTGGGTTAATCAGCTTGTTGATTGTCTTTGCGGTATGTTATATGGCGGGAGTGCCTACTTACGTGTTGATTCCGGGTGTGTTGCTGTTGGGTATAGTGCTTTTCTCATGGGTATCCCGGTTCTCACACAAGTACGGCCAGCATGGCTTGATGAAGCTCGCTGGTTACCGACAGGTTACTCCTGCCATTACATGCCGAACTAGAAAAATGTTCTTTGACATATTGAAAAATAAGAAGTGATGATTGTAGTTGTAGCGTGTGCATTGGTGGCGCTGGCCGCCCTCTTATTGCATTTAAAAGAAGAAACATCAAAAACGCTGTCACTTGAAAAAGTGCTGCCGGTGTATAAAGTGGAAAGTGATTTGATCCTTTCCAAACATGGGGATGTAACCTGTGCCTTTAAACTTGACCTGCCGGAGATTTTCACGCTCTCCAATACCGAATATGACACCATTCATCAGGTATGGTTAAAAGCGTTGAAAGTACTTCCGGCAGGCACTATTATTCATAAGCAGGATTGGTTTTGCAAACAGGCATACCAACCGCCCGCGGATCAACCGGAACAAACCTTCCTGGCTCAAAAGAGCAATACCTATTTCACAGGAAGGCCGTTCCTCGCGCATTCCTGCTACCTTATGCTTACCCGTAAAGCCGCTAACCGCAAGCCTGCCAGCTCGATGTTTTCCAACCTGCTGCGCCCCTTGCTGCATGCGCAACCGGCTAACCTCAAAGCGCTCGGCGATTTTGTAGACAAAGCCAGTCAGTTTCAAAAGCTGCTTTCCGAAGGCGGTTTTATCAAAGTCGAACGCATGAAAGATGATGCGCTGGCCGGTACCGCGGAATATCCGGGCTTGCTGGAACGCTACTGTTTTTTGCTTTCCGAAGCGGAAGAACCGATGATCCGCGACGTAACCTTCAAACCGGAATGGAAAATCGGTGACCGGTATTGCAATATGTATGCGCTAAGTGATGTAGAGGATTTGCCAGGTGTGTGCGGCAGCAAAATGGTATATGACAAGTTTTCCACCGACAAAACGCGCTTTCCCATAGGCTTTGCCGCACCTGTTGGCCAGTTGCTTTCCTGCGATCATATCTACAACCAAGTAATTACTATCGAGGATACACAAAAGACGTTAAAGCAATTGGAAAGTAAACGCCGGCGCCTCCAATCACTGGCTGCTTACAGCCGCGAAAATGCTTACAGCATGGAGGCGACCAACGCCTTTTTAAATGAAGCCGTGAGTGAACAGCGCCAGCCGGTAAAAGCGCATTTTAATTTGATTGTGTGGACAGAGAACAGGGAACAGTTGGGCGAGCTGCGTAACCAGGTATCTGCTGCTATTGCACAGATGGATGGTACGCCGAGGCAGGAGGTGCATGGAGCCCCACAGGTTTTTTGGGCCTGCCTGCCCGGCAACGCAGCCGATTGCCCCGTAAATGACATGCTGGACACCTTTGCTGAACAGGCGATCTGTTTTCTCAACATGGAAACAGCCTATCGTTCCGCATCCCCGCAAGATGGCATCCGCTTTTCAGACCGGCTATCCGGCCGCCCGGTATATGTAGACCTCTACAACGGGCCTCGTAAAGCGGGTATTACCAGCAACATGGGAACCCTCGTTTGCGGCACCAGCGGCGGCGGCAAGAGCATGACGGTCAACCATATCTTGCGTACCCTGTTCGATCAGGGCGCCCACTGCGTTACCGTCGATATTGGCGGTAGCTACAAAGGGTTGTGTGAACTGGTAAAAGGGTACTACTTCACGTACGAAGAAAGTAACCCCATTAAGTTCAATCCGTTTTATCTTACCGAAGGCGCCACGCTGGACACGGAAAAGAAAGAAAGCCTGAAAAGCCTGCTGGTAGCCCTTTGGAAGCAGGACAACGAAAATTTCAACCGCAGCGAATATGTAGCTTTATCCAATGCGCTGCAAGGGTATTACCTCCATCTGGAAAAATACCTCGACATTTTTCCCTGCTTCAACAGCTTTTACGAATACCTGGAAACCATTTACACCCAGGAACTAAAAGCCTTCAACGTAAAAGACCGCGATTTTGACGTAAATAATTTCCTGTACGTACTCAGGCCGTTTTATAAAGGGGGCGAATTCGACTATCTGCTGAATGCGACCGAAAAACTGGATGCCTTCAATCAGCCGTTCGTGGTTTTTGAACTGGATAACGTCAAGGATCATCCTATACTTTTTCCAGTTATTACCTTGATAATCATGGAATTATTTATTAGCAAAATGCGCAAACTAAAAGGCGTGCGCAAAGTGCTAACCATTGATGAAGCATGGAAGGCCATTGCCAAATCAGGCATGGCGGAGTTTTTGAAATACGCCTTTAAAACCATCCGTAAATTCAACGGCGTACCGATTGTTATTACCCAAGAGCTGGACGACTTGATTTCATCGCCCATTATCAAGGACGCCATCATTAACAATGCGGATATAAAGATTCTCATGGACATGCGCAAGTTTGTGAATAAGTTCGACAAACTGCAAGACGTGCTGGGCATGAGCGAGAAGGGAAAAAATATACTGCTTTCCGTGAACAAAGATAACCGCGAAATATTTATCGACATTGGCGGCCAAATCATGAAAGTGTATAAAAACGAATTGTGTCCGGAAGAATACTTTTCCTACACCACGGAAGGTAGGGAACGGGTGATGGTGCTGGATTATGCAGAGCGGCACGGCAGTATGGAGGCCGGTATTGAAGCACTCATAAAAGACAGGAAAACAGCGTAAAAACCGGGTATTTTTTAGTAAATTCAGGGATAAACAATTTCACTATGAAAAAAATGCTTTTAACTATTGTTTCTGTTACCACCGTGTTAGGATGCTTTTATGGGTGTGCCAGCAAAGGCAATCTGAAAGCGATTGAAGGCGAATACGTTCGGTACGATAAAACAGAACGCGCCATTGTAAAAGACCAGTATTTCATTACACTGTTTAATGAAAAGACGGGGCAGGTATCCATCAACCGAATCGCGAATATTACCCGTATCGTTGATGGTCAACCGCAAACGCCTTCCGTTAAAACAGATAACTATACCGGCTTTTATCTCCCGGATGATGACAAATTAACCATCAACGAACGGGGGTTAGACTTTAAGGTGAATTTAAAAGACAGCACCCTATCGGTTCCCAATGAAGTGTTTAAAAAAGTGAGTTCCAACACCGCTCCCTGAATTACGCCCGCTTTATCATATTCCATGCACGTATGCAGCCACTCCCTATAGGCTATTTGCATACGTGCATGGATCAAGTGAACACCTTTTTTAGTTAACCTACTCCCTACCAAGCCCACACCACACTATTTCCCGCTTCTTATTTTTCGATATGTGACCGCCCTCGCAGTCATCAGGTACTTATTGTGTCAAATGAAAATGTGTACGAATGAAAAAGTGTATCTGGTTATCCATAATCGTATGCCTGTTCACCATTATGCCCACCAAACGCAGTCACGCAATTGTGTGGGTGGTGGTCAAAGCGGCAGCAAAAAAAATTATTAAGGCCATCGACCTGCAGGTGCAGCGCCTGCAAAACAAAACCATCGGCTTGCAGAATGCGCAACGCGCCGTAGAGAATACGCT
>NZ_CALNBI010000160.1 GCF_937874145.1 uncultured Chitinophaga sp. | reverse complement strand
CGTAACGACGGCCGCATCTGGGTGCCCAAGAAACAAAACGACGAACGCAAAGCCACCGATATCCCCGAAGAAGAGCGCGACTACTATCTGGAGCGCCGCTATCCCGCCTTCGGAAACCTCGTTCCCCGCGACGTGGCCTCCCGCGCCGCCAAGGAAAGATGCGACGCCGGCTATGGCGTAGGCACTTCCAAAATGGCCGTATACCTCGATTATGCCGACGCGATCAAACGTTACGGCAAGATCGAAGCAGGTAAACGTGGTGAAGACCATGCTTCAGAAGAAGAGATCATCAAAATGGGTAAGGCAGTAGTAGCCGAGAAATACGGCAACCTGTTCGACATGTACGCCAAGATCACCGGTGAGAACCCGTACGAAACCCCCATGCGCATATACCCCGCCGTGCACTACACGATGGGCGGCCTGTGGGTAGACTACGAGCTGATGACCACCGTTCCCGGCCTGTACGCCCTCGGCGAAGCCAACTTCTCCGACCACGGCGCTAACCGCCTCGGCGCCTCCGCCCTCATGCAGGGCCTGGCCGACGGTTACTTCGTGATCCCCTACACCCTCGGTAACTACCTCGCAGGAGATATCCATACCAAAGCCATCCCCACCGATCACCCCGCATTCGTGGAAGCGGAAAACCGGGTGACGGAAACGCTGAACAAACTCATGAACATCAAGGGCAAGCACTCCGTGGACCACTTCCACAAGGCGCTCGGGAAAATCATGTGGGACAAATGCGGTATGGCGCGTAATGCCAAAGGACTGGAAGAAGCGATCAAAGAAATCCAGGCGCTCCGCGAAGAGTTCTGGAAAGATGTGCGCATCCCCGGCGAACAGAACGAAATGAACCCCGAACTGGAGAAAGCCGGCCGCGTGGCAGACTTCCTGGAACTGGGCGAGCTCATGTGCCGCGACGCCCTGCAACGTAACGAATCCTGCGGTGGTCACTTCCGTGAAGAATACCAGGATGCGGAAGGCGAAGCGCAGCGCGATGACGAGAAATTTGCTTTCGTAGCCGCCTGGGAATACAAAGGCCAGAGCAATTACGAACTGCATAAGGAGCCGCTGGAATTCGAAATCGTACATCCGACCCAGCGCAGCTATAAATAAGTTTGATAAGGGATATAAAACAGCAAATTATGAAGCTCACATTAAAAGTTTGGCGTCAAAAGAACGCACAGGACAAAGGCCGCTTCGAAAGCTACGAAGTATCGGACGTTTCGAAAGACATGTCTTTCCTGGAGATGTTCGACGTCCTGAATGAGCGTTTGATAAACGAAGGAAAAGAACCGATCGCATTCGACCACGACTGCCGCGAAGGCATCTGTGGGATGTGCTCCATGTATATCAACGGCCGTGCGCATGGCCCGTGGGATCAAACCACGACCTGCCAGCTGCACATGCGCGCCTACAACGATGGCGACACCATCGTGGTGGAACCCTGGCGCGCAGCGGCTTTCCCGGTAATCAAAGACCTGACGGTAGACCGCACCGCGTTCGACCGTATCATCCAGGCCGGCGGTTACATTTCCGTGAACACCGGTAACGCGGTAGACGCGAACGCGATCCCCATCGAAAAACAAGATGCGGACCTGGCTTTCGCCGCTGCGGCCTGTATCGGTTGCGGCGCCTGCGTGGCAGCCTGCAAAAACTCTTCCGCGATGCTCTTCACCTCCGCCAAGGTTTCCCAGCTGGCATTGCTGCCGCAGGGGCACCCCGAGCGTACTTCCCGTGCGGAAGATATGGTGATGCAGATGGACAAGGAAGGGTTCGGTTCCTGCACCAACACCGGCGCCTGCGAAGCCGAGTGCCCCAAAGGCATCTCGATCAGCAATATCGCCCGCCTGAACCGCGAGTTCTTCGGCGCAGGGTTTACTTCCTGATCGCATCAGTAACATTGACTATAAGGCAATTGCAAAAGCCGGCCCGGGGTACATGCTCCGGACCGGCTTTTCTCTTTCCCGCCCGCCGCTCAGCAAACGTTACGGCCACTGATCCCGGCTTGTTGTTTTTCCTCTTCTGCTTTCCTATCTTGGACCTATGGCAAATAATTCCCGTCGCAAGTTTTTACGCGACCTTGGCAGCACCGCCGCCCTCATCGGCGCGGCTCCCCTCGCCGGTTTGGCAGCAGAGCCCGGCCGCAGGGTCCTCCTTCATCCCGAACAGCGCGTGAGCGCCAACGATAAAATCCGCATCGCCGGCATCGGCATGGGCATCATGGGCTTCGGCGACGTCACCTGCGCGCTGAAAGTGCCCGGTGTTGAACTGGTAGCCGTGGCCGACCTGTACGATGGCCACCTCGAAAAAGCCAAATCCGTGTACGGCAACCATATCCAGACCACCCGCGACTACCGCGAAATCCTGGAGCGGAAAGACGTAGACGCCGTGATCATCGCCACGCCCGACCACTGGCATGATACCCAGGCCATCGCCGCGCTGGAAAAAGGCAAAGCCGTTTATTGCGAGAAGCCCATGACCCAGCAGATCGAAGAAGGGCATAAAGTGATCGCTGCGCAACAGCGGACCAATGGCATCCTCCAGGTAGGCAGCCAGCGCGTGAGCAGCGTGGCGCTCGCCGAAGCGAAGCGCCGTTACGAAGCGGGCGACATCGGCCGGCTGAACCTCGTGGAAGCCAAAATCGACCGGCATTCCGCCCTGGGCGCCTGGCAATATTCCATCCCCACGGATGCTTCGCCTTCCACCATCGACTGGAATACTTTCCTGAAGGATACGGCAAAAATGCCTTTCGACCCGGTGCGCTTCTTCCGCTGGAGGAACTACCAGGCCTATGGCACCGGTGTTCCCGGCGATCTTTTCGTACATCTCATCACCGGCCTGCATTTCATCACCGGCTCCAAAGGCCCCAACCGCATCTTCGCCAGCGGCAACCTCGTGCAGTGGCAGGATGGCCGCGATGTACCGGACCTGATGGCAGCCATCTTCGAATACCCCGAAACCCCCGAGCACCCGGCCTTCCAGGTGCAGCTGCGCGTGAATTTCGCAGACGGCGGCGGCGGTGGTGAATACACCCGCCTCATCGGTACAGAAGGCGTGATGGAACTGGGTTGGAACGACTTCACCATCAAACAGCACAAACTGCCCAAAGCCCCGGGATACGGCGGATGGGATACTTATAACACCTTCACCAAAGACCAGCAGGAAGCCTTCGTGAAAGACTACATGTCCAAATACAGTGAAGCCGACCGGAAGCAGGAGCGGAGGGAAGATATCAAGTATTCGGCGCCGAGAGGGTACGACGACCGGCTGGACCACTTCACCAACTTCTTCGAGTCGATGCGCAGCGGCAAGCCGGTAGTGGAAGACGCCACTTTCGGCCTCCGTGCCGCAGGGCCGGCCCTGGCGGTGAATGAAAGCTATTTTAAAAAGAAGCTCATCAACTGGGATCCGGTGAAGATGAGAATCAAATAATTGCAAAATCGGGGCCCTCGCGGCCCCGATTTTATTTGTTTTCCTTAAATTCATTGATGCTAAACCACTCATATGCGCCTCCTGCCCCTTACCGCCTGCGCCGCCGTGATATTTTCGGCCTGCGCTCAAAAAGATAAAAAGATGGAAAAAGTGAATGTGCCGCCACCCGTGGCGGAGAAGATCAAGCATGAAATGACGATTCACGGGGACACCCGGAACGACGAGTATTACTGGCTCAACGAACGCGAAAACCCGAAAGTGATCGCTTACCTCGAAGCCGAAAATAAGTACACCGACACGATGCTCTCGCCCGTGCGCGCCTTCCGCGACAAGCTGTTCGACGAGCTGAAGGGCCGCATCAAGGAAAAAGATGAAAGCGCCCCTGTTTTTGAGAACGGGTATGTGTATTACACCCGCTATGAAGAAGGGAAGGAATATCCGGTGTATTGCCGGAAAAAAGGCGCCGATACAGCGCCGGAGGAAGTATACCTGAACGTGAACGACCTGGCGAAAGGCCATGCCTACTTCCAGGTGGGCAGCATCGACGTGAGCCCCGACAACCGGCTGCTCGTGTATGCGCAGGACACCGTCAGCCGCCGCCAGTACGACCTGCGGATCAGGAACCTGGAAACCGGCGAGCTCTATCCCGAAACCATTCCTAACGCCGACCCCGGCGTAGCCTGGGCGAAGGATAACAAAACTTTCTTCTACGGATCCAAGAACCCCCAGACCCTGCGCGTCGAAAAAATCTACCGCCACGTCCTGGGAACGGATCCCGCCAAAGA
>NZ_CALNBI010000159.1 GCF_937874145.1 uncultured Chitinophaga sp. | reverse complement strand
CCGCTTCCAGCTGGGTGAGCGCATCGCGGAATTGCCGCGTGCTCACGGAGTCGAGGCGGTTGGCGGGGTCCGACAGGAAGGTGTGCAGCGCCTGGCGGTATTCTTCCCGGAAAGATTCGTTGGCGGGACTGGCGGAAAGCTGGTTGCGCGCCCTGTCTACCGTTTCGCGGTTGGCGGCGATGACGCGCATCTTGCCGAACACGGATTCATCGGCCATGATCACGATATTTTCTTCGTATCCGGGGATGTAGCGGGTCACGAAGGGTTGTCCGGCCGGAGGGATGAGCACTTCATTCCGGATAGGCCAGATCGGGGCCGACATGCTGGTGAAGGAAGTCTTCACATCTTTCCCCTGTGCTTTGGCGATCACGGCGTATTCGAAGATGTACTGATCGTTGAGCGTGGAATTGGTTTGGGTGGCCTGGATGACGACGGCGGTTCCCGGCGTGCCCCAGGCCTGGAGGAACCAGGCATTCAGCATGGAAGCCGTAAAAATATTGGCCATGGCCAGCAGGAACCCCGGGAGCAGGAGCCACAGGCGGCGGGTGAGCACGGCGATGCCGGCGAAGACGGCGATAATGATAAAGAAAGACCAGGCCGGATGCTGGCTGAGAAAGAACAAGACTGCAGATATGGCTTTCATTTTGTACGGTTTTTCAGTAAGTGAAGGACGCATTCCCCCGCGCCCAGGTAAAATTTTCTCCTTTCATACAAAAACTGTGCGAATACTGGATTTTATTTCTGTATCTTGTTTTTGCAATCGAATGAAATTCTGATATGATGAACAACGACTATTCCCGGAGGAGGTTCCTCCAACAGGCCATGCTGGCCTCTGCAGCCCTTGCCACACCTGGATTTTTGATGGCCCGCGGCATGACAGCCCCCCGGAAAATCGGGGCCAACGAGAAAGTGAACCTGGCAGTGATCGGGATCGGTAACCGCGGCGGTGAAATCATCCGTGAATTGCATAAAACCGGCCTGGCTAATATCGTAGCGCTTTGCGACGTAGATATGGGCGCTCCCCATACCCTGGAGATCATGAAGATGTTCCCGGACGTGCCCCGCTTCCAGGATTTCCGGAAGATGTTCGACAAGATGGGCAAGCAGATCGATGCCGTTTCGGTAGGCGTACCTGACTTCGCGCATTTCCCCATCACCATGATGGCCATCGGCCTCGGCATCCATGTGTACGTGGAAAAACCCATGGCCCGCACTTTCCAGGAAGTGGAGCTCATGATGAAAGCCGCTGCGAAGAATCCGAAAGTCGTAACCCAGATGGGCAACCAGGGGCATTCCGAAGCGAATTACTTCCAGTTCAAAGCCTGGAAGAAAGCCGGTATCATCAAAGATGTAACCAACATCACCGCACACATGAACTCGCCCCGCCGCTGGCACGGGTGGGATACCAATATTAAATCCTTCCCCAAAGCGGAGCCCAAACCCGATACCCTGGATTGGGACGTTTGGCAGATGCAGACGAAAGGGCACGAGTATAATAAGGACTTCGTGAACGGCCAATGGCGCTGCTGGTTCGATTTCGGCATGGGCGCCCTCGGCGACTGGGGCGCGCACATCCTCGATACCGCGCATCAATTCCTCGACCTGGGCCTGCCTACGGAAGTGAACCCCGTGAAACTCACCGGGCATAACAATTTCTTCTACCCGACTTCAACTACCCTTTCCTTCAAATTCCCGGCGCGGCAGCAAATGCCTGCGGTGGAAGTGATGTGGTATGACGGGGTAGACAACCTGCCCCCGATCCCCGCAGGCTACGGTGTTTCAGGCCTCGACCCGAACATCCCGCCGCCGAGCACCGGGGCTATCAAACCCGCGAAACTGAACCCGGGCAAGATCATATACAGCAAAGACCTCACGTTTAAAGGTGGCTCGCACGCTTCCACACTTTCCATCATCCCGGAAGAGAAAGCGAAAGAAATGGCAGGCAAGCTGCCCGAAGTGCCGAAGAGCCCTTCCAACCACTACGCCAACTTCCTGCTGGCCTGCAAGGGGCAGGAGAAAGCACGTTCTTCTTTCGACATCGCAGGGCCGCTCAGCCAGGTGTTCTGCCTCGGCGTACTCGCGCAATGGACCGGCCGCAAGATCGAATTCGACCGGGAGAAGAAGATCATCACCAACGACAAAAAAGCCAACCAGCTGCTCGTGGGCCCGCCCCCGCGCAAAGGATGGGAACAATATTACAAGGTGTAACGCACAAAGAGACGGCCCCCGGGCCGTCTCTTTCATTTCAGGGCCTCCGTATTCAAACGAGTAAGGCCCCGGTGCGGGGGAGCCCGCCACACTACTGTAATGAGTAGTCTTTTGAGGCGGGGCAAAGCGCTAAATTTCGGGTTGCAAAAACCGGTATGCAGCTGCGGAAAATTTTGACATGGATAGGGGCCTTCCTGGCTTTGACGGCAATGGCGGCCTGGGCGGTGCCATTGCTGAACGGCGGGCCGGTGGCGGAGCCTTTGCGCCACCGGGGCAAAGTGCATATCCGGAAAGACGGCGGAAAGTACACGCTCATCCGCGACGGCAAGCCCTTCTTCGTGCAGGGCG
>NZ_CALNBI010000158.1 GCF_937874145.1 uncultured Chitinophaga sp. | reverse complement strand
ATCAAATCCATGGAACAGAACATCGCCGCGATGGAAAATGAGCGCAGCGCCATGCTGCAGGAAACGCAGGGCATGCTGTACGGCATGCTGGCTGAAATAAAGCAGATGGACAGGCGGATCGCTTCCATGGAAAAAGTGATCATCCCCTCGCTCCGCAAAGCCCTCGACGCCAACTTCGCGGCCTACCAGGAAAACCGCCTGCAGCTCCCCGTCGTAATCGACGCCTGGGAAGCGCTGACGATGAGCGAAACCGGGCTGCAGGACGAAAAATTAAAACGTTACGAAATGATCGTGGAATATGAAAAAGCGCTTTACCGTTAATATACTCCTCCTCACCGCCATGGCAGCTTTCGCCGCCTGCGGCACGGCTCCGGCAAGAAAGGTAGCCCCCGCCGCAGCGAACACCGATTCCCTGCCGCTGCTGTACCCGCGGCAACAAAGCAGGATCGTAGTGATGGAGGCCCCCGGCACCGTGCGCTACGACAGCCGCAACCGGGCCATCCTGCCCGCACGCGTGGCCGGAAGGATCGAAAAATTATACGTGAGATATAATTACCAGCCCGTCCGGAAAGGACAGCTCATCCTGGAAATCTATTCACCCGAACTGGTGGCCGCGCAACGGGAGATGCTGTCTGTCGGCAGCGACCGGAATATGGAAGCGCTGGCCGTCCGTAAGCTGGAGCTGATGGGCATGCCCGGGCCCCTGGTGCGCGAAGTCCTCCGTACCCGCCAGGTGCGCGTGACCATCCCGGTGTACAGCAACGCCGATGGGTACATCCTGGAAGAATCCGCTGTTGCTTCGGTGCCTTCGCCGGCGCCGGCTGCGGCCCCTGCCGGAGGAGACGATATGGGCAACATGGGCGCCGCCGCACCGATGGCAGCGCCCTCCGCCCCCGCTCCCACACAATCGCCTGTATTATTACGGGTAGGGCAATATGTGACCGCCGGGCAGAACCTTTTCTCCATTTACAAAACCGGCCGCATGGTCGCTGAATTCGCTTTGCCCGCCGGCATCGCCGCTGCAGCAGGGCCCGGCGCCCGCGTCCTCATCGGCGGCAACGGCATGAACGGGGAATTGCGCAATGGCAACATCCACCTGCTAGAACCCGTGTTCGCCAACGGCGAAAAGTTCAGCCGGGCCAGGGTGTACATCGACGGACAATCTTCCGCCGGCCAGCTCATCACCGCCTGGATACCCGTTCTCATCCGCGACAGCTGGTGGGTGCCCGCATCCGCCGTGATCCGGCTGGGGCAGGATAACGTGGTCTTCAAAAAGTCGGGGAACGGATACCAGGCGATACCTGTTCGCACCGGCATCCGGTGGGGCGGGATGGTGCAACTGGCGGAAGCCGTTTCCGGCATTGCCGCCAACGCCGCGTACATCGCCGACAGCGAAGGGTTTATTTGGCCGGAGGCCAGCATTTCATCATCACATCCATAACCGAAACATATGGAAAGAAGACATTTTCTCAGGTCCATCGCCGTAGCGGCTGCAGCGCCTGCCGTATTCCTCACCGCATGCGGGGAAACGGCGGAAAAAACGGCCGGCGCGCAGCAAACCTTCACCTGCCCCATGCACCCGCAGGTGATACAGAACGCGCCCGGCACCTGCCCCATCTGCGCGATGGATCTCGTGCCGTTCGATAAGAACAGCACCAGTACATCATTGCAGCTGATGGACAGCCAGGTGGACCTCGCCAACATCACCACGGCCACCGCAGGCGCCGGCATATTCACGCAAACGCGCAGCCTCAACGCGCGGCTCATGCCCGATCCGCAACGAACAGGCATCATCAGCGCCCGCATCGCCGGGCGTATCGATAAATTGTATGTCCGCGAAACAGGCGTCCGTATTCAAAAAGGGCAGGCTTTGTATGCCATCTATTCCGAAAACCTCGCCACGCTGCAATCCGAATACCTGCTGGCCGCCGCGCAAACAAAGCGCTTCCCGGAAGATGCGCGCTTCCGGCAGATCGCCGAAGGCGCCAGGACGAAGCTGGAACGCTACGGGCAAAGCGCTGCGGACATCGCGCAGCTGGACAAGGAAGGCGCGCCCCGGCCCCTGGTGACCTATCAT
The DNA here is from genome assembly GCF_937874145.1 of uncultured Chitinophaga sp. GTDB lineage: Bacteria > Bacteroidota > Bacteroidia > Chitinophagales > Chitinophagaceae > Chitinophaga. The sequence goes on along the minus strand of NZ_CALNBI010000158.1, from coordinate 2,387 downwards.
GCGGAACAGGGCGGCCTGGTGACGGAATTGTCGGTCACCGAAGGGCAATACGTTTCCGAAGGCGGCACGTTGCTGCAGGTGGAAGATTACAGCCGGTTGTGGGTGGAAGCGGATATCTATCCTTCCGAAGCCGCTTTGCTGAAGGAAGGACAAACGTTGCAGGTAACGGTGCCGGGATGGGAAAACGAGCCCCTGAGCATGCAGGCCGAGTTCGTCTACCCCGCCATCCGGACCGGCAAGCAAACCCTCCAGCTCCGCGGCTCCATCGCCAACCCCAACGCGCGCTGGCAACCGGGCATGGCCGCCAACGTACTGCTGCCCGTCGCTTCGCGCAGCGAAACGCTGCAGGTACCCATCGACGCCGTGATCCGCGATGGCGCCGCCGCACACATCTGGATCGAAAAGCCAAAGAATACCTTCTCACCGCGCAAAGTGCGGACAGGACTGGAAACCAACCGCTCCATCGAAATCACGGAAGGACTGGCCGAAGGGGAAAAAGTGGTGGTTACCGGGGCATATTTGCTCTACAGCGAATTTGTCCTGAAAAGAGGAAAACAGCCCGTTTAAAAAATTTTCATCATATTCATCATTCAAAAAACACCTGAAATCATGAAACAATGGATCCTTCCCGCCGCATTAACCGTATTGGCAGCCTGCGGCGGCAACGCCACCCGGCAATCGGAAGAAAAGCAACCCGCAGCCGAAGCTACTGCGCCTGCGGCCACTCCTGCCGGCGTGGTGCTGAAGAACGACGCACTGAATGCCGTGTTTGAACATTACGAAAAACTGACCGAAGCCCTCGTGAAAGGCGATGCTTCCGCCGCGAAAGTTTCCGCCGCCGCCATCGAAACCGGAGCCGCCGCAGCCGATCCTTCCGGGAAATTGGCCGAAGCCGCAAAAACCATCGGCTCCGCCGCAGACATAAAAGCCCAGCGCGATGCCTTTTCAGCGTTAAACGATACTTTTATCGGACTGGTAAAAACATCCGGGCTGAGCAGCGGCGAACTGCATGTAGAATTCTGCCCGATGGCGCTGAACGACAAGGGCGCGCATTGGCTCAGCCGTTCCAAAGATATCCGCAACCCGTATTTCGGCGACGAAATGCTGACCTGCGGCACGGTGGAAGAAACCCTGCAATAAAGAGCCATGTTGATAGCCGGCGAGCCCGGCCCACTAAAGAAAGCCGGTCCCGGGACCGGCTCTTCTTTTTTACGGCTGTTTACAATAAAAAAACGGCGCATACAGTCATGCATGCGCCGTTTTTGGGGCCACCAACAATTGATAATCAATCATGTGGCAGCTTTGCCGGTCATTTCTATAGCTGTACCGATTTCCTTCGTTTCCAGCGTTTCGTTGTCTGCTCCCTCCTCGAACCAGTGCAAAGCAACCTCATTGTCTTCCTTCCTCACAAGGTAGAGATCTTTCCACGGCAGCGAAACGAGGAAGAGGTTGTCTTCTTCCAGCGAGACCGGGATGTCGTGGCTCCTGTAGCGGATGTGAAATGTGTTCATACCGCTACTGCTGCAATCACTGTGCCTGAATGCGGTACGATACGCCGAGTGTACAGTAAATATTATACATCGGGAAATCCATTCCCCGGAATTCGGAAGGGAAAACGGGCCGCAATCCCCAATTGAGGGTACCCATCACATTGATTTTTTTCCCAATGCTCCTTTCGGCCCCGCCTTGCAGCCCCACATCGAAACGGCGCATATCCGTCCCGAAATCGAATTCGGCTTCTTCCACGTTGACTTTTTCGCCGAGGGAGCCGCCGTTGCGGATGTAACCGTCGCTCACGTTGCCGTAGAAATTGGCGCTGAAAAGCCAGGCCATGTATCCACCCAAATGCAGCCGCCAGTTGGCGTTGGGCGTGTAGGTGGCGCTGATGGGGAAAGATACGTACGCGTTGCGGACGGTAGTCCTGTTTTTCCCCGTGAATGCGCCTTCGAACTCGCTTTTGCCCGAGCCGTCTTCCATAGTGATCATCGTGTGAAAATACATCACTTCGTCGGTGGTGGTCATCCCTTTATAATCGAGCTTGACGCCTACTGCGGCGCCCCATATTGCGGAATTCGCGGGCCGCCACGATAATTCGTAGCCCAGCGAGGGGCAGAATTCGGGGCGGTAGGAATTGATTTTCCGGATGGTGTTGGGAAGGCCCACAGGCGCGGTGCCGCCGATATTGAAGCCCGCCTGGATCCGGTGCTCCAGGTGCAGCTGCGCGTTTGCGCCGGAAGCAAGGCCGCAGAAGATGAATAGAAATATGATGCGAAGGTTCATGTGCTGATTTTACTGGATGATGGAAAGGCTGTCGACCAGCAACCTGCTGCCGATGGCGCCCCGGTACTGGTCGCCGTCTTTGCTCGAAGAGGCCACGATGGCCATCA
>NZ_CALNBI010000157.1 GCF_937874145.1 uncultured Chitinophaga sp. | reverse complement strand
CGGTTCCTGGCCAATGTGAACCGAGCCGCGAGCATCGCGCTCAACGGCGGCCAGGCGGCGTTCGAGGCGCGCCTCGACCAGCTGTTCCGCGAAGGCCTCGACCGTTCGAAGTACGAATTCTGGAGCAAATTCCCCGATGCCACGGGGCTCGTGGGGCAGTTCTCCATGGGCAACGAACCGAGTTTTCATATTCCATTCCTCTACAATTTCACCGCCTCGCCCTGGAAAACGCAGAAGCGCACCCGCTTCCTGCTGGACACCTGGTTTGCCGACAACATCTTCGGCATCCCGGGTGATGAGGACGGCGGCGGCATGTCGGCGTTTGTCGTATTCGCCAGCATGGGTTTCTATCCCGTAACACCCGGCATCCCGGAGTATACCATCACCAGCCCGGTGTTCAGCAGCGTAGCGATCCGCTTGCAGAACGGGAAAACGTTCCGGGTGTCGGCACCAAAGAATTCCACCGTCAACAAATATATCCAAAGCGCGCGCTTCAACGGCAAACGCATGTCCAAACTGAGCTTCACGCATGCCGACCTGATGGCCGGCGGGCACCTGGAGCTCGAGATGGGGCCGCTGCCGAACAAGAAGCCGGGCGCAGAATAATGATATTCCGAACTATTTATTAACCAAGATCAACATTCCCTTATGCGCTATGCGAACACGTTTCCACCATGAGCCGGTCCCGGCCGCACGTCCGGCAACCGGTATGCACACTTATCATCCTTTCCAAATGAACAGCATGAAAACATTTACGTTATGAAGAAAATCCATTTACTACTGATGCTGCTTTTCCTATTGCCCGTGTACCTGGTCGCCCAGCAAAGAGCGATCAGCGGGAAGGTAAGGGAAAGCAAAGACGGCACTCCGCTGCCGGGCGTTAGCGTTTACACGACCGACGCTGCCGGCAAAAGGCACGGCGTAACCACCGATGCCCGCGGCGAATACCTCATCCAGGTACCTGCCAACGCCTCCCAGCTGACGTTCGCGTTCCTGGGTATGGTGAGCGTTACCGAAACGATCGGTACCAGGACCACCATCGACGTGGCGCTTACTTCCACCGAAGAACAGCTCGCCGGCGTGGTGGTGGTGGGTTATGGTACGAAAAGAAAAGAAGTGGTGACCGGCGCGGTGAGCAACATCACCGGCAAGGAAATCCAGACCACGACCAACATCAGCCTTGCCCAGAAGCTCCAGGGCAAGGTGGCCGGCCTCCAGATCCGCCAGCTGGGCGGTGAGCCGGGCACTTTCAACAACATGATCAACATCCGCGGCTTCGGTACGCCGCTCTTCGTGATCGACGGGATCGCCCGCGACGGCGCCAGCGAATTCCAGCGCCTCAACCCGGACGATATCGAAAGCGTGAGCTTCCTCAAAGACGCTTCCGCGGCGATCTATGGTTTGCGCGCAGCAAACGGTGTGGTGATCGTTACGACCAAGAAAGGCGCTTCCGGCAAGGCGAACTTCAACTACGCCGGCGTGGTAGGTGTGATGAAACCTACCGACGTGCCGCGCATGGCCAACGCGGGAGAATGGATGCAGATGCGCAATGAAGCGGATATTTTCAGTCTCGGTACGCCTTTCCTGCCGAAAGACGAGCTCCAGAAATGGATCAACGCGGAGCCCGGTTACGAAAGCACCGACTGGTACGCCGCAGCCATGAAGAACACCGCCATGCAGCAACAGCATAACCTGTCGGCCTCCGGCGGGAATGAAAAAACGCAGTACTTCTTCAGCTTCGGTTATGCCGACGAAAACTCCCTGCTGCGCAGCAACGACATGTGGTACAAGCGTTTCAACCTCCGCTCCAACATCACCACCATGCTGCACCGCAACCTGAAGGCCGAACTGCTCATCGCGGGGCGGTACGACAACCGGACGGTGCCGGGCGAGAACTTCTTCAACATCTTCAAAGGCACCCGCGTTTCGCTGCCTACCGACCGCGTGTACGCCAACAACAACCCGGAGTACCCCAGCGTGGTGGCGCCCAGCAACCAGAACCCGGTGATCCTCAGCCAGCGCGATATAACCGGCTACAACGAAAGCGTGACCCGCAACGTGCAGGCCACAGGATCGCTCACCTACACCGTTCCCTTCGTGGAAGGGCTGAGCCTGCGCGGGGTGGCGGCGTACGATATGACCAGCTACGGCAACAAAGACCTCAGCAAAACATACGACCTGTATAAATACGTGAACGGCCAGTACCTGAAAGAGCGCCAGCGCGACGGCAACGGGTCCATTTCCAACAACTACGGCAACGGCAACCGCGTTACGCTGCAGGGCCAGGCCAATTATGCGCGCACTTTCGCGGCGGACCACAACGTAGCGGCAACGTTCGTAGTGGAACAGCAGCAGTTCTGGGGGCGGGACGCATGGCTGCGCCGTTATTATGATTTCTATACCAACGACCAGATCGACCGGGCAGGCCGCGCCCGGCAGGAGAACTCCGGGATGGAAAACCAATTCGCCAACCTGTCGTACATCGGGCGGCTGTCTTACGATTATAAACGCAAGTACATTGTAGAGTTCGCGTTCCGCGAAGACGGCTCTTACCGTTACCATCCCGACCGCCGCTGGGGCTTCTTCCCGGTAGTGACGGGCGGATGGCGCCTGTCGGAAGAGCCTTTTATACAGCGTGCATTGCCGGTGGTATCGAACCTGAAGCTGGACGCTTCGTATGGTTCGGTGGGGGAAGACGCGGGTGCGCCGTTCCAGTACATCGCCGGTTTTTCGACAGAGGGCGGCGGATCGTATGAGTTTGCCAACGGAACGCTGACGAGCGGCGCTTCTTCGCCGGGGATCACCAACGAAAGGCTGACCTGGTTTACTTCCAAAATCCTCAACATCGGCATCGACCTCGGGTTGTTCCAGAATAAATTCACCCTCGAGTTCGACGTGTACCGCCGCAACAGGACGGGGTTGCTGGCGCGGAGGAATGTGAGCCTGCCCAATACGTTCGGCGGAACGCTGCCGGAGGAAAACCTCAACAGCGACCGCGTGCAGGGTTTC
>NZ_CALNBI010000156.1 GCF_937874145.1 uncultured Chitinophaga sp. | reverse complement strand
CCGCCGCTATACCACCGCGAACGTGGACCAGCTGGTAGAAAAACTGAAGGGGCCGGAGAAGCGCGTGTCGGTCATGCTGGGCGTGCCGTATTACTGGCGGAGCATGAAGAACGACACGGAGAACAATCCCGCGTTGCATGCGCTGATCAAAAAATCCGACATCATCATGCCCTGGGCCGTAGGCCGTTACAGCAGCGGGAACTACGCGCAGGTAGCCGGCGTGGAGCTGGCGGCCGATATCCAGTGGTGTAAAAATAACAACGTGTCGTATGTTCCGTTGGCGTTCCCCGGTTTCAGCTGGGGCAACCTGAAGAACGATCCCGCGCAATACAACTCCATCCCGAGGCTGAAAGGCGATTTCCTTTGGCAGCAGGTGGCCGGCGCGAAGATCTCCGGGGCGAAGTCGCTGTATGTGGCCATGTTCGACGAAATCGACGAAGGCACGGCGATCTTTAAATGCGCCCGGGAAGGGGAGCTGCCACTGCATGGCGACCGCCGTTTCATCGGCATTGAAGCCGATCTCCAGAGTGATCATTACCTCTGGCTGACCGGCCAGGCCGCCCGGTGGTTCCATGGCGAAGGCGGTTTCAGCGCCACTAAACCCGTACGGAATTGAGCGAAACCATATAACTGGTGTTACACACATGTATGCCCCCCATGGTCTGTTCACGGGCTGGGGGGCTTTTCATTTCGGTTGGCTGAAACGGCATTCCGGTGGAAGGAATTAACGGTTCAGGAGTGCAGGTATTCCCAGGTATGGCGCAGTGGCTACTTTTGGGTATTGGTAACCCCTAACATTTTTTCTGCCATGTTTAAAATCAGTATCGCCGTTCTGGCCACAGGGCTCCTGGCTTTTTCCGCCAGCAGCATCATTTCCCGGCTGGGTGTTTCGGATGAAGACGCCCATAAAACCATCGACCGCAACCTGCTTTCCGGTAAAATGGAGCTGATCGCGGCGTATAAAGCCAAGCAGATCCCAGCAGGCGAGCGCGCCCAGGCCGTCAAAGAGATGGGAGACTACATCAAAGCCTACGTTTCCACGCCGGAATATAAAGCGGCGTATGTGGAGGAATGGGAAAAGGAGGCGCCGAAAGATGCGAACGCCAAGCTGAGGGCGGCTATCAAAAAGAGCGAAAACGATTACAAGGAATTGGAGAAAATCCATGAAACCGCCGAAGCGGAATACAAGGAAAGCTACGCCGAAGCGCTGAAAACGATGAAAGATCTCATCAATGCCCTCAAAGACCCGAAGCACAAGATGCACAAAATTTATGTGCAGTCGATGGTGGGAGAGGTGCCCGGTCCGCCCACGGCTGCTTTCAAAGCCGAACTGGCGAAGTTCGAAGAAAAGTATCCCGGTACGGTGGAAGGCATGCTCAAGCTGCGCCTGAAATCGTTCCTGGCCTTGTCGGCCGACATCGACTTCAATGCCACGCTGGTGAAAAAAGGCAATAAAATGATATTCGAGGATCCGGCGCTGGAAAAGAGAAGCGCCGAATGGAAGCAATGTTTCCGCGCCGGGCCCGAAGCCGTGAAAGCCGCACGCGCATACGCGGAACAATGGCTGAAGGAGCTGCCATGATCTGATGCATGATGTATGTGCCGAAGGCGCCCCGGCAACGGGGCGTCTTTGTTTTTATAAAATATCCCGCGAAATAACGGCGGCAAGTCCTAAGTTTGTCTGTAAGGAAAGAGAATACAACTATGAGAATACTACTTGCGATCATGACGATCCTGGGGCTGCTGGCGGCCCCCCGCGCCAGGGCGCAACAGCCGGTCCTGACGGGCGCCGACCAGACGGAGGTATACCTGCCCATGCTCAAAGGAAAGAGGGTGGGGCTGCTCGTCAACCCCACGTCTATAATCGGTACTACGCCGATCGTCGACAGTTTGCTCAAACGCGGCGTCAACATTAAAATGATCTTCGGGCCGGAGCACGGTTTCCGCAACAATGCGAGTAACGGAGCCGAAGTGGCTGACGAGATCGATCCGCAGACGGGCATCCCCGTGGTATCATTATACGGCAACCGCCGCAAGCCCGAGCCCGCGCAGATGGCGGCGCTGGATGTGCTGGTGTTTGACCTGCAGGATGTGGGCTGCCGTTTCTATACGCTGATCAATTCCCTCCGCGAGATCATGGAAGCCTGTGCAGACGCGGGCAAGCCGCTGGTGATCCTCGACCGCCCCAATCCCAACGGGTTTGTAGACGGTCCGATCCTGGATATGTCGCTGGAATCGGGGATCGGGCGCTTCCCGGTGCCGATCGCACATGGCATGACCATCGGTGAATTTGCGCAAATGATCAACGGGCAGGGATGGATGCGCAACAAAAAGAAATGCGATATCCGGATTGTCAAATTGAAAAATTACCGGCATGATATGGACTACACGTTGCCGGTAGCCCCTTCGCCCAATCTCAATTCGCAGCAGTCGATCGTGTTGTACCCATCGCTGTGCTTATTCGAAGGCACCATCCTCAGCCAGGGCCGCGGCACGCATTTTCCGTTCACCGTACTGGGCGCGCCGGCGTTCAAAGGGAAATACGATTTCTCCTTCAAGCCGGTAAGCATACCCGGCATGAGCGAATCGCCGCTGCATAAGAACGTTACCTGCTACGGCCTCGACCTCCGTACGTTCGACATCACGCCCTGGCGCAGGCGCGGGCAGATCAATATCGGCTGGATGATCGACTTGTATAAAGCTTATCCGAATAAAAAAGATTTCTTCAACCGCAGCCTGAGCAGCGCGATCGGCAATATCGATTTCCTTGCCGGTACGCGGGAATTCCGCAGGCAAATAGAAGCAGGCGCCACGGAAGCCCAGATACGAAAGAGCTGGGAGCCGGGGCTGAACCGGTATAAAGAGATGCGGAAGAAGTACGTGTTATACCCCTGATTTTTCATAACTGCCAACTTTTCTTGAAGGCCCGGGAACGGGCCTTTTTCTATTTTTTTAGAGAAGTTTTCAAGACTTTAATAAATCGAAATAAAATATAACATGGATGTGCCAAGAAAAAGTAAAAAAATGGAAGTTTTAACAATATATTTGTAAGGATCGAAGAGAAACCAGAATTCTAATCGTAAAAAACACGTATCTCATTCTCAAGTTGAAAAACGCAGCTTCAGCGAGCCTGGCTTTGTGAAAACCGTTATGTTAATCCAGTCCGACTGAGCGCTGAAACCATATTTTATTATCACCCGCATTTGCGCGGCACATCGTGCGAAGGGTAATCAAGGAAAACTATTTCACAGAAAAAAATCATCGAGGTATAGCATATGTCAGGCATGGAAATAGTCTACACGTTGCATACAGCTAGTCAGTTTTATCACCGGTAAGGAAAGATGCGTTGCTACTTTTTATCAGCATCATTCCTGCATGGTTATCACCGTTATCAATTCAAGTAACAAATCGAATCGAAGTATGAGGCATTTGTCTGACAGTGAAGCAAACATCCCGTAGCATACGTATATGCGGCTGCGCAAATAATCTTTTGCGGTAATCCTGAGATTTTATCATCTGAAAACGACGTGAACAACGCCGATCGGCACTGCCATGCCTGCAACCGATTGATACTTTAAAAGGAATGGTTATGATATGCTGTTTACGGGGCCCCTGAGGCCTCATTCATTCATCCCATCATAAACGCCGGCAACGGAATCCCATCCGGCCGGCCCAACTCATTTGCTTTTACACAAACCAAACCAATATGCTATTCCATCAATCAAAATCCCTGCAGCTGAAAAGCTGCAACCGGACGGTGAGGCGCATCGCGGGGATCGTCCCCGCCGCACTGTCTGTCTGCCTGCTGATGGGCTACGCCTCCCAGGGCATCGCCCGGGCTCCCTACGAAGCCGCGGCTTTCGACCGTAAAATCACCGGCCGCGTAACCGACGGCACCGGCGGGGGCCTCCCCGGCGTTACCATCGCCCTCAAAGGCGCCAGCACCGGCACCGTCACCGACGTAAACGGCGAATATTCCCTCAATGTGCCCGACACCGGCGCCGTGCTCATTTTCCGCTTCGTGGGCTACAACACCCAGGAAGTGGCCGTAGGCAGCCAGGCGCGGGTGGACGTGGTGATGACCACATCCGCCAAAGGCCTCAATGAGCTAGTGGTAGTGGGCTACGGCACCCAGAAGAAAGTGAACCTCACTGGCGCCGTAACGGCCGTAAGAGCCGAAGAGCTGGTGAACCTCGCGCCCTCCAACCTTTCCAACGCCCTCGCCGGCCGCTCCCGGTGTAAACGTGACGAACGCCTCCGGTATGGCGGCCGCCTCTTCCAGCATCCGCATCCGCGGCGCATTCGGCGATCCGCTGTTCGTGATCGACGGGATCGTTCGCGATAAAGAAGCTTTCGACGCGCTCGAAGCCGCGGAGGTGGACCAGATGAGCTTCCTGAAAGACGCCGCCACGGCCGCTATCTACGGTTCGCGCGCAGGGAACGGCGTTGTGCTGGTGACCACCAAAAAAGGATCCAGCTCCAAACCCGTCTTCAACTTCCAGACGAACTATACCACCAACCGGCCCACGATGAAGCTCCACTCCGATAAAACCACCGCCACGGACGAGCTCATCTATCAAAACCGCGTTGCAGAATTCCAGGGGCTCACATTGCCCAACGGACAGCGGGAATTCGATTACTTCAAAGACAAAAGCTATAACGTTAACGACTTCATCTGGCAGAACCCCTGGAGCATGCGCCACTCACTCAGCGTAACAGGCGGCAGCGACCGCATCCAGTACTACTCCATGCTCAGCTACCGCGGCGAAGAAGGCTCCTACAAAAGCCTCGAGCACAAAAAGGTGAACATGCGCTCCAACGTTACCGCCAAAGTATCCGATGCGATCAAGGTAAACCTCAACGTGTCGGCCTTCCAGGAAAACCAGGACCGCTTCTTCTGGCCCTTCGGCGGGTCCGAGAACGACGATGAGTTCGACGTATCCGACATCTACCGCGTAACCTTCAACTGGCCCAAAACCTATCCGTTCTACCTTACGGCAGACGGCAAGCCGGCCGATCATATCACCCAGTTCCCCGTACAACCCGTAATGGGCAGCTGGCAAATGTGGAACGTGATCGACCAGGTACAGGGCGACCGCTACATCAACCTCCGCAAGCGCAACCTGAACACCATCCTGGGGATCGATATCGACCTGAACAAATACGTGAAAGGCCTCTCGTCCAAAGTCGTGGGCAACTACGTGGCGGAAGACTATATGCGCAAACGTTACATGACGTACCAGAAAGCGTATTCCTTCATCCCGGCTGATCCTTCCGGCAACCGGTTCATTCCCGGTCCGCCGAGCGAAGACAAAACCGTGATCTTCAACTTCAGCCAGAACCAGCCGTTCATGGACTACCGCATCGCCACGTTCTGGAGCTACCAGTTCAACTGGTTCCTGAACTACAACCGGAACTTCGGCAAGCACGGAATCGACGCGCTCGTGGTGTTTGAACAGGCGGAAATGGGAGGGAACGGCGCCGTGGCCAGGGCCGAAAACCCGATTCCCATCGATAACATCGACCAGTCGTTCGCGTACTCCGCCGACCGCCTCTTCCGCGACGCCAGCGGCTTCGATTCCATCGGCGCCCGCCAGTCCTGGATCGGCCGCGTGAACTACAACTATGCAGGCAAATACATCGCGGAATTCTCTTTCCGGTATGACGGCAATACGTTGTTCCCATCCAATTCCCGCTGGGGCTTCTTCCCGTCGATATCCGCCGCATGGCGCATTTCCGAAGAGAATTTCTTTAAAAACACCACCAGCTTCTTCGACGAGCTGAAGATCCGCGGTTCGTACGGGACTACGGGCAACGACCTGAACGTGGCCGACAGGCGTATTGCCGCGTTCTCTTACCTGAACTACTTCGTGAACTCCGGCACCTACATGTTCGGCGACCGGCTGTACACCACGGTAGGGCCCGGTCCCGTACCCAATCCGAACCTGACCTGGGCCACTTCTTCATCTTACAACGCCGGTCTGGATTTCTCTATTTTCAAAAGCCGCCTGAACGGTACGGTGGATGTGTTCCTGCGGAAGGAAACCGACATCCTCGGTTCCCGCGAGGTGAAACTGCCCGACAGCTACGGTATGCAGCTGGCACCGGAGAACTACGCCGCGCGTTCCTGGAGAGGGGCCGATTTTACGCTGGAATGGCGTGACAGGGCCATCGGCAACCAGTTGAATTACTCCATCACCGGTAACCTCGGTTTTGCCAGGGACCGTTGGGATACCTATGATGAAGCGCCGTTGTTTGCGCCGGGCCAGAACCGCAACTTCGAGTCGCGCGTGGGCCGCCCGGAAAACAGGCTCGTGGGCTACAGGGCTTCGGGGATCATCCGCACCCAGGAGCAACTGGATGCTTTGCTGGCTAAAGGATTTACGCAGTTCGGCCGCGCACCGTACCTGGGCGCGATCCTGTATGAAGATATCCGTGGCGGCGGCTTTGCGCCCGGCGCGGATGGCAAGGTGGACGCCAACGACGTGGACCTGCTGTCGACCAACAACACTCCCCGCGTGAACTTCGGGATGGGCATCAACCTTTCCTGGAAAAACTGGGCTTTGCAGACCTTCTTCCAGGGCGTAACATCTTACGACCGGATGATCAGCAACCAGGAAGGCGGCGGTATGCGCCAGCACGGCGGCACCGTTCGCCCGTATTACCCCATCTGGGCGGGCGACGTTTGGACGGCTGATAATCCGCAGGCCGAATATCCCCGTGTAGTGGGTAACTCCGGCTGGGCGGAAGCGGGCGCAGCGGCATCTACCTTCTGGATCCGCAACGGCGCTTACTTCCGTATGAAGATGCTGAACCTTGGATATAACCTGCCGAAACCCTGGCTGAGAAAAATCGGCCTGACCAGCGCGCAGTTGTATTTCAACGGCTCGAACCTGTTCGTGTTCTCCGGCATGAAAGAATTCCATGATCCGGAGCAGAAAAACTACGATTCGTATCCTGTGATGAAAGCGTTTACGTTCGGCGCAGATATTAAGTTCTAAAAAAGCATGATCATGAAAAAACAAGTAATAGCTTTTGCGCTGGCGGCCGGCATGTTCGCTTCCTGCAAAAAAGTGCTCGATATAGAAAACATCAATTCCTATAAACCGGAACAGGTGTGGAATGATGAAAACCTGGCCAACGCTTACATCGCCAATATCTACACGGTATTCGGCAACTGGAGCACAGGCGAGGACCGGTTTTCCGAACAGGTGGTGGGTATTCCCTGGACAACGGATTTCATCCAGCCCAACAACAGCAACTTCAAATATTGGGATTATTCCCGCATCCGCCTCATCAACCAGGCCATCATCGATGTCCAGAATGGCAGGCTGAAAACTTCCGTGAAGGAAAGCATCACCGCCCAGGCGCTCTTCCTGCGCGCCTACATCTATTTCAGGATGGTGATCCACCACGGTGGCGTTCCGTACCTGAAAGTGCCGCAGGACCGGTATACCGATGACCTGTACATCCCGCGCAACTCCACCGCCGAGTGCTTCGATCTCATCATCAAGGATATCGACGATGCCATCGCGCTGCTGCCGGAATACAACGGTCCCACTTCGGCCGACTACGGCAAGGTCGACGATATGTTCGCCCTGGCCTTCAAAGCCAAAGTGCTCCTGTATAAAGCTTCTCCCCAGTTCCATTCCACCAATCCCTGGAACAACGCGGATTGGGCGGCGGCGTATACCGCCAATAAAAAGGCTTACGACGACCTGAAAGCGAAAGGCTTCCGGCTGGTGGACGACTATTCCAACATCGCGATCGTGGAAAAAGGCCCCGAAACCGTGTTCCCCGTTATCAACCAGTACCCCAGCAAGGTGGCCAACTGGGATAATGGTGTCCGTCCTGGTTCGGAAAGCCGCGGCCCCGCATCCGCCGTACCTACCTGGGAATTCGTGAAGATGTTCCCGATGAAGGACGGCCTGTTGTACACCGATCCCGCGAGCGCGTATCACAAAACCGATTCGGCGTTCCGCCAGTCGTTCTGGGAAAACCGCGATCCCCGTTTCAACAAATCCGTTGTTTGGAACGGCAAGAGCTATCCCGTGAGTGGCAAGGCCAGCAAAAGGCTGTATACGATGCTGGGCATCGTCGATCCGCTGGATGATTTCGGTGTGAACCCTGCCGCGGGCATCAACTCATCGAACCGCGACCGCTACTCCGGTTTCTTCATCCTGAAGAACAGCCTGCTGCGGCTCACCGGTGCGCAGGTGCTGCAGTACGACGTGGATTATGTGCTCATGCGCTTTGCGGAAGTGATGCTCAACTACGCTGAAACCGCCAACGAAACCGGCCGCCTGGCAGAGGCGCTCGATATCCTCAAACAGATCCGCGAGCGGGCAGGCATCGAGCCGGGGGCTGATGGAAACTACGGTATCAAGGCTGCCAACCGCGAACAAATGCGCGACGCCATCCTGGCCGAAAGGAACATCGAGCTGTGCTTCGAAGGCCACCGATTCTGGGACCTCCGCCGCCTCCGCAGGCTCAATGTGCTGAACGGCACCACCAAACACGGCCTGGAAGCTATTACCATCGAGGCTGACAGGACGGATATGGACCTGACGAAAGCCGCAGGACTGGCCGCCACCAATTCCCTCACGGAAACCAATTTCCGTTTCGTGGAACTGCAGGTGCCCAACACCGGCGTAAGAGTGAACACGGTCCCCAATACGTATTATTTCTTCCCGATCCACCGCGACTGGATTG
>NZ_CALNBI010000155.1 GCF_937874145.1 uncultured Chitinophaga sp. | reverse complement strand
ACCCAGTAGATCGTCCACGCATCGGTATCGTCGGAAGCGTAGTGATGCCCGCTGCCCGCGGGGATGAAGATGAAATCATCCGGCGCGAGGGTATACTGGCGGTTGCCGACGGTGGCCGTGCCACGGCCTTCGCGGCAATAAATAAGGATGTGCTGGTCGATCCCGTGGTGGCGCTGGCGGAAATGGTAACGCGCTTTCGGGTAAAACCCGATATCGGTGATGTAGAGTCCGTTGACAAGGGGGTCCGCCGCACAGGGCCCTGCGATCACTTTCCGGGGCAGAACGATCGCCCGCTGCCCTTCGAACCCTTCCTTCTTGCGTATCATGAACCGGTTATTTTTTCCATAATAAAATCCATGTTGTCGGGTAACACTTACAGCTTTATGTAAAGATAGGAAATAAAGGCAATCATAGGATTGTCCATCATTACCATAAGAATGCCCATTGAACCCCTGCCTTTCAATTCCAATATTTGTAGCATGACATTCCACACGATCAGTATCACATACATCCTTGCCGTTAAATGCCAGTTATGAAAAAACGAACGATCTCTTCAATCCGGAGTAATTTTAACATTATGTCCATGAAGGTTCTCGCGCAACCATCCGGACGGACAAGGGCACAAACTGATTGTTAAAGAAATACTGAACTGGTTCCAACAACTCTGAGACATGCAACAAACGAACACATTCCATCACCGCTACATCCTGGGCATTTCATTTATTTCTGCGCTGGGAGGTTACCTCTTCGGCTTCGACTTCGCCGTGATATCCGGGGCGCTGCCTTTCCTCCGTACCACTTTCGAACTGAACGCCTGGTGGGAAGGCTTCCTGACCGGCTCCCTGGCTCTGGGGTGCATGGCAGGCTGCGCCATGGCGGGAGCACTGGCAGAACGTTTCGGCCGCAAGCCCGGACTGCTGCTGGCGGCGCTGATCTTCACGCTGTCGTCTCTCGGCATGGCGTTTTCCAACACCTTCACCCTGTTCACCACCATGCGCTTTGCGGCGGGTATCGGGGTGGGCATGGCCTCGATCCTCAGTCCGCTGTACATCGCCGAAATTTCCCCGGCGCATCTGCGCGGTCGCAACGTATCCATCAACCAGCTCACCATTGTGATCGGTATCCTCGTCACCAACCTCGTCAATTAT
>NZ_CALNBI010000154.1 GCF_937874145.1 uncultured Chitinophaga sp. | reverse complement strand
GCCGGCATCGTCCAGCTGCAGGGGCAGCGTAATGTCCCTCCGGGAATCCGACGGACGGTAAAAATGCACTTTCCCTTGCAGGTGCTCGCCTTTCAGCTCGCCGGGGAACGTGATCTCGATGGTGTCTCCGGGCTGTTGCACGCGCACCGGGGCGGAAAGGGCGCCGGTGTTGTTGCGCGCGTCGATGGTAGCCTGGTATTTCAGCTCTTCGGCGTAGTAATCGGGCGTCACCATGTCGATGCGGGTTTGCATGCTGCGGGTGACGAGCGTAAGAATGCCTATGGCGAAGAGAACGAATACGATGATGATGGAATGACCCCAATTCATAGTAATAATTTTTTATTGGCTGACGGGCCCGAGGAAGGTGGTCTTCTTTTCCCCGATCCTTTTGCCGTTTTCATATAATCCCACTTTCAATACGGATTTCCTTTCCCGGATGGCGCTGCGCGGCATCACGATAAAGAAGGTGCCTTCGCCCTGCGCTTCGGCTTTCACGTGGATGGGCATCCCCACCACTTCCACCTTTCCGCCGCCGCTTTCGATGCGGAGCTCCAGGGGCACGTCTTCCAGCGTTTTGTTCACCAGTTTGATGCGGTAAAGATTGCTCACACTGTCTTGCCCGCGCTCCTGGTACAGCATTCCCGCCGTCCGCAGGATGGATCCATCCACCGGTTTGCGGCTGATGAGGAGGAAGGTGATGGCAGCCAGCAACAGGGTGCAGATGACCGTATACACTTTGAATCTTCCCGTGTACCGCAGCGGCTGCTTCTGCGCAATGCCATTTTCGGAAGCGAGGCGGATCAGCCCTTGCGGCCGGCCTACTTTTTCCATCATGAAATTGCAGGCGTCGATACAGGCGGTGCAGTTCACACATTCCAGCTGGGTACCGTTCCGGATGTCGATGCCCGTAGGGCAAACGTTCACGCATTGCATACAGTCGATGCAATCCCCCAGGCCGTTCGCTTCTTTCTTGAACTTGCCCCGCGGCTCGCCGCGTTCGTAATCGTAGGCGACTACCACGGAGTTCTTGTCGAGCAGAACGCTTTGCAGGCGGCCGTACGGACAAACCACCGTACACACCTGTTCGCGGAAGAAGGCGAACACGGCGTAGAATACGAACGAAAACGCGATCATGGCGATGAAACCGCCCAGGTGCGCGCTCATGGGATCGGTCATGATCTTTTGCAATTCCTTCACGCCGATAACATAAGCGAGGAAAGTATTGGCGATGATGACCGACAGGAGGAAGAACGCAGCATGCTTGCCGGTCTTCTTCACGATCTTTTCCGTATTCCATTCCGCGCGGTTAAGGATGCGTTGCTGGGCGGCGTCGCCTTCGATCCAGTATTCTATCTTCCTGAACAGCATTTCCATGAAGATGGTCTGCGGGCAGATCCATCCGCAGAAAATCCTGCCGAAAGCCATGGTGAAGAGCACGATGAAGACGATAAACGCCAGCATGGCCAATCCGAAAATGAAGAAATCCTGCGGCCAGAACACCGCGCCGAAGAGCGTGAAACGGCCGTTGGGAATGTCAAACAGAAACAAGGGCCTGCCGTCGATTTGAACGAACGGCAGGCTGAAGAACAGTAGAAAATAGCAGACACTCAGGACCGTTCTGGCTGTATAAAGCCTTCCCGATGGTTTCTTGGCATAGATCCATTTGCGTTTTCCTTTCTCGTCGATGGTGGCCAGATGGTCCCTGAACTCGTCGTGTTCTTCCATGTTTCCTTGTTTTTATTCCGTTACCTCAACGCCTTCCGGCGCTTTCGGGTTGGCGGGAGTCGTACCTTTTATAGAGTGGATGTAAGCGCACAGCTGCGCGATCTGTTTGGGGGAGAAGTCCTCTTTCCAGGATTTCATCCCTTTCTCCGGCACACCGTATTTAATGGTGGCGAATATCTCGCCCACTTTACCGCCGTGCACCCAGAATTTGTCGGTGAGGTTGGGACCTACGAGGCCTTGTCCTTCCGGCCCGTGGCAGGCGGCGCAGTTGGTGGCGAACATTTTATGCCCGGATTCGATGTCGGCCGCGTCGGCCAGCAGCGTTACGTTGTTCTCATCGATATTGTTGGCGGAGTTTTTCATGTATTCCGCTTTCGCGATGGCCGCTTTTTCTTCTTCGATGGCCAGTTCCTGCAACTGCAGCGGCGCCGTTTCGGAAACGTGGAACCGCCACACATACACGACACCGAAGATGATGCTGATGTAGAACGTCCAGCGCCACCAGGGCGGCGTGGGGTTGTTCAGCTCGCGGATGCCGTCGTAATCATGCCCCATGTCCACATCTTCTTCCGATGCGGCGTCGAGGCTTTTGGTCTGGTTGAGGCGTTCCATCAACGTGACGCGCGGCTTGCCGGGCTTGGCTTCCTTCGCGGCTTTTACTTTTTTCTTTTTAGCCGCCGTGATCCCGGTGAGGATGCGCAATGCCTGCAGGAGGAACAGCAGCACGAGGATCTCCAGCCCGATCACCGTCAGCAACATATAAAACGTGCTGTCTGTAAGTCCGGCCACAACCGGCTGCGATACTTTTTCCACCGCCTGCTCCGCCTCCTGCGCGAAGGCGCTTTGCCCTGCTGCCAGCAGGAGCAGCACCAGCGGGAGTTTTTTCATGCGGTCGCGGAAGATGTCGATAGCCCCGATAACGGTATGCCCCAGGATAACGATGGCGATCAGCAGCCCGCAGGCAATGGCGATCAGGAGAACGGCCACCGGGTGAGACAGCTCGCCGTAAGGATCGGGCGGCGCGCCGGCGGCGGATGCCTGCAGGGCGGCGAGCGTGAACAATAATGTGAGAATGCGTTTCATGGGCTTACTGTTTTTCGGTTCCATCGTTGTCGATCGGGTAATGGCTGATAGCGTCCATCGTCTTTTTATCGCTGCGGAATGCGAAGTACGCGGCCGCGAGGAAGAAGATGGAGAAGATGAGCAGCGATGCCATCGGGTAAACGCTGACGTCCTGTATGCTTTTGAGATAATTGATGAATTTCATGGCGATCAGTTTGTAGCGGTAGGTGTTGCTTTGATGTCTTTACCCAGTCGTTGCAGATAGGCGATCAGCGCCACGATCTCGCGGTCGGCGGGGATTTCCAGCTTGTCCTTCTTCAGGTTGGCCGTGATCTCTTTCGCCTGTTTCTCCAAATCTGCTTTCGACTGTTGTTCGTACCCTTCTGCATAAGGCACCCCGATCTTGCGCATCACGTTGATCATGGCCGGTGTTTTGCCTTTGTCGATCCGGTTGTCGAACAGCCAGGGGTACGCGGGCATGATCGATCCGGGCGACATGGACACGGGGTCCAGCATGTGGTTGTAGTGCCAGCTGTCGGGGTACTTGCCGCCCAGCCTTGCCAAATCCGGCCCGGTGCGTTTGG
>NZ_CALNBI010000153.1 GCF_937874145.1 uncultured Chitinophaga sp. | reverse complement strand
ATATAGTTAGTTTTGATTATATTAAAAGGCATTCGCATAAAAAAGCCGTCCCGGGAATCGGGACGGCTTTTTTCAATATGTTCAAACCGGATTAGAGGTTTGCCTGAATTTTCTTTTCCAGAACGGATTTGGGGGCGGCGCCCACTTGTTTGTCTACTACCTGGCCGTTTTTGATGAACAGGATGGCAGGAATGCTGGTGATACCGTAGTTCATAGAAACCTGCGGGTTGTTGTCCACGTTCACTTTGCCGATGTTCACTTTGCCATCGTAGTCTTTGGCGAGCTCCTCGATAACCGGACCGATCGCGCGGCAGGGACCGCACCATTCTGCCCAGAAGTCAACCACAGTCAGTTTGTCTGACTCAAGTACGTTCGATTGGAAGTTCGCATCTGTGAATTCTAAAGCCATTTTGTATAGATTTAAAAGTTTATAATTTAATGATTGGTGGTTTGATTTACTGGTGATGAACACGCAAAAACCAATCCGATGTAAAACTACTGCATTTTTGGCATCCCCTGATATAGGATTTATCTACTTACTTATTGGCAATATCTATCCAGACATCCAGATCCGGTTGGGAATCCAGCCAATTTGCCAATTCGTCATTCATTTCCACGTGTTTATTAAAGGTGTGCATGCGTACCGAAAGGTTCTCGTCGCGGTCCACCAGCTGGAAGTAGATTTCGCTTTTGCCGGGATTGCGTGACACATTGTCGGCCAGGAAATCGATCATTTCCGGCTTGATGAATTGTGGCATGGTCACGATACCGATTTTCCGCGTCTGGTTCCGTTTTACTTCCTGCAGCAGCTGCATGCTGTTGATCTTGAACTCGTATTCGTTCTCGTTGAAGCGCCTGGGCTTGAAGCCGCCGTTGACGTACAGGCAAAGCCCCTGCTTGAAGTAATGTGTGAATTTGAGGAAATCCTCGCTCCAGAGCGCGAATTCGAACTTTCCGGAATAATCTTCCAGCGTCATGATGCCGAACTGCTTGTTGTTGCGGGAGATGCGCTCGATGGCGCCGCTTACGTACACCGCCATGCGGAAATCCTTCGCTTTGCCCTTGTTATTGTCCGAGGCGCCGCTGATCTGGTTTTGATACTCGGTAATGTCTGACAGGGGGCTCATCCGGTAATGCTTCAGCTCGAACTTGTAATCGTCGAGCGGGTGGCCGGAGATGTAAATCCCTGTCACCTCGCGCTCATTATTCAGCTTAATCGTCAGCGGCCAGGGATCGCATGGCGGGATCTTCGGCGGCACGATTTCCGCCATCAGGGAATCCCCGAAAAGCCCTCCTGAAGTGGAGCTTTCGGCAGACACCTGCTGCCCGAATTTCACGATTTTTTCCAGTCCCGTAGTAGTATCCCCGTCGGGCTTATGGAAATATTGCGCCCTGTGCAGCTCCGCGAAGCAATCCAGCGCCCCAGACATCGCCAGCGCCTCCAGCGATTTACGGTTCACCGCACGCTGGTTCACGCGCTTGATCATATCGAACATGGTGGTGTAAGCGCCATTTCTTTCCCGCTCTTCAATAATATTTTCAATCGCTGCTTCGCCTACGCCCTTGAGGCCCGCCAGGCCGAAACGCACCTGTCCTTTCCTGTTTACCGCAAAACCCTTGAACGACTCGTTCACATCGGGCGGCAATACGTCGAGCCCCATGCGCTTACATTCCTCCATGAAGAAGGTGATCTTCTCCAGGTTGCTGGCGTTGTTCAGCACCGAAGCCATGTATTCGGCAGGGTAGTGGGCTTTCAGGTAGGCGGTCTGGTACGCCACGAATGCGTAACAGGTGGAGTGCGATTTGTTGAACGCGTAGGATGCGAACGCCTCCCAGTCGGTCCATACCTTATCGCACATCTTCAGGTCATGGCCGTTCTGCTTGCAGCCTTCCATAAACTGCGCCTTCATTTTGTCCAGTACGGCCTTCTGCTTCTTACCCATGGCCTTACGCAGGATATCCGCGTCGCCCTTGGAAAAGTTCGCCATCTTCTGGCTCAGCAGCATTACCTGTTCCTGGTATACGTTGATCCCGTAGGTTTCCGCGAGGTATTCCTCCATCACCGGCACGTCGTATGTTACTGGCTCCAGCCCGTGCTTACGGCGGATAAACAGGGGAATGTACTCGAGCGGGCCCGGACGGTACAAGGCGTTCATCGCGATGAGATCCGCAAATTTGTCGGGCTTCAGCTCGCGCAGGTATTTCTGCATGCCCGGACTTTCAAACTGGAACGTGGCGTTGGTTTCGGCGCGTTGATACAGTTCAAATGTCTTCTGGTCATCCAGCGGGATATTGTCGATGACGATATCGATGCCGTGGTTCTTTTTGATCATCTCCAGCGCGCCTTTGATGATGGTGAGGGTCTTCAGCCCCAAAAAGTCCATCTTGATTACGCCCGCGCTTTCGATCACGTTGCCCTCGAACTGGGTCACGAGCAGGTCGGAATCCTTGGCCGTGGTTACGGGAATCAGCTCCGAAAGGTCTTTCGGCGCGATGATGATCCCCGCCGCGTGGATACCCGTATTCCGCACGGAGCCTTCCAGAACGCAGGCCTCGCGGAGCACTTCGCCCTGCAGGTCTTCGCCTTTGATCAGCTCGCGCAACTTTTTCACGTTCTCGATGTCTTCCGGCCCGAGCCCTTCCTTGTCCTGCAGGCTCTTATCCCCGTCCAGCGGTGCGTTGAAGATCCTTGACAGCTGGATGCCCGGCTTGTCGGGCACGAGCTTGGCCAGGGCGTTGGAATCCTGCAGGGGCAGGTCCATCACGCGCGCCACGTCCTTGATCGACATTTTCGCCGCCATGGTACCGTAGGTGATGATCTGCGCCACCTGCTGCTTGCCGTATTTGTCCACCACGTAATCGATCACCCGCTGGCGGCCTTCGTCATCGAAGTCCGTATCGATATCGGGCATGCTCTTACGCTCGGGGTTGAGGAACCTTTCGAACAGCAGGTCGTATTTGATGGGGTCGATATTGGTGATACCCACACAATAAGCCACGGCAGATCCCGCGGCGGAACCGCGGCCGGGACCGATGAATACGCCCAGTTCGCGCCCGGCGGAGATAAAGTCGGACACGATGAGGAAGTAACCGGCGAATCCCATCTTCTCGATTACATCCAGCTCGAAATTGAGCCTTTCCTCCACTTCCGCGGTGATCTCCGCATACCGCTTGCGGGCGCCCTCGTAGGTGAGGTGCCGCAGGTACTGGTCCTGTGTGAAGAATTCTTTCGGGATGGGGAAGTTGGGGAGGAGGATGTCGCGCTTCAGGTCGAGCAGCTGCACCTTGTCCACGATCTCGTTGGTATTGTCGATGGCCATGGGGAGATCGGCGAAGAGCTTCGACATCTCGTCCGTGGACTTGAAATAAAACTGGTCGTTATAAAAGGCGAAGCGTTTGTTTTTCACCATCACGTCGTCGTCCGAGAACTCTTTCATCGACGGGGTGCTTTTCTTTTCGCCGGTGTTGATGCAAAGGAGGATGTCGTGCGCGTTGGCATCGGCCTGGTCCACGTAATGGGAGTCGTTGGAGGCGATGATTTTCACGTTGTATTTCTGTGCGAAGCGCACGAGCACTTCATTTACTTTCTCCTGTTCGGGGATGCCGTGGCGTTGCATTTCCACGTAGAAGTCTTCCCCGAAGATATCCAGCCACCATTTGAATTCCTTTTCGCCTTCTTCTTCTCCTTTTTTGAGGATGGTTTTGGGCACGGAGGCGCCGAGGCAGCAGGTGGTGGCGATGAGGCCTTTGTGGTATTGGAGGATCAGTTCCTTGTCGATACGGGGATATT
>NZ_CALNBI010000152.1 GCF_937874145.1 uncultured Chitinophaga sp. | reverse complement strand
GCTGTAAATATGCCTGCGTTTAGAATTTCAACTTAAAATAATGAAAGCCCGCGGGATGAGGATGTAAGGGACAGATACACATCCCCCGCCAGCGTCCAAATGAGAATAATACTGTCAAAATGAAACCATTTGAAATAATATAAAACTTTTTATAACTTACCGTTTCACCCTTTTTATACCAATTAACCTATTCAACATCCAAAAATCTATGAGTGTAAGAAGACTGATCCAAAGATCCATATGCCTGGGACTGATCACCGGCATATCCACGACCGCATTTTCGCAGCAGCTGCCCTGGGACCAGGGGCAAACGTTTACCGAAGCCGCCGATCCCGTTGCCTCCGACGGCAAAAGCTGGCAATCGGTAAAGCCAGGGCTCCATACCTCCTTTGCGTCGATCGACAAGCGTTTTCCTAAAAGCGAGGCGCCGGGCATTACCGTTCAGCGATCCCAGCACCTGAAAGGCTGGAAAGGAGAACGCCTTTCCGCACAGGTGCTCCTGTGGACCGTGGATTCCATCCCCGGCGTAAAAGTTTCGGTGTCCGAACCGGTAGCCGCCAACGGCAAAAAACTTGGCCCCGTAGCCTACGCCCGCTTCGAACGGTATATTATTACCGACACCTACGGCCCCGGATGCGGCTGGCGCAAACCGGGCGACTTCCCGGCTTCGCTCTCACCCGACCTGCTCGACGACGTCTCCTTCTACCACCTGGAACGGAAGAAAGTCCGCCCGGTATGGATCACCGTCGACATTCCCCGGGACGCCGCACAGGGCACCTATACCGCCAAAGTGGCGATCACATCCCCCAAAGGCAAAAAACAGGAACTGGATCTCACGCTCGACGTCATCGGGCTGACCATTCCCGAAACTTCCGACTGGATATTCCATCTCGATCAATGGCAGCACCCTTCGGCGATTGCCCGCGTCAATAATGTACCGGTTTGGAGCGATGCGCACTTCAGGGCCATGGAGCCCCAGATGAAAATGCTGGCGCGCCTCGGGCAGAAAGTGATCACCGCCACCCTGAACAAGGATCCCTGGCATGTGCAAACGCTCGACCCTTACGAGGACATGATCATCTGGACGAAAGAAAAAGACGGCAGCTGGTCGTACAACTACCAGGTGTTCGACAAATGGGTGTCGTTCATGATGGACCTCGGCATCAAAAAAATGATCAACTGCTACTCCATCGTTCCTTGGAACAACGAGATCCATTACAAAGACGCCGCCACCGGCAAGTTCGTGAACGTGGTGGCCAAACCCGGCACGCCGGCGTTTACCGAAATGTGGGAGCCGTTCCTGAAGGATTTCGTGCAGCACCTCCGGCAGAAAGGCTGGCTGGAAATCACCAACATCGCCCTGGACGAGCGGAACAAAGATGAAATGGGACTGGCATTCGCGCTGATCGAGAAGGCTTCGCCTGCGCTGAGCGTTTCTTATGCCGACAACCAGAAAACATACCAGCGCTACCCCAACAGCCGCGATGTGAGCACGGCCGTGCAGCACCCGATCGATTCGAAAGACCTGGCGGACCGTACCGCGCGCGGGCTGAATACCACGTTCTACGTGTACTGCGGCAACAACTTCCCGAACCAGTTCACCTTCTCCGACCCCGCGGAATCGGCCTATATGGGCTGGTACGCCATGGCGGCGGGCTATAACGGCGTATTGCGCTGGGCCTTCAACTCCTGGGTGGAGAACCCGCTGGTGGATTCCCGCTTCCGCACCTGGCCGGCCGGCGACACGTACATCGTATATCCCCAGGCCCGCAGCTCCATCCGTTACGAGCGCCTGCTGGAAGGCATCCAGGATTATGAAAAGATCCGGATGGTGAAAAAACTGCTGGCCGACAAGCAGGACAACGCGCAACTCGCCGCCCTGAACGCCGCTATCGCGAAGCTGAACAACAATAAGCGCCACGCCGGCTGGAACGACGATCTCAATGCGGCTAAAAACCTGTTGAATGAAGTATCGGCCTCCCTGGCGAAGTAAAACGGTCATACCATATTATAATAGAAGGAGCTCCGGCTCCTTCTTTTTTTGCGGCGTACCGTAAAAAATCTCCCGTCAGCCAAAAAAAATGTCATTATTACAATTCTTTCCGCCCCTTTTTGTAAATTTATACGAGCCTGCTGCCTTAGACCATATATGAGCGAATTCAACGATATTGCTTTATTACAATCATTAAAAGAAGGGGACGAAACTGCTTTTACTGCGATCTATAACCAATACTGGGAGCGGCTTTACTTCATGGCTCATAAAAGGCTGCAATCGGCGCACGACGCCGAAGAAATCGTGCAGCAGGTTTTCCTTACGCTCTGGCATAAAAGGGCGAGTTTATCCATCCAATCATTACCGTTTTACCTTTCGGCCATGGTGCGTTACGCCATCTACCGGCATTTCGCCGACCAGGAGCGCAGCTCCGAACGGTCGGGGAAGCTGAAGGCGGTAACGGCGGACGCTTCGCCGGCATTCGACATCGATAACAAGCACCTGCTCGATATATTAAACAAATTCGCGAACGAGCTACCGGTGAAGCACCGGATCGTTTTCCTGCAGCACAAACTGCTGGACCGCCCGCTGGATGAGGTCGCCAGCGAACTGGGCGTGTCCGTCCGCACGGCTGAGGGCTATGTAACCCATGTCATGCAAATGATGCGCAAAAGGCGCGAGTACCTGACTTTGATGGTGCTTTTCTTCCTGCTGAAATAACCCCTGAAATTTTTTTTCTCCTTTTTTGCGTACAAAAGTATTTGGCGAGGCTCTATATATGTAAAGGAGCTCCGCTCTGGTTTTAACTATACACGTAATGGATACAGCGAAGGTCAGGATGTTGGCCGAGAAATACCTGAACGGCACCGCCACCGCCGAAGAAGCGGCCGCATTGCACGAATGGTATGATCATGTGAATGAAGGCGATACGGAAATCGTAGTCGCGGAACAGGCAACCACGTTGCAGGACACGGGCGACCGTATCCTCCGGCAATTGCGGGAACAGATCGCCGTGGGCGACACCCCGGTGGTGCCCATGGAACCCCGCCGCCGGACATGGCTGCCCTGGACCGCCGCGGCTGCCGTGCTGCTCATCGCCGGAAGCACCTGGTTCCTGCGGCCATCCGCGGAGGTGGAGGCGCCGCAGTCGCCCATCGCTGCTATCGACGTTCCCGCGCCGGCAAACAAGCCCACGCTTACGCTGGGCAACGGTACGGTGTTGGACCTCAGCGAGCATAGTGACGGCGCGCTGGCGCAGCAGGGCGGTTCCGCCGTCAGCAAAGAGGAATCGATGCTGGTGTATGAGCCCGGCCACGACGGCGCGCAGGCGGTGATGAACAAGCTGTCGGTGCCGAAGGGCGTGCAGTACCGAATCGTATTGTCCGACGGCACGAAGGTGTGGCTGAATGCCGCCAGCGAACTGCAGTTCCCATCCGTGTTCAACGGCGCTCAGCGCCAGGTAACGCTGGTAGGGGAAGGCTATTTTGAAGTGGCGGCCAATGCCAACAAACCGTTTGTAGTGCAAACCGGCGGCCCGCGCATCGAAGTTTTGGGTACGGCGTTTAACGTGAAAGCGTATGCAGAGGAGCCCCGCGTCAAAACAGCCCTGCTTTCGGGCAGCGTGCGCGTTGTTGCCGGGGAAGGCAGGAGCAGGCTGATGCATATCGGGGAAGTAAACGCCGTTGGCGGCGACCGGGAGATCAAAATCATCAGCGAATCCGATGCGGAGCAGGCCGTTGCCTGGAAAGACGGCGTATTCAGTTTCAGGAACGAATACATCGCGGAAATCCTCCTGGAAATAGGGCGCTGGTACGATGTGGAAATCGTATACGAAGGCCCGGTGTCGCACCGGCGCTTTACCGGCAAGGTATCGCGGAGCTACAGCCTTTCCGAAACGCTTTCCGTACTGCTGGCCAGCAACCTGCATTTCCGGCAGGAAGGGAAGAAGATTATCGTCATGCCATAACACAGATTGAATATATATCGAGCGGAACCGCCCAACCGACATGAGGCGTTCAACCAACATCCGGATAATCAGTCAAAACGTAAACTTTTTAAATCAGCATTTCAAAAAGGAACAACCAGATCGTACACCAATCGAAAGAAAAATTGGAAAATTTCTAAATCATTAACCAATCATTTCTATGCTCTCTACTACCTCATGCCTCATGCGGCAGGGCAGGTTATGCCTATCAACCAAATCAGGGCTAAGCCCGTTTACCAAAAGTGTAATGACCGTGAAGTTGTCCATTTTACTCGTTCTGTTCGGCGCCATCCAGGTCAGCGCCGCCACCGCGCAGAAGATCTCGATCCTGCGCGAGAACGCTCCCATCGAGCGCGTCCTTGATGAGATTGAACGCCAAAGTGGCTACCAGGTCTGGTACGAGGAAGGGACCCTTCCCTCCGGGTCTGTGGTTTCCATCGCCATCAAAAATGCCACGCTGGAAGAAGCGCTGGAAGCCTGCCTGAAAGGCCGGCAACTCGCCTGGACGATCGTCAGCAAGACCATCGTGCTCCGCAAAACATCCCCTGCTGCCACACAACCGCTGCCGCCCGAGAAAATCCGCGGCACCGTGCGCGACGCGGAAACCCAGAAACCCATGCCCGGCGCCACCGTGCATGTCCGCGGCACGGACAAGGCCACCGTTACCAACGCCAACGGCGAATTCGAGCTGGAAACGGAGAACGGTGAAGCCGTGCTGGACGTATCGTTTGTAGGGTATGAATCCAAAATCGTAAAAGCGACCGCCGGCAAAGCGGTGAACGTTCTGCTGTCCATTTCTTCCTCGAAACTGGACGAGCTGATCATCACCGGTTATTCCGCCAAGAAGACCGGCGAGCTCACCGGCGCCGTGCAAAAAATCAGCGGCGACGTGCTCCGCAAAGGCATCACCACGTCCGACCCAGTTTCGCTCCTGAAAGGCCGCGTGACCGGGCTTTACATCTCCGAACAGGGCGCGGGCGACCCCACCAGCGCCGGCGGCCAGATCTTCGTGCGCGGTCAGAGCAGCATCGTGGGCGTAGGGGTAGACCAGGTGAACGAATTCGTGATGCCCACCCAGAACTACGGTCCGCTCCTGGTGCTGGACGGCGTGATCATGCCCAACCAGAACCTCAAAGAGCTCATCAACCCCCAGGACATCGATAACCTTACGATCCTGAAAGACGCTGCCGCCACGGCAATTTATGGCTCACGCGCAGCAGCGGGCGTGATCGTGGTGAACACTAAAAAAGGCCAGGCAGGCAAGGCCCAGATCCGGGCGGAAGTGAAATACGGTATCAACAAACCCAACCGCGGCTCCGTAAGGTTCCTCAACGCACAAGAGCTCTTCGATCTGCAAAAAAGATACTTCACCGAAGATTACCGCGTGAACAATGCCACCCTCTCGCCCACCTACCCCACGCTGGACGCTTACCTGACCAACCGGCTGCCCGCCGTGGCGGACCTTCAGAATAGCTATGACTGGGACCGCTACGCATTCCTCACCAGCAACATGAAAGAAGCGAATGTTTCCGCCAGGGGCGGCACCGAGGCATCCCGCTATTACATTGGCGCCACGTATTATGACGAGCAGTCGACCGGTGTGCAAAACGGGCTGAAGCGCGGTACTTTCCGCCTGAACCTGGAAAACCGTTTAACGCCCCGGCTCACGACCAACGTTTCCCTCAACGGGATTTTCGACAGCGGGGAACGGGAAATATCCAACTCCGGTGTTTCCCTGTACAACTTAATCCCCTGGGTGAACCCGTACAATGCGGACGGCTCCCTGAAATCGTCGCTGCGCTACAAAATGAATGGCGCCATGCGCAATGCAGCCAACCCCCTCTTCGAAAACGAGTACAATTATATGCACCCGAAAGCCCAGCGCCTGGTTGGGTCGGCGAAACTGGATTACAAGCTCACCGAATGGCTGAGCTTCTCCAGCACGAATTCAGGCACCCTGAACTATACGAAGTCTGAAAGCTACATTGACGCCCGCAGTTATGCCGGTTCCGGCACGGCCACGTCCTCCAAAGGGTTCCTGGGCACCAATACCAACCAAATCTTCAACTTCCTCACTTCCAACCAGCTGAATTTCCGTAAAACTTTCGGAGACCACAGCCTGCGGGCCCTGGTAGCTACCGAATACGGCCGGACCAAAATGGAAAATATCCTTGTGAACGTGAACAACGTGCGTGCGGGTTATCCTGTGATCTCGCTGGGACGGGCGATAGGCGGAAGATATGACTACAGCATCTACGGCATCCCCACCACCAAAGTAGGGAACGTGGAAGGCGGGAAAGAAGACCGCGCCGTGTTCTCCGCCTTCGGAGAAGCGGGATACACTTACGACGACCGCTTCAGCCTGAGCGCTTCGCTGCGTACCGACGCATCGAGCAGCTTCGGGGAAGACAAACGATACGGCACCTTCTATTCCGTAGGCGGCGCCTGGGTAGTGAGCAACGAAACGTTCGCCCAAAAACTCCACTGGATGAGCAACCTCAAACTGCGCACCAACTACGGAACCAGCGGTTCGCAACTGGGCGACAACTTCCTCACCCGCACCCTCTACGATCCGCGCTTCCAGTACCAGAACCAGACCGGCGCCACCATTTCCGTGCTCGGCAACCCCGATCTGCAGTGGGAAATCACCAAAACTTTCAGCGCCGGCATGGACATCGGTCTGTTCAACAGGGTCACCGCGAGCCTGGATTACTACAACCGCCGTTCCGAAGATCTGTTGCAGAAAGTTACGCTGGACGCCGTGACAGGGTTCCCCACCCAATGGAAGAACGTGGCTACCGTACAGAATAAAGGGTTCGAGATCCTCATCAACTCGGACAACATCACCGGGAAGAATTTCCGGTGGACCACTTCCTTCAACATCAGCTTTAACAAGAACAAGCTCGTCAGCGTCGCGAACGATTCGCTGCGGCAGGGTTTTTATACCGCCAACAGCTTCTACCTGTTCCCCGGCGACGATATTAACTCCCTCAAAGCCGTACCTTATGCGGGCGTAGACCCCGAAACCGGCAAGCCCCGCTTCGAAAAGCAGACCTTCGATGAAAAGGGGAATATCACAGGGGTAACTTATGTAAATACCATGGAAGAAGTAGGCGCAGCGGCCGACCCTCGCCAGTTCCGGCATATCGGCAACTTCCAGCCGAAGTACTTCGGAGGCCTCACCAACTCGTTCTCATACAAGAACTTCTCGCTGGACGTGCTGATCACCTATGCACTCGATTACGTGATCAACGACGACCTGGCCGAGCAAATGCAGGGCTCCAACCTCACCAGTTACAACCAACTCGCCTTCCGCAGCCACCAGCGCCTATGGACGCACCCCGGCCAGACGGATGCCACGGAGCCGGAATTGTATACGCATGTGAACACCGGTTACTTCGGTTCCAGCAAATACATCCACAATGGCAGCCACGCCCGCCTGCGCAGCGTGCGCCTGGGTTACGACCTCCCGCAATCGCTGCTGAAAGCGCTGCGCCTGTCGAGCGCCCACTTCTACGTGAGCGGCGACAACCTCTACACGTTGTATTCCAAAGAACTGATCTCAGCCGACCCGGAAGGCCCGTCTGTTGGGCAAGCGCAGGATTTCGGCGGATCCGTCGGTTCGGGGATCGGCATTCCCAGAAGATATGTTTTCGGCCTGCAACTTGGGTTTTAATTTAATTCCGGTATCAATCATCGACACATGAAACACATTACCATCCTCATACTTACCGGTTTGCTCGCCACGGCCTGCAACAAGCAGATCGACAGCATCCGGCCGCTCACGAAAATCGACAAGGAAGGCGAGCTTGCATCGCTGGCAGGGATCGAAGAAACGACCATCGGCAACTACATCCTGCTGCAAGGCAGCGGGTTCAATTATTTCGATGTTCCCATGCATGATTTGGGAGAAAGCCGCGGTAATAACGTCACCCTCCAGAACTGGACACTTCCCGGTAAAACTACAGACGCCTTCTTTTACAGGAACAGCAACAGCCCTACCCAGGGCAACAGCTACGACTTCTACCGCAACGCCTACCAGATCATCGTGAGCGTCAACACCACGCTGGAAGGGATCGAAGCGATGGAAGCCACCTCCTTCTCTACGCTCACAGAAGCGGAGAAAAACAGGTTTCTATATGCGAAAGGTGAAAATCATTTCCTGCGGGCGCTGATATATTTCAGCCTCGTACGCGTGTACGGAAAACCATATTACCAGACACCCGGACAAAGCCCCGGCGTGATCATCAAAACAACCAGCGACATCGAGGATATTCCCGAGCGGGCGAGCGTACAGGCTACTTATGATTTCATACTGTCCGACCTCCATGCGGCCGCACAGCTGATGAAAGCCCCCGTCACGAAGAACAATGCGTTTGTGAGCACGGCCGCAGCGTGGTCCCTCCTCTCCCGCGTTCACTTGTACCGGGGCGGCTCCATCGCCAACCCTGACGCGGCGGCCAACGAACTCGCCATCAAGTATGCCGACAGCGTGATCAACCATACCGGTGGCAAATATGCCCTGTTGCAAGGCGACGCGTATGCCAATATGTTTGGAGACGATGAGTTTGGTGATATTGGCCGCGCTAACGGCACTACCAACAAGGAGATCATCTTCGCTTACGACAATTCGCAGGGAGGAAGCTCCATTGGCCAGTTCTATCATTTCGACGCGATCTACGGTGTGGGCGCTACTTTCCTGCCTTCATCGGAGTTCAAAAGCCTTCTGAAACCCGGCGACATCAGGGGCACTTTCCTAAAACTCAATCCCAACAGCAATTTCGTGGAAACCACCAAGTTTCTCGTTCTGGCGGAAGCCTGGCTCACCCGGGCGCCGTATATTTACTTCAGGCTGGCGGAAATGTACCTCAACAGGGCTGAGGCGTACGCAAAACTGGGCAATACCGCCCTGGCCAAAGAGAACCTGAAAACCATACACACCCGCGCCGGGCTGCCCGCAGCGGATATCGATAACCTCGCCGCGGCAGATGTAATGGCCGCCGTTTTGAAGGAAAGAAGGATTGAACTGGCTTTTGAAGGCCATAACAGCTTCGATTACTTCCGCAACGGCCTGCCCATGACGCGCATCGCGGCAGACAATAACGGCACCGCCCTCACCATCCAACCCACCGACCCGAAAGTGGTGTTGGAGCTGCCTAAAAACTAAGCCATTCAAAACCAATCGAACATATGAAACGTACCATTCCATGCCTGCTGGCCGCAGCAGCCTTTTACGCCTGCGGCCCCGCCGGCCAGCCCAAGACGACCATTACAGCAGAGATCACCGGCCTGAAAGATTCCGTCGTGTATCTTTCCCTCCCGGTTGCCGATTCGGCTAAAACAGACACGATCCCGGTGAAAGACGGCAAGTTCAGCTGGAGCGGCGAAGTGGCCGGTCCCGAGAAGGTGTACCTCATGTTCCCGAACCGCTTCGTGGAACTTTTACTCGATAAGGGTGACATCAAGATCAACGGCCACGCCGATTCCCTGTCCGACCTCCGCGTGACCGGCTCCGCCGCGCACGACGAATACGTTGCCTACCAGCAATCGGAAAAGGGCATCAATGACCAGATGGAGCAGCTCTATTCGAATTATAGCGAAATAAAAGACAACGATTCCGCCATGGCCGTGCTGGAAGCCAAATCCACCGACCTGCGCAAGCAACGCCGCGCCCTGATGAACGGGTACATCGCCACGCACCCGAAAAGCCCCGTGAGCGTGTCCCTCCTGGCCGATATGGCCGTAATGGGCGAATACAAGCAGCTCGACAGCATGTATAAACTCCTCGATCCCGTCGCACAGCAATCCCCCAATGGCAAGCGTGTGGGCGACCGGATCGCCATCCTGAAGAAAAGCGCTATCGGTGAACCCATCATCGACTTCACCCTGCCCGATGTTTCCGGTAAAGACGTGAAGTTCTCCGAATTCAAAGGCAAATACGTGCTGCTCGATTTCTGGGCCAGCTGGTGCGGTCCCTGCAGGGCCGAGAACCCCAACGTACTCAAGGCCTTCAACGCTTACAAGGATAAAAACTTCACCGTGGTAGGCGTTTCGCTGGACGACGATGGCGAGAAATGGAAAAAAGCCATCGCGGAAGACGGCATGCCCTGGATCCAGCTGTCGGACCTGAAAGGTTTCCGCAACACCGTGGCGCAGGAATACGGCATCCAGGCCATTCCTTCCACCTTCCTCATCAGCCCCGACGGCATCATCGTAGCGAAAGACCTGCGTGGCGCGGCATTGCATAACAAATTGGCCGAATTGCTGAACTGATAAAACCCGCAACATGAAACAAATACCGATGCTGATCGCATCCTGCCTGCTAATCACGAATGTACAGGCCCAGTCGTTCACCCTCAGCGGTAAGGTGGAAGGGCAAACGGCCGGATACGCCTACCTCAGCTATCCCGGCGAGAAAGGCAGCTACCGGACCGACAGCGCCCAGCTGCAGAACGGGAAGTTCACTTTCAAAGGGCAGCTCTCCGGACCCTCCATGAGCAGCCTGGCGCTGGAAAGGCCCGATCCCATGTCTTACGACAATACATCCGCCAGCCTCTTCCTCGAACCCGGCAATATGACAGTAAGCGTAAAGAAAGGCGCCTTAAAAGAGGCTAAACTGAAAGGTTCGAAAGCACAGGCCGATATGGATCAGCTGGACGAAGCCCGTAAGCCGGTGGCGAAAAGCCTTGCCCCCCTGTCCGCCGAATACAACCGGCTCAACGGCGAGTATATCGCGGCGCGCCGGGCGAAGAAAGACAGCGCCACCCTGGCTGGCATGCTCGACCAGCTGGAAAAGGTGAAGGAAAAGATGGATCCTTACTACGAGCAAATGGAAGCTATTGACAGAGCCTTCATTGAAAAGCATCCCAATTCTTACGCCAGTGCATACCTGATGCGCTTCCGCGTCAGCAGCATGAAGCTTGCGGAAGGGGAAGCCGTTTATAACAGGATGTCGCCTGAGATCCAGCAGAGCGGGTTCGGCAAAGAAATCAGGAAAGAATTAGATGGCCTCCGCGGCGGATCTCCCGGCAGCGTGGCGCATGTCTTCTCCAAGACCGACATCAACGGCCAGCCCCTTAGCCTGGCGGATTTCAAAGGCAAATACGTGCTCGTCGATTTCTGGGCCAGCTGGTGCGGTCCCTGCCGCAAAGGCAACCCACACCTGAAGGAAGTGTACGCGAAATACAAGGACAAAGGCTTCGAGATCATCGGGATCTCCGACGACGACAGCAACCACGAAGCCTGGAAGAAAGCCGTGGCGCAAGACGGGATCGGTATCTGGAAGCATGTACTCCGCGGCCTGGATATGAAGAAACGCCAGAACAACGAGCCCAATCCTGAAGACATCAGCGATTATTACGGCATCCACTCCCTCCCCACCAAAATCCTCATCGGGCCCGACGGCGTGATCGTTGGCCGGTATGGCGGCGGCGGGGAAAACGACGAAGCCATGGACAAAAAGCTGGCGGAAGTTTTCGGGAAGATGTAAAAGATAACATTGTTTTCCCCATGCACACCTGAATTTGATAAAAAGGGCCCGCCTGAGAACGGGCCCTTTTCCATGAAAAAACCCGCTCTAAGGTGAGCGGGTTTTTCTTTTTCATGCATCGTATCTAATCACAAATCATCTATCTATCAAATACTTGATTTCAATTCTTTTACAGCCAGCCACCAATGGTACGCGCAGCACACCAGCAATACGGCGATGGCGCCCCATTGCGCGGCGGCGGCATCGGAGGCCAGTCCCATAAGCAGCGGGAAAATCGCGCCGCCGGAAACGCCCATGATCAGCAAGCCCGATACTTCGTTCGATCTTTCCGGCATGCGCTGCATGGCAAACGAAAAGAGGATCGAGAAGATATTGGCGCAGGCAAATCCCGCAAGCGCCACACCCGCGTAAATCAGGGCGGCGTTATGCGCGAACAGGAGCAAAATCATGGCGGCTACCGCTCCGATGGCGGAAATGAGGTAGAAACGGCGGGCCGGCCATTTAGCCAGCAAAATGGCGCCGAGGAAAGTTCCCGTTGTTTTAAAAACGAAGTACAGGCTCGCCACATAACCG
Source organism: uncultured Chitinophaga sp. (assembly GCF_937874145.1). Taxonomy (GTDB): domain Bacteria; phylum Bacteroidota; class Bacteroidia; order Chitinophagales; family Chitinophagaceae; genus Chitinophaga. Next base: position 17,776 of record NZ_CALNBI010000152.1, on the reverse strand, counting down.
GCCTGCTCCAGCTCCATCCCGGTACGCTCCATCAACAACCGCGGTCCGGATACGTTCAGCCCCACGTCGATGCCCACCAGGGTGAGGATTCCGGCGAAGTAGAGGAAGATCCGCCTGTCGCCCAGGAGGGCGAAGCATTCGGCGATGGTGGAAGTACTTTCGTTGCGGCCGCCTTCGTGCAGCGGCGTAGCGCTGAGCCAGAGAAACGACAGCACCGTGATGCCGGCGAAAATAGGGAACAGCGCCTGCCAGTTTCCGAATTGCGTACCGGCATAAGCTGCAATAATGGGACCGAGGAAGGAAGACACGGCCTTGATGAACTGCCCTGTGGTAAGGCTGCTCGTCAGCTTATCTTTACTCACCACATTGGTCAGCAAGGGATTGAGCGCCACCTGCAGCAACGTGTTGCCGATACCCAGCAAAGCGAATGCAGACAGCACTACCGGCAGGGTGTAAGAGATCATTGGCACCAGGAGGCCTATCCCCGTTACCAGCATACTCAGCTGCACCGTACGCTTCCTGCCGATTTTGTTCATGAGCATGCCGGTAGGCACGGAAAAGATCAGGAACCAGAGGAACACGGCCATGGGCAGCAGGTTAGACAAGGTATCCGAAAGCCCGAAATCCTTTTTGACGTAGTTGGTGGCGATACCTACCACATCCACGAACCCCATGATGAAAAACCCGAACAGGATCGGCGCCAGCTGTAAAACGCTGGTTTTAGGCTGCCCGGTTTGTGTATTGGTCGTCTCTTGCGTCATATGGTGTCAAATGTAGTGTTATTGTATGTTCATCATGGCCATCCGCCCATATAATTCTGCGATACAGGCTTCGTCGAGCAGCCATTTCGGTTTGACTTTCTCCTCTTTCTTATCGCTCCAGTTATGGTTGAGCAGGCCGAACTGATCCTGGTTCTCCCAGGCATGGTCCACCCGGGCGATAATGGCTTTGAGGTACTTAGGATCCTTCTCCACTTCGTACAAAGCTGCATATCCGCGGAACAGTACGGTAGCAAACCAGGGCAGGTCGCAGAACTCGCTGCGCATGCCTTCCTGCGGCTTCCCGAAATAGTGGTAGGCGGATTCGGCGGTCTGCTTCGCGTCCTGCAGGTACTGCTGTTTCCCCGTGAAGGCATACAGCATCATCGCCGCTTCCAGCATGGAACCGGAATTGTAGGTGTAATACACCGGGTTCGCAATGCCGGTGGCCGTTTTGATATCGTTGGCGTACAAACCGGCGGAGTCGCGCAGATGTTTGTTCATCCAGTCGTAAAACTTAATCCCCTGCTGCAGGTAATACGGTTCTTTGGTGGCTTTGTAGATCTTGAGGGCCGACAAGGTAGCCATCCCATTGCTGCAGGCTGGCTTCTGGTCGTCGTGCCCTTCGAGCCAGGAAACGCCGCCGCCCAATACGTCCGTCCAGCCGCTCATGATGAAGGCGAATACCTCTTTGGATTTGGTGATATATTCCTTCTTCCCCGTATTCTCAAACGCTTCCGCATAATCGATCGCCACCAGCCCGTTGTCGTCGTAATACCGGTCCACCTTCTCGAATTTCACCGGGTAAGCCTGGTAGCCTGCCGGTTTCCGGGAAGCATCGCGGTATTGGTACATCCCGGTCATCACCGAGTCGAGGAAAGGGCTGTAAGCCGCCTTCTTCCCCGGCATGCGCATGAGCACCACGGTAGACGTCACTACGCCGCTGAAAGGCCACAGGTAACTCACTTCCTTTGATTGTACATTGCCATCCTGCATGTACGTCAGCGAGTCCTTGAACTGCTGCGGGTAATATTCCGAAAAAAGCCCGTGCTGCGGTACGCGGTACAGCTTCCAGACGCGATGGTACATTTCCTCCGCCCGGCGCTGGTATTCTGCCGGCGACTGCACTTGCTGCGCCGCGGCAGCCAGCGACATGCCGCAAAGCACCGCTCCCATTAACATCCTTTTCATAGATCCTTTTTACATGCATCCGCCCCGTTCCCCGCGGAGCGGGACGGATGCCGGTGATTACTGTTCGTTCTTCCAGATCGAAAGCCTGGCGTAAATCTCCACCATGCCTACATGCGTGAGCAGGGAATAATACCTGCCCAGGTCGGAGCCCGACCAGTCTTCGTAAAACTGTTTCGTATCCGGCAGGCGCGCATGTTGCCATGCGTAATCTACATTCGCCGCCAGGGTATTGATGTACGTCGCGTTCTTGTCGATTTCGTAGAGTTCCAGGTAACCGCGGAGCAATACCGCGGTGAACCAGGGATCGTGCGGCACGAAAAACTTGCCCAGGTTGGCCACGTTCCGCGTGAAGATGTTATACGACCCTTCCGCCCATTTCTTCGCGTCTTCCAGGTAAGCCGCTTCGCCGGTGATCTTGTGCAGCAAAGCCGCATTCTGGATCATGGCGCCGGAGTTGTACGTCCATTTGGCGTAGTTGATGCTGCCGTCTTTGATCCAGATGGAATTCCAGAAGCCGTTGTCCACCGGGTCCAGCATGTATTGTTTCACCCAGTTGTACCAGCGTTTAGCGGAAGTGAGGTATTCTTCGTTCTTATCGACTTCATACAGTTGCAAGGCCAGTGTGGCGGACAGCGCCGTTACGTTGGTGGCTTTGATGTAATTGGGATCGTCGGGGTTGTTCATCACGCCCTCGTTCCAATACAGTCCCCCTCCTGCCTCCGGGCTCTCGCCGGAAGCGCAGAAGGTATAGCACAACTTCGCGTTGCTGAGCAGCTGGGCGTCTTTGGTCAGTTTGTACGCCTCCAGCATGTCGATGCCCGTAATGGCGTTATCGTCGTAGAAACGATCGGCCAGGCCTTCGCTGAGCGGTACCGACTGGTAGGCTGCCGGTGTCCGGGAAACGTCTTTATACGTTTCCATGCCATTGAGCGTGGAGGTATAGTATTCCGCCGCGGTGGCGTCGGTATAGCCCAGCTGTTTCAGCAGCGTGGCGCCGGTGAACATGGCGGAATACGGCCAGAGATAGGCGTAACGCGGGTCTCCGGGTTGCGTGGGAAAGCTCTCCCGCACGTATACGGTACCGGCGATGCCGTAGTTCTTGTAAATATCGTCCAGGGCCTGACGGGCTTTGAGCTTGTAGGTCTGCTGCACGGAAGAGGTGTCTGCGTCAACTTTCACCGGAACATCGTCCCGCTCCTTGTAACAGCCTGTGAAGGCAAGCGCCGCTGCGGCTATCATTAAAACTAATGGTCTCATGTAATTGCGTTTAAGGGTTCGGCGATTAGTGAACGGTCAGTTCGTAAGCATAATCCTTCGCTGCGTTCAGTTGCAGTTTGACGTCGCCCGATTTGCCGTCGGACCCTGCGGGATATTTGTACGTGAAATCCCACTGCGAGTTATCCACCTGCACCAGTTTGTAATACGCTTCCGGCGTGTTGGCGTCGGGCGGGGTGGAATTGGAAGCATTTACGCTGCCATAATACATCACACCAGCCGTACCGCCTGCATCTGCCGTAAGGAACTGGAATTTGAACCGGTCGTCTTTCCAGCTGCCGAAATCATAGTAAGCGATGGGCATGTTCTCGAGCGACCAGGTGCCGTTGCCGGTGTAAGCCAGCTTGCCAACGGTTTTGTTGTAAGCGGAAGCGAACAGCCCTACTTCGGTGATCTCCGTCATCTCAGCGGCGGCATTTGCGAAATCGAGACGGATGCGATAGATTTTCTCGCTGGTTTGCTGATTTTCGCCACCTTCCTGCAAGCGGGTTCCGTTAATGGAATACGTTACCGGGGTGCCGCTGTTGCGGTCCACGAAAGTGAAGGAACCGGCTTTCAGCTGGGTGAATATTTCAAATACGCCGTCTGCGCCCATTTTCATGGCTTGTGCCTGGGCAAGGTCTTCGCCGCCTTCGGATGCCGTACCGGTGATGAATACGTTAGACGGGATCTCGGTAAAGCCGGAAGGCCTTTCCACCACGATGGTGCGGGTGGAATCGGCACGTTTGGCGTTGAGCCCTTTGCTGGCGATCACCGTCCACTGCAGCGATCCCGTGCCCGAGGGCTGGATGCCCGCTTTGCTGGCGATGCTGTTCAGCACTTTATGGGAAAGCGCCAGTGAATTCTGCACCCCGTTGCTGTTGGAGGCCACGGTGTAGATAGGCCGCTGGAAATCGCCGCCCAGCGTATCGAAAGCTACTTCGTACATTACGAGGCTGCCGTCTTCCGCGCGGGCCGCGCTCCATTCGAAGTTCACTACCGCGCTGGTAGCGGGTTGAAGTTTCAGGTATTTGCCCACTTCGGGATAATACAGTTCTTTAACCGTGGAAATATTGCTGTTGATGGATTTCTCCTTTTCGCAGGAGCTGAAGCCCCCGATGGCCAGTACCGCGGCCAGCATGCAGGATATGTGGAATGAGAGAGAACGTATCATGATAAATGCTTTTATGAAATGTGGATAAAGGTTGAATGCCCCCGCGATCACCAGTTGGGATTGTTCGGCAGGAGGTTTTGGTTCATGTCGATATCTGCCTGCGGAACCGGCCACAGGTAATGCTTGGCGGCATTGAACACGCGGCGGTCGGCCACCACGTTGGCGTTGCCTACTTTCATCCCGTAGAGCGGACCGTTCATCACCGTTTCAGCGATCTTCCAGCGGCGGATGTCAAATACCCGGTCGCTTTCCAGGGCCATTTCGCAACGGCGCTCCCGGCGAACGATATTCACCAGCGCGGCATTGCCCACACCCGCATAAGCGGAGAAGTTAAGTGCCGCGGGATCAGTGAAACCGGCGCGCTGGCGGACAGGCCGGATCGTTTTATTCCAGGTGGCCTCGTCCAGCTGGTTCTGCATGGCTTTGGCTTCGGCATACATCAGCAGCACATCCGCATAACGGATGAGGATGAGGTTGAGGCCGGAATTATTGTTGCCGTCTGCGGTGCGGTCGTAGTATTTGCGGAAATAATAGCCGGTTTTGGAAGCATCGGCCTTGTCCATGGCGTTGTCTCCGGTGCCGGGCGCCGTGCGGATCGTAACGGTTTCACCGCGTTTGGTGACGAAGGAAGATCCGTCGTGGATGATGGTCGCTTCCAGGCGCGGGTCGCGGTTGTGGAAGGGATCGTTGGCATCATAGCCGGATTGCGCGTCGTTGATGCCTTTACCATTCGTCATGATGAAATCATCCACCAGCGACTGGGAAGGCGCCATGCCGCTGATGAGGGTACCTTCGGTGAAGGGGATGAAGAACCGCTGCATCGAATGCGTCCGGTGTACCGGCACGAATTCCATGTTCAGGATCACTTCACTGTTATTCTCATTTTGCGCTTCGAACAATCCCGCATAGGAATTGAAAAGCGTATAGGTCCCGTACGTGCCGTTCATGATCCGCTCCAGCACGGTGGCGGCTTCGCTCCATTTGCTTTCGTACAGCAGCACTTTCGCCTTCAGCGCAGCCGCCGCTCCTTTCGTGATGCGGCCTTTATCCGCTTCCGGATAATCGGCTTTGGCGGGCAGTGTGCCTGTAATTTCATCCAGCTCCGTCAATACGTAATTCACCACTTCCGCTTTCGGCGAACGCGCGATGCGGAAGCTTTCTTCATACGAAATCTCATTTTTGATCAGCGGCACGTTACCATACCAGGTCACGAGGTGGAAGTAATGAAACGCCCGGATGAAGCGCGCTTCGGCGATGTAGCGGGATTTCAGCCCGCCGTCGAGGCCGGGAACTTTATCGATATTGGCCAGCAGGTTGTTGGCATTACGGATCCCTCCGAAATGAAACGCCCACTCCCCTGCCACGCGGTTGGTACGGCCGTCGTACGCACCCGCTGCGATGCTCTGGGCCTGCCCTCCGTTCACGGAGCTGGAGCTGAACGAGTTATCGCTCAGGCTTTCGTTGAAGAAATAATAGTCGGCGGAATACATCCCTGCGTAAACGTTATTCAGGCTATTCTCCGCCGCATCCGGCTTCTCCCAGAAGGTGAGGTCGGTGTCCTGGTAGGAAGGGCCCAGATCGAGCTTCTTGCACCCTGCCGTTCCCAGCAGGAGCGCCCCCAGCACTATAGAACAATATTTGCTAATCCTCATATTTCGATCATTTAAACGTGGTTAAAAGTTGATGTCCAGCCCTACCGCCCAGACTTTCTGCACCGGGTAAATACGGCCGCTCGTGGAGCTGCTCAGCGCATTCAGGTTCAGCGTGCTGTTGAACTCCGTCAGCTCCGGGTCCATCCCGTTCTTCATACCCGTTACGGTAAACAGGTTCTGCCCCGTGAGGTAGATTCTCATCTTCTGGATCTTCGCTTTATTGGTAAAGCTGGCCGGCAGCGTGTAACCGATCTGCGCGTTCTTCAAACGGGCGTAAGCCGCATTTTCCAGCCAGAAAGTAGAATTGGCGTTGTTGTTCACCGAAGCCGTTCCGATCGTCAGGCGGGGATAATCCGCATTGGGATTGTTCGGCGTCCAGCGGTCGATGTGCTGGGAATACACGTTGTCCCAGTTATTGTGGAATGCTTCCACACCCTCACCACGCAGGTACACGTTTCGCTTCCCTACGCCCTGGATGAAGATGCTTGCGTCGAAACCTTTCCAGTTAACGCTGTAGTTCAGCCCGAAGGTGAACCGCGGGAAGGGATTGCCCATCACGAAACGGTCGCGGTTATCGATGATGCCATCGCCGTTACGGTCAACATACTTGATGTCGCCGGGCTTCACTTCGTTCACGAACGAAGGCTTCGGACTGTTCTTGATATCCTCGAGGCTTTGGTAGAAGCCGTCTGCCTGGTAACCGTAGTAAGAACTGATCGGGAAACCTTCGCGGTTGATATAGGTCACATCTCCCTCCTGGATGAACGTCCTGCCTTTGAAATCCACGATCTCGTTCAGGTTGTCCGCCAGGTTGGCGCCGATGGTATGGTTGAAATCACCGGTTCTCGCCCGGTAATTCACCGCGATTTCATAACCCTGGTTCTTCACCTTGCCGGCGTTCTGGAATGCGGGCGTAGCGCCGTACAGTCCGGGTGCGGGCAGTTGCAGCAGGATGTTGTCCGTAATCTTGTGGAAGTAATCGTAGCTGATGGTGAGCCGGTTGTCGAGCATCGACAGGTCGAAGCCGATGTTGGCCGAATTGGCGGACTCCCAGGTGATCACGGGGTTGCCCACCGCAAACGAGGAGCCCGACTGCGGCAGGTTGTTGAAACCGTACATATTGCTCACCGTCGTATACACGTTCAGGTAGCCGTAGTTGGAGATAATCTGCTGGTTGCCCAACTGGCCCCAGGAACCCCGGAGCTTCAGATCTCCCACTTTCTCCTTCACGGATTCCATAAACGGCTCGTCGGTAATGCGCCATGCAGCGGAGAACGAGGGGAAGAACGCCCCGCGGTTGCCTTTGGCAAAGCGGCTGGAGGCGTCGTACCGGAAGTTGAATTCGAAATAGTATTTGTTGTCGTATGCATAGTTGAAACGGCCGAACCCGGAGTTGAGCGCCCACTGGTCGATACGCGTTCCGTAAGTATCATTGAAGCCGGTCAGGGTCTGTGTGCCTGCCGTCGAATCACCGGTAATGTTGTCAACATTCAGGCGGCGCGTCTGGTCATATTCGTTTTTCCAGCCTTCCGTCGCGTAACCCAGCATCCCTTTTACTTCGTGCTTCCCGTTGAAGGTGCGCTCGTAGTTGAGCATCGCCTGGAAGTTGTCCTGGATGCTGCGGGCGTGGTTCACGGTGCGGGAGCTCTGGTTGTCGGAACCGGAATACGGCGCATAGTCGATCGACTTGCGGAATTCGTCCATATTATTCACCCGGATATCGGCGCCATACACCACCTTGGCGGAGAGATGCTTGGTGATCGCGTATTCGGCGTTGGCCATGTAGTTATAGCTGTCGTTGTTATACAGCCTGCGGCCGCCCTGCTCCAGCTGCGCCAGCGGGTTGTTGGAAGCCGTGGGCGCCAGGAAATACTTCCCGTCTGCATCCTTGATCGGGTAGATGGTGGGGATGCGGATAGCCGTGGAGATCAGCCAGTCGGAGTAATACGCATGCTCGCGGATCTTCTGTTTCGCATACGCGAAATTACCGCCCAGCTTCAGTTTGCCCAGTTGGGTGCTGAGGTTGGCGCGGCCGTTGTAACGTTTATATCCGTAGTCGGGCCCGCGATACAGGCTGTTCTGGTCGAGATACCCGCCGGAAACGAGGTAATTCACTTTACCCACGGCACCCGAAACGCCGAGGTTGTGGTTGTGCTGAAGGGCGGCGGAGCGCATCACTTCATCCATCCACCAGCCTTCCGAGCCCTTCTCCCCTTGCAGGCGGATCTGCTCTGGTGAGAACTGCGCGTTCTGGCCGGAATTCACCAAAGCTTCATTCTTCAGTTGCATGTATTCCACGCCGCTGACCGGCTTGATGAGGAAAGTCGGCTGCTGTGCCCCCATGATACCGTTGTAGGTAACGCGGGGAATCTTGCTGGCCTTGCCTTTCTTCGTGGTAACGAGGATAACGCCGTTGGCCGCGCGCGAACCGTAGATGGCGGAAGACGCCGCATCCTTCAGTACGCTGATGCTTTCAATGTCGTTCGGGTTGAGGAGATCCAGCGAACCGGGAACGCCGTCTACCAGGATGAGCGGACTGGAGTTGTTCACCGTACTCACCCCGCGGACGTTGATATTGATCGCCGCGCCGGGCTCTGTGGCATTTTGTTGGATAATAAGGTTCGGAGCGGCACCCTGCAGCGCCTGTACCGCACTGGTAACAGGCTTGCCTTCCAGGTCCTTCGCCGTTACCGTGCTCACGGCGCCGGTAAGGCTCCCCCGCTTTTGCGTGCCGTAACCTACCACCACCACGTCAGACAGTGTGCTGCTGGCAGTTTTAAGCGATATGTTCAGCGGACCGGCGCCAACGGCCACTTCCTGGGTGGCATAGCCGATGGAAGAGATCACGAGGACCTGGTTGGTACCGGCGGGAAGGTTGAGGGAAAAGGTCCCTTCGGCGGTGGTCGCCGTTCCTATGGTAGTCCCTTTCAGCACGACGGAAGCGCCGGGAATGGGATCTTTGGATGCGTCGTCTGTGACGCGCCCGGTGATAGTCCGGGCATTCTGGGCAAGGGATGCGTGGGCCATCCCCAGCATCAGCAACAGCGCCATAAACTGGCGGCCGTTCTTCCGCAAGAGCCTCTCTACGATAACGTGACAATAACCAAGCATAGGCTTCATAATTTAAAAGATCAGTTGTGGAATGATATGTGGATGCGGCCCCGTTTTTACAACGCGGCCGGCTTGTCTGTCAATTGGTATTCCAGCGTTCCGCCCTGCGTCAGCAGGCTGAACGGAATGGCGTTTTGTTTCAGTTTTTTCCCGTTGAAGGAAGGTTGATGGAGATAGATGTTGGCGGGCGCATTGTTGTGCGTCACGATCTCGATCTTATCCCCTTTGTAATATTTTTTATTCAGTTTGATCTCTACCTTGTCGAACAGGGAGGAACCGATCTGCATCTCAGGTTGCGCCGCTGCACCGCCCTGCACGTCGAACAGGCCGATGGCGCTCAGCACGTACCATGCACCCAGCTGGCCCTGGTCTTCGTCCTGGCCATAACCGTAGCCATGAATCCCTTCCGTTCCGTAAAACTCATTGCAGATCGCGCGCACCCACTTCTGGGTCAGGTGCGGCTTGCCGGAGAAATTGAACATCCAGGGCATCTGCAGGCAGGGCTGGTTGCCGTGGTTGTAGGGCGCGGAAAGACCGGAGAACGCATCGATCGTAGTACCGCCGCCGAAGGTGGTTTTCTGCGCCGCGGTAAAGATGCTGTCCAGCCGCTTGTTGAATTCCGACTTCCCGATCTTGCTGATCAGCCCTTTCGGATCGTGCGGTACATAGAAAGAATACTGTCCTGCATTCCCTTCCTGGAAACCGCGCCAGGGCTCCGTGGGATTGAAATTGTCCACGAATTGCCCGTCTGCCCGCCGGGGACGAACGTATTTGGTAGCCGGGTCGAAGATGTTCTTCCAGCTGTTGGACATCTTCAGCAGCGTTTTATAATCATCTTTCTTACCCAGTTTCTTCGCCCATTGCGCCACTGCGAATGCGCTGAAGGAATATTCCAGCGTGTGGGAACCGGAGAAGCACCACTGGCCCGGCGCGGGATCGATGTGATCCACGTAGCCGTATTTGCGGAAGCGCTCCACATCGTCTTTCCCCGCGCCTTCCGGACGGTTCTCGAAACCGATCTCGTTTTTCAGCGCTGCTTCATAAGCTTTGTTTACATCAAAGTCGCGGATGCCGTAATTATAGGCGCCGGCCATGACGAGGCTCACGAAGTTAGTGCCCACGCCGGAAACGTATTTGCTGTTGGCGATGCCGTCGCCCAGCCAGCCGGCGTCGTTATACACCAGCAGCTGGCTGCTCACGAAGTCGGAGTAATATTCCGGGTACACCAGCGCCCAGAGCGGCGTAAGGTTCCAGAAAGCGCCCCAAACGGCGTCTGTATTGTAATGGTTGTGCACCGGTTTCCCCTGTGCGTTGAGCGGGATCTGGCCGTTGCCGCCGGTATTTTTAGGATAGGCGCCGTTCACGTCGCTGGCGAGGCCGCGGCCCAGCACGGCGTGATAAAGGCCGGTGTAGAATTTCGTCAGGTCGGCCTGGCTGCCGCCGCTAACGGTGATACGGCCCAGGTAATCGTTCCATTTCTGGTGGTTTTGCTGCCGGGCTGCGTCGAAGGCCAGGTTGGCGGCTTCGGCCTGCAGGTTGCCGCGGGCATTTTCGATGGAAGTATAGGAAAGCCCCAGGCGCACGGTTACCGCTTCATTCGCTTTGGTATCGAATGTGAGGTAAAGGCCGGCCCCTTTGCCGGTGATCTCCTTTGCGCCGGGCGTTTGCTCCGTACCGCGGAAAGTACCGTGGGCGGAAGGCTGCTTGTCCAGCACGGCGGAAAAGTACATGGCCACTTCCGCTCCCGCCTGGTATTTCTGTACATAGGAAGGCAGGGTGATGACGTAACCTTCGATCCGGCCGTCGGGCGTCAGGTACACGCGCGCGTCTTTCACTTCACCGCTTTCGCCCTGTTTGTTGCCGATATCGAAAAGGATATGCGAATCCGTTCCCTGCGGGAACGTGAACCGCTGGAAAGCCACGCGCTCCGTGGAGGTGACTTCTGCGCGGATACCGTAGCGCTTCAGCGTCACGGCATAATATCCTGCGGTAGCTTTTTCCTCCGCACGATCAAATGCCGACCGGTAGCCCGACTGCACATCATCCAGTTTTCCCGGAACCGTCACCAGCGTTCCTTTCGTGGGCATCAGCACTACGCCGCCAACCTGGAACTCATGAAAATTGGGGAACCCTTCAATGGAAGTGTGCCGGTAATCGTATCCCACTGCTTCCCAGCCGTTGGGATTGCCATAGCTCCCGTCGGTGGAGGGGCCTGGCTTGGCCATGCCGAACGGCGAGGCGCCGGGCGCAAAATGGAACCAGCGGCAATGTGCCGTTCCGATCAGCGGGTCTACATATCCCGTCAGATCTTTCTTTTCCTGCGCGCCAAGGCGGGACACCGAAACGAGCAGCAACAACCAGAGCATCCAATTTTCCTTTCTCATCCTTGCAATTTTTTTGTTTGATGAAGAACTGCCCGCAGACAAGCCGCGGGCAGCCCGGTGATTATTTCACGAAAGCCTTCACCACTTTAGCCGTGGCGCCGCCTTCATTGATGATCCTGTAAGATCCCGCAGCTGCGGGGATAGCAAATGTTTCGGCATAGTTGTACCGCTGCCGGAAGCCATTGGCGGTTTCCACCACCACGGATTCTCCCTCCACCAGCATCAGCACATGGCATTTACCCGCCGTTTCCACCGTTACCTCTCCGTCGAACTCAAGGCGGTGCACATCGTAGAAATGCTCCTTGTGGGTAGGCGCATGCACCAGCTGCCAGTTCTCCCCTTTCTCAATCACGCTTTGCTTGGAAATCAGCTCTTCCTGCACCCTGGCGCCCTTGCGGCTGAAATCCAGGTTGCGGAAAGCGTGGTCGATGTTGATGGGGCGCGGCTTGCCGTTGAGATCGAGCCTTACCCAGTCGTACATTTTAAACGTGAAAATGTAAGGGGTGGCGCTGATCTCAAGCACCAGGTTGTCTTTCCCGGAACTATGCACCGTACCGTTGGGAATGAGGAAGAAGTCGTGCCTGTTCGCTTCAAATACCTGCACGTACTGCTCGATGTCGATCGCTTCGTTCTTCGCCACGCTCCCTTCCAATGCCGCACGGAACGCCGCCGGATCGATATCGTCCTGGAAGCCCAGGTACACCTTCGCACCCGGCTTGCAGTCCAGCATGTAATAAGTTTCATCCTGGGTGATGGTTTCCCCGAAGTTCTCGCGGATATACTGCACGCTAGGGTGGCACTGGATAGACAGGTTGCCGCCGTCGAACGTGTCCAGGAAGTCGAAACGGATGGGAAAATCGGTACCGAAACGTTGTTCGTCGGCGCCCAGCACTTCCTTCGCGTGTTTCAGCATCAGCCAGTCGAACGCCACTTCCAGCAACACGCTGTCGCTTTCGAATACGAGGCCGTTTTCCGGCACGATCATCTCGAACGACCAGGCGTAATTCACTTCTTCTTTATTGAGGCCGGTAATCTTTTCCTTCATCCAGTCGCCGCCCCAGGCGCCGGCTTCGAACCAGGGCCGTACGCGGAAAGCGTTCTGCGACAGCTGCTGCAGCCCTTCGCTGACAGCGGCCTGCGTGGCCCAGGAAATGGTTTCTTTCCACTGCCCGTCCGCGATCACTTCGATGGCGGGGAGGATGGATTGCTTGTGCGCGTTGAGCAGCACCCAGTCCACGAAATAGAAACGCTTGTAGGTTTCCTGGTTATCGTCCCACTGCGATTTGCCGAGGTTATTGGCCGTGCGGGCACGCATGCGGTATTGCAGTTCATTCTTCGGAAGATCTACGTATACCACGGGCGCCTGTACGTTGGCCAGTGCCGCGCCGGCGCCCACCACCAGGGTGATGCCCGTTGCAGGGAATTGTATGTTGTCAAGTTTGTTCGCGTCGAATAAGTCTTTCAGCGTCAGCGTCGTCCTGCGGCCCCATACGGTTCCTTTTTCTCCAAGGAAAGGCGCCACCAGGGCTTCTATTTCCGCTTCGGATTTCATCAGGTTTGAAGTGTACACCAGGTTCACGGCTACACCGGCAGCCCTCAGCTCCCGCTCCAGGGAGCTGGCGATATACTCCCAGTCGTTACCGATATAACCGTCAATCAAAATGACATTCCTACCCTTCATCCAGTTAGCAAGTGTAGCGTATCCGGACTGAATACGGCCAGAGCCCAGGCTGGCGAAGGGGTACATGTCGTACCGGCCTGCCGGGAGCGGCTTTCGTTCTGCCGTTGTTGCCGGCAGAAGGGGTTGGGTTGTTTTTCTCCAATTCATGATGGTGTTCATTTTCTATCGCGCATTGTTGTTGTTGAGATGAGTGCTGCAAATCCATGCAGCGCCTGAAAGTGCCGAGTTTTCGCCGCGGCCCGAAATGTGAACGGTAGTAGCGATCCCGTTATCCCGCAGGTAAGCTTCCAGCGGCGCCAGGAAGAAGGGATGCGCCTTGCGGATGTTGCCGCCGATGACGAGCCTTTCCGCTGCAAAATCCCCCAGCCAGGGAGCCAGCACTTCGCCCAGGCTGTTGCCCAATTCGGCGAAGAGCGCCAGGGCGGTAGCGTCCTGCTGCTCGGCGAGGTCCGCCAGGTCTTTCACCTCCGCCAGGCGCTGGCCCCTGCGTTGGTGGTATCCGTTGAGCAGCCAGCGCGAAGAGATGTAATCCTCCGCGATGCCGCCTTTGTAGGGCAGGTGATAGATGTACCCTTCCGGCGGGATGCCCTTGCCTTCGTGCAGGATCACATTGTCCTGCAGGAACGTGCCGCCGAGCCCCGTGCCCAGCGTTACGGCCACCATGCGGCTGCAACCTTTCCCCTCTCCTGCCCAGGCTTCGCCCAGGGCAAAGCACGACGCGTCGTTCTCGAAGTAAATCCCCGACCGGAAGCCCAGCGATGCCGCCAGCGTTTCCCGGATATTCATACCATACAGTGATTCATATTTGGCAACGCCCTTGATCAGCGAAATACCGCCGGGATAATCGAAGGGCCCCGGCATGGCAATGCCGATAGCCGCTACTTCTTTCCCCGCCGCAGCAAGGGTGCGGGCGATGCAGGCCGTCCACCGCGCCAGGATATCCTCCGCGCCGGCGCCGGCATCCACCGGCTCCTTGAACTTGCAGTCTGCCGCCACTTCACCGTTGGACAGGTTGATCAGGGCCGCCGTTATATGGGAACCACCGATATCCGCACCTATCACATAGTTATTGTTCATATGTTTGAACATATTAATAATGAAGAAAAAAATATCCTTTTCCTGCACGGATGCAAAAAAAGGAGTAGCGCAATAATCAGGGTTCTGACCTGATCTCTATCGAATACGTGAATTTATCGGACCTGTAATAACCGATGTTGTACTCCACGGGCCTGTCGCCGGGGTCATACACGAAGCGCTCCCTGAAGAGAACGGGGTACTTCGGGTCTACCTGCAGCTTTTTCGCCACATGGCCGGCCATCAGGGCACTGATGTGCTCGCTGGAACGAACGACAATAATGTCAAATTTCTCAGACAGGAGCTGGTACAGCGGGCGGTTCAGATCGTCGCTTTCCGTTAGGATGATACGAGGATGGAAGTAACTTTCGAAGTAAACGATCGGCTCGCCTTCGACGCCTTTCAGTTTACTGAGCTTGCAGACGGTTGTATTGACGGGTATATTGAAAAACCCGGCCATCTTTTCGTCGGCCTGCACTTTTTCGAGCGTGAGCAGGAGATTGGTAGTAGCAATGCCGCGCTTGGACATTTCCTTGGTAAAGCTTTGCCAGTCCTGCAGGCTGGTAGACAACTGGCGTTGCGCCACTTTGGTGCCCACGCCTTTCTTCCTGGCCAGCAAACCTTCGTACTCCAGTTTGTTGGTGGCCTGCCGGATCGTGTTCCGGGAAACGCCCAGCCGGTTGGCCAATTCCACCTCTTTGGGCAGGAAGGAACCGTTCTGGTATGCGGGCTGGCTGATCAGCTCCCGCAGCAGTTCTTCCACCTGTATGTGGAGCGGCATTTTGCTTTTATGGTCAATCTTCAGGTTCATGTTCGAATGTTCAAACATACTAAATTCCCAGACATCAAACAATGCCTGGTTAAATTATTTTAAAATTTTTTTCGGCTGATAGAAACCGTGATAGAGGTAAATAGCGCCGTAGGTCCAGTTAGGGCCCTTCATGCCGGGATAGTTAAAGCGGTCCATCATGAGGGAAACAAATTGGAAGGGATACCCTTCCGGCATCTGCACCACGTTGGGCCATACGCGGGTATTGGAGGCACCGTCCCAGGGCGGCAGGTCCATTTTGAGGGTACCGGCTTCCTGCAGGTCGGGATAGGTATAAATATAGATCTCCCGTTCCGAGCTGCCGGAGAAGCAGTACAGCTTGTCGCCGATCCGCTGGATGGAGGTGCCGGTGGAGTTATGCGCCACGGGCCCCGCGATCTGCCTGTAATCCTTGTTCCAGCTATTGGACTCGAGCAGCACAGCCTTGTAGCCGTCGCGGTTCACGCAAGTCAGGATGCGCCATTTTTTTGCCTTTTCATCGTAGAGGATATGCGGATCCTCGATGTCGCCGACCACGCCGAAAGGGGATGCATGCATCACGGAGAAGCCGAAACGGGGATCGTGCTTGCTTTCCACCGCCAGCAGTTGCTTCTTCTCCTTATCGGGATTGGCATACGCGCTGAAACCGGTGGTAATGCCGCGCCAGCGGGCGGTTTTCCGGTCATAAAATATATGAGACGCTACTTCATTGCGCAGCAAACCGTCGTTCCGGTCAAACAGGATCACGCCTTCGAGCTTTACGTCAAAAACCGTCGGGTTCATGCTGAAAACACCCTGGATATGGTGCGGCAGCGCCCTCCCGCGGACAGACATCGTGTACCACAACCTGCCCCTGTCCAGGTACGGCGAGCCATCTTCATAGGTAACCGGCCGAATGTCAGCCAGGCCCATGCCCGTCGTCAGCGCGGCTTCTACCCTGCTGATGACCGCCTTACCCGAGCGCAACCCCACGACCAGCTTCGATTGATAAGTTTGCATGCGCTCCACGCTGCGGAGCTCTATGTATTTGTTGAAATCGACCTGCCCGATAACCTTCGGCAACCCCACCGACTGATGATACAACACCAGCCCGCTGCCCAGCATCTGCAGGATGATCTTCCCCTTTGCCTGCACCTTTTCGGAACGGTTCACCCGGATCGATGTATCGATGGGATAAGTTCCGTTGACGGTGAATTTCACGTCGCCAAGCAGGCCATTTATAAATTCGGGCATCACCCTCACCTGTTCTCTTTTCCTGCCATCTGCAAATTCGAAACCGATCCAGCCGTTGCCGGTCAGGGTATCGAGGTCGATGTTATAAGTGGCGAAGGGATTGAAACCGCCGAACCAGATGGAAGTCTCCGATTGTTCCGGTGAAGCTATTACCAGCTTATCCTCTTCCACGCCCAGGACGGCGAAGTGCGCCAGGTGGTGCTTGACGGGGTGCATGGCGGTGATGCCCACGATATTGGCAGGCTCGAGCTTCGAGAGGGGAATGGATTGATGCGGGTCGAATATCATCCTTTGAACGCCTTGCCGCACGAAGAAAATTTCATCCGGCCGGGACTGAGCGGTAGCAAGGGAGCAAATAAAAGTGAAAACAGGGATTACAAAAATCAGCAAACGTGGTTTCATACGCAGGTAAAACTAATCAATCCGGGAAAGTTTCTTGCCGCAATTTCCGGGAAAATGGCATGGCTTTCGTGCGGTATAGCGGGAGTCACTCATCCAAAAGAGCAGTATATGAAAAAATACATCCCCATATGCTTTGGCGCGGCCCTGTTCTTTACGGCATGCTCCGCCTCCAAAAGAGGGCTTTTCGTCAAAAGAACACCGCATGAGGCTTACGCGGCGCGGATAACGGATGCGGGCCTCCGGGAATCCTTGCTGGGCGGGCGCTGGTTCGCCGCTGCGGAAAAAGGCCTGGCCCGCCCCCTCGGCATCACGCTGCCTTACCAGGAAACTGGATACTTTTCCGCCGAAGACCCCGACGCCGCCGGTTTCTCTTTTGCCGCCCGCCGCGGCGAACAGTTGTATATCACCGTCCAGGTAAAACCCGCTGGTTCATTGCTCGTATTCACCGATCTCTGGCAACCCGCTTCCGACGGCGGATCGCCGCAGCACCTGGCCAGCGCGGACACGCTCCGCACCTTGCAATACGACGTGGAGCGCGACGGCCGCTTCATCCTCCGCCTGCAGCCAGAACTGCTGAATAACGTGGAATATACCATACAGATCGTTACCCGGCCTTCCCTGGCCTTTCCCGTTCCGGGCAAATCCAACGCCAGGATCGGCAGCTTCTGGGGCGCCGCGCGCGATGGCGGCGCACGCAGCCACGAAGGGGTCGATATCTTCGCCAAACGGAGAACGCCGGTAGTGGCGGCGGCCGACGGCCACGTTACCCGCACCGGGGAAAACAACCTCGGCGGCAAAGTCGTGTTCATGCGCCCTGCGCAGCGCGACATCTCCCTGTATTACGCCCACCTCGATTCGCAGCTCGTGCAACCCGGCCAGCGCGTTTCCGCGGGAGATACGCTGGGGCTGATCGGCAATCCCGGCAACGCGCGCAACACCGAGCCGCACCTGCATTTCGGCATCTACACCGCCAGCGGCGCGGTGGACCCGCTCCCCTACATCCAGCAAAACAGGAAGGCACCCGCCGAAATCTCCGCTCCCATCACCCCCATTC
>NZ_CALNBI010000151.1 GCF_937874145.1 uncultured Chitinophaga sp. | reverse complement strand
GAACCGCGTGGAAAGCATGCTGGCTTTCGAAGACATGGGGCTCCTCTCCCGCGCGAACAACCTCGCTTTCTACGAGCTCATCGGCGATGCGGCGGAGATGAATACCGAATTCGCGAAGTACGAAGCGGTAACGGTAGCCGACATCCAGGAACAGGCCCGGGCGATCTTCTCCCCCAACAACGTCAACACGATCCATTATTACGCAGGAAATTAAGATTATGATCAACAGAAGACAGGCACCCGCAATAAAAGACGCAGTCAATTTCGATATACAACTCAAACCGCTGGAGAAATTCCAGCTGGACAACGGCATTCCCGTATACGTGGTCCGCTCCTCCGAGCAGGAAACCCTCCAGCTGGAGCTGGTGTTCCCCGCAGGCAGCTGGTACGAGTCTGAAAACCTCGTGGCCTCCGCCACCAACTTCCTCATGAAGAACGGCACCGGCCGGCATTCCGCGCTCGAGATCAATGAAATGACCGAGTACTACGGCGCCTATCTCAACCGGAACTGCTTCCACGAAAACGCCACCTACACCCTTCACTGCCTCAGCCGCCATATCGCCGACCTGCTGCCCACGCTGCAGGAAGTGATACAGGACCCGGCGTTCCCCGAGCAGGAGCTCGCCATCTTCACCCAGAACATGAAACAGAAGCTGGCGGTGAACCTTCAGAAAAGCGAGTTCGTCGCCAACCGGCACATCGATAAATATCTCTTCGGGGAATTCCACCCCTACGGCCGCGTGAGCAGCATGATGGCGTACGACGCCCTGCAAACCGAAAGCCTTCACGGGTTCTATAAGCAACACTACACGTACAACAACTGCAAGATCTTCCTGGCAGGCAACCTGCCCGATAATATCATCCCCCTCCTCAACCAGCACTTCGGCCACAAATGGGGTGAGGAAACGCACAACCTCCGCCCCGAAATGCCGATCCTGCCGGCGGATGAAAAGAAATACCGCATCTTCAATGATGAGAACGGCGTACAGGGAAGCATCCGCGTAGCCAGGCCTTTCCCGAACCGCTACCACCCCGACTTCCCGAAGATGCTCGTGCTGAACACCATATTCGGCGGGTATTTCGGATCGAGGCTCATGAGCAATATCCGGGAAGAAAAAGGATATACTTACGGCATCCACTCGCAGATCTACAATTTCCGCCAGGCCGGCGCGGTGAATATCCAAACCGAAGCAGGACGGGATGTATGCGAAAAAGCGATCGCGGAAATCTACCTGGAAATGAACCGGCTCCGCGATGAGCCGATACCGGAAGAAGAACTCAGCCTCGTTAGGAATTTCATGATCGGATCCATCCTCGGCGACCTCGACGGCGCCTTCCAGGTGATCCAGCGGTGGAAGAATCTTATCCTGAACGATCTCGACGAAAACTATTTCTACAATAATATCCGTACCATCAAAACCATTTCCGCCGAAGAGCTGCAGCAGATGGCGCGTTTATACCTCGTGCCGGAAGATTTTTATGAATTGATCGTGATCTGATAACCAGAAACACTAAACATTCTGCATGCTTTTTGTGTATTTTGTATAAAGCACTAACACGCTATCCAATGTTAGGAATTCTTATCCGGCTGCTCGTGACGGCGCTTGCCGCGCTGCTGACGGCCTATTTACTCCCCGGCGTTAAACTCCAGGATTTTACTACCGCACTGCTGCTCGCCATCGTGCTCGGTTTGTTGAACCTGATCGTGAAGCCTATCCTCGTGATCCTCACCCTGCCTGTGACCGTGGTCACCCTTGGCCTCTTCCTGCTCGTCATCAACGCACTGATCGTATTATGGGCCAGCAGCCTGGTGAAAGGGTTTAAAGTGGACAACTTCTGGTGGGCGCTGCTGTTCAGCGTGGTGCTGTCTATCATCAGCAGTTTCATGATGTCGCTCGGGCCGGAAGACCGGGTTGACTGACCTTAAAGGCCCAGGCGCACTACCTGGCCTTTGCGGGTGCCGTTGTGTTTTCCGTTTTCTATCGTCAGTTGCCCGTTGACCAGCACATGGCTGAAGCCGGTGGAATACTGGTGGGGTTGGGTGAAGGTCGACAGGTCTTTTACCGTGGCAGGGTCGAAGATGACGATGTCCGCCATGTACCCGGGAACGAGCAGGCCGCGTTGCGCCAGCCTGAACTTCTGTGCCGGGAGGGACGTCATCCTGCGGATCGCTTCTTCCAGCCCCAGCACTTTTTCTTCCCGCACATATTTTCCCAGCACGCGCGCATTGGTGCCATACCCGCGCGGATGCGGAACGCCCACGCCAAACTCGCGGATGCTGGCGTCTGACGCGAACATGTTGAAAGGGTATTGCATAATGCGTTTCACATCTTCTTCGCTCATGCCGTGGAACACCATGCCCGCGCTCCCCTGCTGCACCAGGTCCAGCACGGTTTCCACTTCGTTGGGGATATTGCTTTTCCTTCCTTTTAATTTATTGATTTCGGAGATGTTCTTGCCATTGAGCGTAGTGTCGGCCTCGAAATACGCGACTACGGCGTAATCCAGGTTTTTGAGGCGGCGTTTCTTATAGATGCCGCTCATCTCCGATACGATCTTCTTCCGTATATCCGGCGTGGTGAGGCGGTACACCACAGAGTCGTGGCCGCCGGAAAGCGCCCAGTCGGGCAGCATAGTGCGGAGGCTGGTGCTGCTGGCGGTGTAGGGATATTGATCGATGGTCACTTCCAGGCCTTCGCGGCGGGCTTTCTCTATGAGCGCCAGGGTTACGGCAGAGCGGCCCCAGTTTTGTTTGCCGCCGATCTTGAAGTGGGATATTTCCACAGGGATGTTTGCCTGGCGGCCGATGCTCAACGCTTCTTCGATAGCGGCTTCCACGGCATCGCCTTCGTTGCGCATATGCGTGGCGTATACGCCGCCGTGCTTCGCGGCGGCTTTGGCGAGGCCTACTACTTCGGCCGTTTGGGCGTAGTTGCCGGGAACGTAAATCAGGCCCGTGCTGAGGCCCACCGCTCCGTCGTGCATGGCTTTCTCGACAAGGCTTTCCATTTTTTGCTGCTCTTCAGCAGTGGGCATGCGGTTGGTGCTGCCCATCACTGCGCGGCGCACATCGTTGTGGCCGATGAGGGAAGCTACGTTGATGGAGATGGTCATGCTGTCGAGTTGCCGGAAGTAGCGCCCCAGGTCAATATTGGAAGCGCCGCAGTTGCCGGTGACGACGGTGGTGACGCCGTCCATCAGGAAGCTTTCGGCCGTGGGGACTTTGAATTCATCGTCTTCGATATGGGTATGCACATCGATGAACCCCGGCGCCACGATGCGCCCGCCGGCGTCTATGGTTTTGGTGGCGCGGAGGGTTTGGGGCTGGCGGGTAACGGCGAGGATGCGCCCGTCTTTCACCGACACTTCGCCGTAATACCAGGAGTTGCCGGTACCGTCGGCGATGCGGGCGTTGCGGATGAGGATATCGGCTTCGGATTGCGCGAAACCGGCCATGGCGGCGAGTAGTGCGGGAAGAAGGAAGAGCGTTTTTTTCATGGGTTTCCGGGTTTAGCTGGAGTGGTCGGCCACGATTTTCCATTCGCCGCCGATGCGGCGGAGGACGATGGAGAAGTGCCCGTCGAGGTTACCGATGGTGCGCGTGAGCTTCCACTTGCCTACTACAAAATAAGCATCGCCGGCGAGTTTTTTAAATTCCAGCAGGTCGAATGCGAGCTGTCCCATGCCTTCCTTGCCGGGATAGGCTTTTTTGTAGTTGTCCAGCGTGGCCTGCCAGCCGTAGGTGAGCCCTTTTTTGCCGATAAACAGGAGGCTGTCTGATTTCCAGTAGGTGCCCATAAAGCCTTCGATATCGCCGCGGTTCCAGCATTCGAGCTGGGTTTGCATGAGCTGGCGGATACGGGTTTCGGCGGGGTCCTGCGCGGCGGCGGTGAGGATCATGGAGCAGAAAAGGGTGGCTGACAATAAGAATTTACGCATAGAATGGTTGTTGAGGGTATGAAAATAAGGAAATCCCCGCGCGGGCCCGGTTTTTTGGCCTGCGTTTCCGCGGTTTCCGGATTTAAAATCTATATAGAATATTGATAGTCATAATAAAAGGAGTCAAATAATGCATATTTGACCGTCGAAAAGTTTAACGGTTTTTATCGGTTTTCCATTCCGGGATTGTTCTACCTTTGCACCACTACAAAAATTTTGCATTATGCCCGGATTTGAACTATTTGGCGCCGAAGAAAGGAAGGAAGTGAACGACGTCCTTGAGACAGGAATTTACATGCGTTATGGATTCGACGGTCCCCGCAAAGGGATCTGGAAAGCGAAAGAACTGGAGCAGGCGCTTTGCGAGCGTTTCAACGTGGAATACGCGCAGCTGACATCGAGCGGCACCACCGCGCTCACGACCGCTATGGCCGCATTGGGCCTGGGTGCGGGAGACGAGATCATCATGCCTACTTTTACCTTCGTGGCCAGCTTCGAAGCCGTGCTGTCGGTAGGTGCAACGCCTGTACTGGTGGATGTGGACGATACGATGACGCTGGACGCCGCCGCCGTGCGCGCCGCCATCACCCCCCGCACCAAATGCGTAATGCCCGTTCATATGTGCGGCTCCATGGCCGACATGGACGCGCTGGTGGAAATCTGCCAGGAGCATAACCTCATCCTGCTGGAAGACGCCTGTCAATCCACCGGGGCCACCCACAAAGGCCGCGCGCTGGGTTCCATCGGGCATGCCGGTACTTTCTCCTTCGACTTCGTGAAAACGATCACCTGCGCCGAAGGCGGGGCGATCATCACCAACGATAAAGACGTTTATACGAAATGCGACGCTTACTCCGACCATGGCCACGACCATCTCGGCGGGGCAGACCGTGGCGCCGACGGGCATCCGCACCTGGGCTACAACTTCCGCATTTCCGAACTGCATGCCGCGGTAGGCCTTGCGCAGATCCGCAAGCTCGACCGCTTCCTGGCCATCCTCCGCAACAACCACGAGATCGTGAAAGCGGCCCTGGCTACCCTTCCGGAAGTGGAGTTCCGCCGCATCCCCGATCCCTCGGGCGACAGCTGCACCCATCTCTCCTTCTTCCTCCCCGACCTGGACACCGCCCGCAACGCCGCCAAAGCCATGAAAGCCGCCGGCCTGCCCGCATTCCATTGGTTCGACAACAACTGGCACTACTTCCGTAAATGGAACCACCTGCAAGAGGGTGCAACCCTTACCCGGTTCCCGGAACAACTCGCCAAAGACCTCGCCGTATATCAAACCAAACAATTCCCCGCTTCCGACGCCATCATCGGCCGCTGCATTTCCTTCCCCATCAGCCTCGCATGGACTGACGCGGAAGTACGCGAACGCGCCGAAAAACTGACGGCTGCCGTGAAAAGCGCATTGTAATTACAAATTCCCGGCATGAAGAAAATCGCATTGATCCCGGCGCGTTACGCCGCCAGCCGCTTCCCCGGCAAAATGATGGCAGTGCTCGCAGGTAAAACCGTTATCTGGCGCACGTATGAATCCACCCGCGAAACCGGTGTGTTCGACGAAGTCATGGTAGTAACCGACAGCGACATCATCTTTGAAGAAATCACCCGCAACGGCGGAAAGGCCATCATGAGCAAACGCGAGCACGAAAGCGGGTCCGACCGCATCGCCGAAGCCGTGGAGGATATGACCGACGTGGACATCGTAGTGAACGTTCAGGGCGATACGCCTTTCACCCGGAAAGAACCGCTGGAGAAACTGTTGCAGGTTTTTGAAGGCGAAGCCGGAAAGAAGGTGCAGGTGGCGTCGCTCATGCAGGAACTGAAAGACTGGAAAGACATTGAAGACCCCAACTTCGTGAAAGTTGCGGTAGACAAGGATTTCAATTCGCTCATGTTCTCCCGCTCCGTGATCCCCTACCCCCGCGATAAAAACGTGAACACCGTGTACTACGAGCATATCGGCATCTACGCGTTCCGCCGCGAAGCCCTGCTGCAGTTCACGCGCACGCCCATGACGCCGCTGGAAGCAGCCGAGAAAGTGGAGTGCCTGCGGTACCTGGAGATGGGAATTCCGCTCAAAATGGTCGTAACCGACTATATGGGCGTGGAAATCGATACGCCGGAAGATCTGGAAAGAGCTTCCAAATTGCTGGACCAACCCTAAACACAAAAAATCTGGGATATAACATGAAATTCAGAAATTTTAAACTGGTAGGATACGTGATTTTCGGACGAGGTGCGTTTAACCAGCTCGACGAGATCATTGCGCCGCGCCGCAAGGGCGATGCGCCGATGATATTTTTTGTGGACCATTTCTTTGAAGCCAACCAGCCGTTCCTCTCCCGCATTCCCTTGCGCGGAAAGGATAAGATCGTTTTCATCGACGTGACCCATGAGCCCAAGACCACTTACGTAGACCGCCTGCGCGACGAGCTGAAGGCGGAATTCGGCGAAGTGAGCGGCATCATCGGCATCGGCGGCGGGTCTACCATGGACATGGCCAAAGCCGTAGCCCTGATGATGACCAATCCCGGATCATCCGCGGATTACCAGGGCTGGGACCTCGTGAAACTGCCGGCTGTATATAAAGTGGGCATCCCCACCCTGTCGGGCACCGGCGCCGAGGTGAGCCGTACTACCGTGCTCACGGGCCCTACCCGCAAGCTGGGCATGAACTCTGACTACACCCCCTTCGACCAGATCGTGCTGGACCCGCAACTGATTTCCAATGCGCCGGTGAACCAGCGGTTTTATACCGCGATGGATTGCTACATCCATTGCATCGAATCCCTGGAAGGCACGTTCCTCAACGCTTTCAGCCGTTCTTACGGTGAAAAGGCGCTGGAGCTCTGCCAGGAAATCTACCTGAAAAAGGACCGCTGGGACGATGACGCCGACGAGAAGCTCATGATGGCTTCCTACGCGGGCGGTATGAGCATCGCGTACTCGCAGGTGGGCGTGGCCCATGCGGTGAGCTACGGGCTGAGCTACCTCCTGGGCACCAAGCATGGTGTGGGCAACTGCATCGTGTTCGACAAGCTGGAAGAGTTTTATCCCGCCGGCGTGAAGGAATTCAAGCAGATGGTGGACAAACACCAGGTGGAGATTCCGCAGCACATCACCAAAGGCCTCAGCGATGCGGACTTTGAAACGATGATCGACGTGTCGATGGGCCTGGCCCCGCTGTGGGAAAACGCCCTCGGCAAAGACTGGCAAACACTCATGACCCGCGACCGCCTGCGCAAGCTCTACGAGCAACTGTAAGGCAACCGTAAACGTAATGTATATCCAAAGAGGCTGTAGGTCGCTCCGGCGATGCAGCCTCTTTTGTCAAAACCCAGACCATGGAACAACTCGGAAAACTCACGGAACAATACACCACCGTACTGCAGAAGGTAAAGGCCCGGCGGGCCGCCTGGCAACAAACGGCCAAGCCTTTCCTGGTGAAATACCTCGGGGAGGTGACCACCCGTTTTCCCCTGAACTGGAAAGCAGGCGCCAACGAAATGATGCAGGGCCTGGAGGCCGTATACCTCCTGTTCGACCATGAGCCGAGCGGCATCGTGGAGCAATCGCCGTTCAGCGTGGTGCAGAAGATGAAAATCGGCGGCTTTTTGTCGTTTTCCCAGACCCGTAACGGGCAGATCGTGGTTTGGATCAGTTTTCCGTTTATCGACGGGATGACCGAAGAGAAGCCCAAAAACGAAACCCTCGAAACGTTGGAGCCCGAGGAGCTGGACGGGCCGGCGGTTGACCGGTTTATAGGAAAGTTCCTGGGAGAAATGATCCAGTGGGAAGAGGACGCCCGCGACGAGATCGGGTTTATCCGCCACAGGGATTGACCTTCGTCATCGTTTAATTCAGCCGGTTGACCGAACTTTGTGTTATGAACGACATCAGGGATATTGAGGACATTAAGCTGCTGGTGAACACCTTCTACGATAAAATCCGGCAGGATGATATGCTGGGGCCGATTTTCAACGAGCGCATCGCCCCGGATGCCTGGCCCGCGCACCTGGAAACGATGTATAAGTTCTGGGGAACGCAGCTGCTGGGTGAAAAGGATTATTTCGGTGCGCCTTACGTGAAACACCGGACGCTCCCGGTAGACCAGGTGCATTTCGACCGTTGGGTGCAGTTGTGGCACGCTACGGCTGATTCGCTGTTCCAGGGCCCGCGTATCGCTACGGCGAAAGTGAAAGGCGCTTCCATTGCCCAGATCTTCCTGGGAAAAATCCGCTTCGAACGCGGTCAGTTCTGATGAATTAACGCCGCCAGTTTTTTTGCGCCCTGCCGGCGGCGTTGCCTGCATCGCCAAACTGGTCGTCCGGTTTTAGCGGTTGCGGTAGTGCGATTTGATGGATTTGCGCGCATACCGGACGTATTTGTTGCGATAAACGAACAGCAGGTAGATCGTTGCCATGATGGTTACGCCTGCCATGATGAAGAACACTTTAGCGAAGTGACCGGGGTTGTTGCCGTACCATTCGGCGGAGAAGAACGCCCCCAGCCCGATGCCCGCTTCCAGGGCGATGTACATGCTACCCAGGGCGCGGCCCCGGTGCTCGGGCAATCCCAGGTCGATAGTCCAGGCCGTTACGGCCGGCGAATTCAATCCCAGCGAAACACCGTACAACAAAGCCCCCGCCAGTAAAACCGCCGGTGTATGCGCCAGGCCGATCACCACCATGGAAATAGCCATCAATGTGGCCGCGATTTTCAGGATGGGCACACGGCCGTAGCGGTCGGAGGTTTTGCCGGCCAGCAGGCGGATGCCGATGGAGCTGGCGGTGAAGAAGGTGAAGAACAGCCCTTTATTCTGCAATCCCAGGTGAGCGCTGAAATCCGGGATAATGGTAAGCAGCGCGCCGTAACTGAAGTAAGTGAGGAAAGTTATGACTACAGGCGCCATCACCGCAGGTTCGAAGACCTCGTGGCGGGAGATTTTGAGCAACGCCGGCCGGAACTTCTCCCGGTTGTGCAGCGTTTCCTTCATGCCGATGAGAATCACGACAGACAGCAGGGCGAATACCGCCGAGATCTGGAACATGGTCACGATGCCCCAGGCGTTGGCGATGGAACCGCCGATAGAGGGGCCCAGCGACAGCCCGACCGTGCTTGCCAGCCCTACCATGCCCATCGCTTCGCCGCGGCGGTTGAAGGGGACCATATCGGCGACGTAGGCCGAAGTGCCGGTGGGTTTGAAGCCCGTGGAAAAACCATGGAAGAAGCGCAGCAGCAGAAAGGCGCCCACACTGCTGACCAGCGGGTACAGGAGGCTGCAGATGACGCAGATCACGGAACCGAATACCATCACGGGAATGCGGCCGATCGTGTCTGTAAGTTTCCCGGAAAATGGCCGGCTCAGGCCTGCCATGAGGGTGAAAAGACCAATGATGTAACCTTTATAGTCGGCGCCGCCCAGGCTTGTCAGGTAAGCGGGGAGCTCGGGGATCATCATGTTAAAACTGGCGGAGAAAAGCAGGTTGCTCAGGCAAAGCAACCCGAACTGAAGCGTATAAATCTTCCCACTCGACTGATCCATGCTGCAAAGTTAGCCTCCGGAAGTCAATTCCCGCCGATTGTCATAGAAATTTGTCCGCCTGTCCCTTCCTTCCCCCGATTCAAACCCCTGAGTTGTCTTAAAATGTATGCGAACAACCATTATTACTCCCTTTATGAAACGACATTCCTGCCTCTTTTGGGCCCTTACCTGCATCCTGACGGCACTGCCCAGGATTACGCAGGCCGCCCCTTCTCCCGTCACCATCATCCGCGGCGCCATGGAAACTTCCGGCGATAAAATGGAGCGGATGTTCCTGTACGACGCTTCCGAAGGCCAGCACATGGAAATGGCATCTTCCCGGATCGACGGCCGGCAGTTTACCTTCGCCGTGCAATCCCTCCGCGAAGGATTTTATTATGTGGGCGACATGTCGCGCCGCCGCATGCACCGGCTCTACCTCAAGCCCGGCGACCAGGTTGCCCTGCGATTCAATGATACCGCCATCGCGATTGCCGGCGGATCGGCGGAAGGCAAACTGGCGGCGGAATGGGATAAGTTGTTTGAAGAGATCCGCCGCCCCGCATACGATTTTGCCCGGGTGAGCATGGATTATACGGGTTATTTTCCCCTGTTGACCGGTTTTATTCCCAAAGCGGAGAAATTCAAATCCACCATCAACACACCCAACAAAGCATTCAACAATCTGCTGAAAATGGTGATAGACGCGGATATTGAAGGCGCAGCCCTTACCTTCCTCTATACCCCGCGCGGCAAGCATCCCGATAAAAAAGACTACCCGGCTTATTACGGAACCGTTGTCGCTCCCAATAAATTCTGCGACAGCCGCTATCTGCGCCTGGGAGAAACCGACCAGCTCATGCGGCATTATATCCTGTTTGCTTCCATCAACGGCGCTACCAAACCCACGAAAGAAGATCGCCTTTCCTGGTCGCTGGAGCAAATTTGCAATGACACGCTCAAAGGCGCATACCTCACCCGGAATTTCTCCCGTTACAACTCGCTGGAAAACTTCCTGGCGGAAGCCGGTCCGCTGGAAAAATTCGTAGCCACTGATCGCCAGCGCGCTGCTTTTGACGAAACGAAAAAGAAACTGAGCACATTCAAAGCGGGTGAGCCAGGTTACAATTTCAACTACCCCGATCTCGCAGGGAAGGAGGTTTCGCTAGCCGGTCTGAAAGGGAAAGTGGTAGTGGTGGACATGTGGGCCACCTGGTGCGGCCCCTGCAAAGCGGAGATCCCGCATCTGAAAAAGCTGGAAACAGACATGCACGGAAAAGATGTCGTGTTTGTCAGCATTTCGGTGGATGAAGAAAAAGACAAGGAGAAGTGGGCGAATTTCGTGCAGAAGGAATCCCTCGGCGGCGTGCAACTCTTCGCCAGCGGATGGTCCGGGATGACGAAGTTCTACGGTGTAAACGCCATCCCGCGCTTCATGGTGTTCGACAAAGCCGGCAAGATCGTGAATGTGGATGCGCCCCGCCCTTCGCAGCCGGAGCTTAAATCCCTGATCCAAACATTACTGTAAACGATACTCCATCCGGATTGTAACCGGTCGCAGGCAGAAAACCTTTGCCGCGGCCGGTTTTTTATTATCCGAAGTCGTCCCAGTCCTTCCACACGGGACTGTAGCCATGGTTCCTGATCATTTCCGCCACTGCTGCGGGGCTTCGCTCATCCGATATCTCGAACTGCTCCAGTGACCCGGGTTCCACGGCATAGCCGCCTGGATTGGTGCGGCTGCCGGCGCTCATGGTGGTAACGCCCAGGGGCACGAGGTGGTCGCGGAATCGGGGGCTTTCGCGGGTGGAAAGGCTGAGCTCCACATCCGGGAAGCAGAGGCGGTAAGCGCAAATGAGCTGCAGCAATTCGCGGTCGTTCATGATGGACTTAGGCGGCAGTCCGCCGGAGAAAGGCCGGAGCCGTGGAAACGAAATGCTGTAGCGGGTTTGCCAGTAGGTTCGTTGCAGGTAATCCAGGTTCAGGGCGGTGAAGAAGCTGTCGGTCCGCCAGTCTTCGAGCCCTATCAAAACCCCCAGCCCGATTTTATGAACACCCGCGCGCCCAAGCCTGTCGGGTGTTTCGAGGCGCCAGGCGAAGTTGGATTTTCGTCCTTTCGGGTGATGTTTTTTGTAATCGTCTTCGTGGTAGGTTTCCTGGTAAACGAGTACGGAATGGAGGCCCAGGGGTTGCAGCGCGCGGTAATCCTCCTCTTCCATCGGCTGCACTTCAATTGATATTTGCGGGAAGTGTTGTTTGAAGATGGGCAATGCGCGGTTGAAATAATCCATCCCTACCGTTTGCCAGGCTTCTCCCGTTACGAGCAGCACATGCCCGAAGCCCATGGCTTTCACGGCTTCGATTTCGCGGAGCATTTCCGCGCCGGTGAGGGTTTTGCGGCGAAGGGGGTTATTGAGGCTGAAGCCGCAGTAAGTGCAGATGTTCTGGCATTCGTTGGACAGGTATACGGGCGCGTACAGCTGGATGGTTTTGCCGAACCGTTGCTGCGTGAGCTGCCTGCTGAGCGCCGCCATCCGTTCCAGGTACGGCGCGGCGGCGGGTGAAGCGAGGGCCATGAAATCCTGCAAATTGCGGCGTGGTTTGCGCAGCGCAGCTTCCACGTCGGCGGAAGTTTTGGCGTAGATGTTCGCTTTCACATCGTCCCAGGCGTATTTCCGGAAGATATTATCAAAAGTCTGCGTTTTCATTTTGCTGCTATTTCTGCTTCATCGAGAAACGCCAGTACCGGGCTGCTGGCATTGGCCTGGCTGCTGGCGGCGGGTAGCCCGGCGAGGTAGGCTTTGCGGCCTGCTGCTACGGCGGCGGCGAATGCTTCGGCCATGGCTATGGGGTTCCCGGCCACTGCAATGGCGGTGTTGACGAGCACCGCGTCTGCACCGAGTTCCATGGCGGCGGCGGCATGGCTGGGTGCGCCGATGCCCGCGTCTACCACTACCGGTACGTTGCTTTGTTCGATAATAATTTCGAGGAAATCCCTTGTCCGCAGCCCTTTATTCGAACCGATGGGCGCACCCAGCGGCATGACGGCCGCGGCGCCGGCGGCTTCCAGGCGTTTGCAAAGCACGGGATCTGCATGAATGTATGGCAGCACGATGAAACCCTTTGCAGCGAGGGCTTCCGTGGCAGCGAGGGTTTCCACGGGGTCGGGCAGCAGGTAACGCGGGTCGGGGTGGATTTCCAGTTTCAGCCAGTTGGTTTCCAGCGCTTCGCGGGCGAGCTCGGCGGCGTATACGGCTTCCTGCGCATTCCGGACGCCGGAGGTGTTGGGAAGCAGGCGGAATTGCGGATGACGGAGATGCGCCAGCAGGTTGTCGGGCTGATGGCCGGCGTCTACGCGTTTGAGCGCAACGGTCACGAGTTGCGAACCGGAGGCGGTGAGGGCTTTTTCCATGCAGGCGAGGTCGCCGAACTTACCGGTACCGGTGAAGAGGCGGCTGGAAAAGGAATGGCCGGCGATTATGAGTTCGTCCATATGCTATCGAGGATTTGCTGCACGAGGGATTTTTTGTCCGGTGCATGGGTGATCAATCCGGAAACGGCGATGCCGTAAACGCCGGTGTCGAGAATGGCGGGAATATCGCTGAGCTGGATGCCGCCGATGGCGATCACGGGAATACCGGGCCTGGCGGCCATCAGTTGGTTGTAACCTGTGATGCCGAGGATGGGACTGAGTTTTTCTTTTGTAGAAGTGAAGCGGAAAGGCCCGTAGCCGATGTAATCCGCACCGGCGGCTGCATGTGCGAGCGCGTCTTCCGGAGTATTGGCGGTTCCTCCGATGAGGGCTCCGGGGCCGGCGATATTGCGCGCTTCGGCAACGGGCATGTCTTGCAGGCCTACGTGTACGCCATGTGCGCCAACGTTTTTGGCGATCTTGGGATGGTCGTTGATAGAAAGCGTGGCGCCATAAGATCTGCAGATGTCCATGGCTTCGAAAGCGGCGGTGGTAACGTCTCCTTGTTTTACCCGGAGCTGAATCCAGCGGC
Organism: uncultured Chitinophaga sp.; assembly: GCF_937874145.1. Taxonomy (GTDB): domain Bacteria; phylum Bacteroidota; class Bacteroidia; order Chitinophagales; family Chitinophagaceae; genus Chitinophaga. Next base: position 16,351 of record NZ_CALNBI010000151.1, on the reverse strand, counting down.
AGCCGGCTTCGCAGGCGGCGAGGATATTGTCGGCATGCGAGGCTGTGGGAGTTTGTTGCGAGATGTACAACAGTTTTTGCGGTAATATCATTTTGACGGAGAATTTCTCGGTTTTTGAATCCGGGGGAAAAGCGCAGGGCTTTTACTGCCGGGGATTACATCGTTTTTTCGCGATCTCCGAAAATCGGAGGCCGCTTCCGGGTTGATTTTTCAATCCGGATTATCATTAATATGCGTTACTTCTTTTCATGCCAGCCCACCAGCGCAGGGCTGCTCATGAGGTAACGGTAAGTGTAGTCTTTACCTGCACGGCAGGCGTCTTCCAGCGGCAGCCCGCTGGCGAGGGCTGCGGTGATGGATGCTGATAACACACATCCGGAGCCGTGTTTGGGAAAGGCCTGGTTCCCTGTCGGCGGGAGGTCGGTTTCGGCATGTTGTTGAAATAAAGTGTCGAGGCCTGGCCGGTGGGGCCGGTGCCCGCCTTTGAGCAATACGGCGCAAAGCGCCGCCATGCTGCGTGATCCTGCTTCGCCATCCGGCAACCCGCTCATAGCAACGGCTTCGTCGTAGTTAGGCGTGAGTAGTTTGATGGAAGGCAGGATGGATATCCACTTCGAATGAATGGCATTGTGGAAGGCGTACCCTGCCGATGCGCGGAGCACCGGGTCGAGCACGAAAGCGATGCCGGGGCGGACGGCACGGATGGCGGCGATCACCTCGGCGATGGTTTCCGGGTGGGAAACGATACCGATTTTACAGTAATCGACCGGGTATTGTTGCACCAATGGCAATGCCTGCGCGATGATATTGCCGGCGGAGATCCACTCTACGCCAAGGAACGCCGTGTCCGTCTGGACGGTGAGTGCGGTGCAGACGCCGAGCCCGCGGATGTGCCAGGCTTCGAAGGTTTTGATATCTGCCAGGAGGCCCGCCCCTCCTGAGGGGTCGAGGCCTGCGAGGCTCATGGCGTATCGCATGGTGTGATGAGTGTGCGTTGGTTAAAAGATGGCAGTATCATATCGTTGATTCCATTTTTTGATCAGCGTCAACATGGTGCCGGCTGCTTTCTCAGGTTGTTGCCAGACAGTACCGAGCACGGCGGCTCCGCAGTATCCCATTTCCCGCGCCTGCCGGACATTCCCTTCGTGCACGCCTCCCAGGGCGATGGCGTTGGAAGGGATGCAGCGGAATGGCCGGGCGGCGTGGCCGGGTTTGGAGAGGCTGTCGAACACGGGGCCCTGCAGTACGAAATCAAATCCGGAAGTATCCGCGGCATCGTCGTGAATGGATGCGCTGACCCATTTACCTGTTTCGCGGAGTTTACGGATTTCGTATGGCGCGATCTGGCGGCGGGCGTCTTCGCTGAGGTGGAGGCCTTTCAGCCCGAAGGATTCTACCAGCGCTGGAAAGGCGGAAACCATCACGTGCTGGCGATAATGTTCGGGGAGGAAGCTGAGCCACCGGGCGTAGGCGTGTTCGGGCCAGCCGGGTTTACGGAGCAGGAGTGTTTGCAGTCCGGCTTCGAATGCGGACAGGATGACGGGAAGTTCCCGGACAGGTTCCTGCAAAGGGAACTCCGGGGCAGTGATCAGCCAGATCATGCGTAGATCTCCCCTCCGCTGGCAGTGAAGTCTTTGGCTTTTTCCGCCATGGCGGCTTCGCGGTCTGCCTGCTCCCGGACTTCCTGCGAGATTTTCATCGAGCAGAAGTGCGGGCCGCACATCGAGCAGAAGTGCGCGATTTTGGCCCCGTCTGCTGGAAGCGTGGCGTCGTGATAGCTGCGCGCGGTATCGGGGTCCAGGGAAAGATTGAACTGGTCTTCCCAGCGGAATTCGAAGCGCGCCTGGCTGAGGGCGTTATCGCGATGCTGCGCGCCAGGGTGCCCCTTGGCGAGGTCCGCCGCGTGCGCCGCCAGCTTGTAGGTGATTACGCCCTGCTTCACGTCGTCCCGGTCGGGCAGGCCGAGGTGTTCCTTGGGTGTTACATAGCAAAGCATGGCGGTGCCGAACCAGCCGATCATCGCCGCGCCGATGGCTGAGGTGATATGATCGTAGCCGGGGGCAATGTCGGTCGTGAGGGGGCCGAGGGTATAGAACGGCGCTTCGTGGCAGTGTTCCAGCTGCTTGTCCATGTTCTCTTTGATGAGGTGCATGGGTACGTGGCCGGGGCCTTCGATCATCACCTGCACGTCCTGCTGCCAGGCGCGTTTGGTCAGTTCGCCGAGCGTTTCCAGTTCACCGAACTGCGCTGCGTCGTTGGCATCGGCGATAGAGCCGGGGCGGAGGCCGTCGCCGAGGGAGAAGGAAACGTCGTAAGCTTTCATGATCTCGCAGATTTCATCGAAGTGCGTGTACAGGAAATTTTCCTGGTGATGGGCGAGGCACCATTTGGCCATGATGCTGCCGCCGCGCGAAACGATGCCTGTCATTCTTTTGGCGGTAAGCGGCACATACCGCAAGAGGACGCCGGCGTGTATTGTGAAGTAGTCCACGCCCTGTTCGGCCTGTTCGATCAGCGTGTCGCGGAAGATTTCCCAGGTAAGGGCTTCGGCTTTGCCGTTTACTTTTTCGAGCGCCTGGTAGATGGGTACTGTGCCCAGGGGCACGGGGCAGTTCCGGATGATCCATTCACGGGTTTCGTGGATGTTCTTGCCGGTGCTGAGGTCCATGATGGTATCGGCACCCCAGCGGCAGGCCCATACCGCCTTCTCCACTTCTTCTTCGATGGAGGAGGTGACGGCGGAGTTGCCGATGTTGGCGTTGATTTTCACGAGGAAATTGCGGCCGATGATCATGGGCTCGCTTTCCGGGTGGTTGATGTTGGCGGGGATGATAGCGCGCCCGGCGGCTACTTCGCTCCGAACGAACTCGGGCGTGATAAGCCGGGGGGCATTGCCTGTTCCGCGATGCTGCTGCCAGAGCGGGTCTCCTTCGCGGAAAGCCGCGTCGGCGCGTTGGTTTTCACGGATGGCGATATATTCCATCTCCGGTGTAATAATGCCTTTGCGCGCGTAGTGCAATTGTGTTACGTTGGCGCCCTGGCGGGCTTTCCGGGGTAAGGGGGGCTGGCCGGTCCGGAGATGTGCAAGTGCGGGATCGGATAACCGGGCGCGGCCATAATCGCTGGTAAGAGCGGGCAACACCAGGACGTCTCCCCTTTCGTCGATCCATGATTCGCGCAGGCGCGGGAGGCCTATCGCGGGATCGATGGCGAGCGTGGGATCGGTGTAGGGGCCGCTGGTGTCATAGACGGTCACGGGGGCATTGGCTCTTAGTTCCCCGTGGCGGTTATGCACCCGGGTGTCTGTCAGGGAAATTTCGCGCATGGCGACCTGGATATCCGGCCGGGACCCCGGGACATAGATCTTCTGCGAAGCAGGAAAAGGTGTGCGTGTGATACGGTTTTGCATATTAAATCGGTAAAAGGTTTACGTATGGGCATGACAGGGCCGTAGCGCTGTAAAGGCGCAAACAGCTCGTCCGGCAGCATTCATGTGAAGGCATGCGTGCCGGGAATTAAAATAGTCGTCAGCAATGACAGTGGTTAAGGGCGGAAAGGCGCTGGCTGCAATCTCCGGGACTGATGAATCCGCGAAGACGAGGTGATAAATTCCGGATGGCCGTTCGTGTTGATGCTGCTATCAACATGCATATGTAAAATTGTTCATCACCGGCGCTTTGTCCGGCGGGATGACAATTTGCATGTGTCGATCTGAAGCAACGGGCGTTACAGTTTTTACGCCATGGCCTGACAATATTCCTTCATTCTCTTTGAAGGAACTGGAACCTCCATGCCCGGGAGCCCCGTGCTCAGCTCGCTTCATTCGGCGAATAGCATCCGGAGTTCCTTTACTCCAAATAAAGAAGCGAGAACCTCCATGCCCGGGAGCACCGTCATCATCACGCTTCAATCATCGCAGCGAAGAAGCGAGAACCTCCAAGCCCGGGAGCACCGTCATCATCACGCTTCAATCATCGCAGCGAAGAAGCGAGAACCTCCATGCCCGGGAGCACTTTGATCAGCACGCTTCAATCATCGCAGCAAAGGATCGGGAACCTCCATGCCCGGGAGCGCCATGATCTGTAAGCCTTTATGACCAGCAGCACGATGATCTTTCCTGTATCAAAAGCAGAAAAAAGGAACCATCGCAGATCTCTGGGAACATGAACAGGCGCACCTTCCAGCCAACCCGCTGCATTGCCGCAGCGTCCGCCGTTAGCCGCCTTGTGTGGCCTGGATAATGGTGACCTGATCTTCGGGCATCAATAGGGTACTGGGCCAGTCTGGCCTGGGTATAACCCTGCGGTTCACCGCTACGGCGATGCCCCTGCCGGAAGAAAGTTGAATAAACTGTAAGAGCGCAGTCACGGAGGTTTCCGGCTGCACCGCATAAAGTTTATTGTTTACATGCACTTCCATGATAACAAGGAATTAAAGTGAACAATAAACTTTAAGGATGTGGTGAGAAGGAGTTCAGTATTACTTTTCCCTACGGCAGTCTGAACTGCATCAGGTACTGAGGGTATCATCTCAGCTTTCCCGTTTCCGGGAAAACACCCCTAAAGTGAAAGCACAAATCTAAGCGTTAGGTTTCCAATTTCCAAATAACGCCACACTGCCAGGTTGACCGCGCGGTTACCGGAGTAATGCTATTATTCAGCAACGCCTGTAATTCGCGCCAATTGCATTGCCGCAGTTAACGCCAACATCGGCCAGGAGAACTGAAATTCACGTCGGCTACATTATAGTAATAGATATGGCGAGCCTATACTGTAATTCCCACCGCCTTCATTGCGGGAGCTAACGCCAACATCGGCCGGCAGATTTTGTAATTCTCACCTGACAAGGTGCAGTAACAATAATCGACCAGCAAATCTCTTATTTACATTATCAGGATTGCAATAGTTAAAGTTATCGTTTTAATTCACCGACTGCCCTGCCGTAATCGGCCAGCTCGTCCTGTATTCGCAGGCCGCATAGCAGGAGGAAAAGCAAACTTCAACTTGCTGAAATGTCTGACTATATATTTGACGAAACGACTGGAATTCAGCTGATGCCGTTACTCATTGGCGGTGTGGAGAAGGGAAGCCACCGGCTCCATATCACGATAAAGTCGCCTGCCTGAATTATGGCCCCCGCCTTCCCGCCCGGATTATTCACCCGATCGGTGCCGAACCGCATGTTTAGCATTATCTTTGATACAATCCTTTAAACAACAATGCGTATGACCCGCACCCTCCTGCCAGCGATCCTCCTCCTCGCAGTTGCCTGCAACAACAGTAGCGGCGATGCGCATAAAGACAGTGTAGCCGTCACCGATGAAGATACCGTTTTCATCGAACGACCGGTAGAACCGGTGGCTACGTTGGATTCCGTGCATATCGACTCCACCCTCCTCCCAGGCCGCTGGGTGCAGCCCGCCGAAGGCGTCGACACGCTCATGATTGGGTTTCATATCCGTAAAGACGGAAAAGCCTCCTCCATCCACCTCGAATCCCTCAAATACCAAAGCTGGCGCCTCCTGCAGGATACCCTCCTGCTCCACGGCCTCGCCGGTTACTCCCGCGCAGACACCGTTTTCCTGCAAACCGATACCCTGCTGATCCGCGAGCTCTCCGATACCGCCCTGCGCGTCCACCCCGTCAACGCCGCCGATGGACATGTCGAAACCTTTAAAAGACAAGCAAGCACGCCTTCCAGGAAGAAAAAATAATGACAAAGCGATCCCCGCCCGGCGGTCCTCACCGACGGAAGCATGTGTGTTGCTCTCAATTGATCAGAAAATCATCCTTCACTCCCCAAAAGGAAGCAGATGCGCTGCAGCGTATTTCATGGATATCGGGAAATCAGGACAGGTTTTTCCGGGTTACGCTCAATTCAGGGAGTTAACAGGATAGCAACGCAAGTTCCCCGGTTCAGGATTCGGGAGGTTTGTTCATGAGGCGGGTACGGTTATACACCGGCGCCTAAAATGAGGAACTTGCGATAAGCATGCATTGCCTACAGGTTATACATTTGCCAAACGCCGATCCCCGTCGCTACGATGCTCAGGAAAAGGCCGGCGACGGCCATCTGTAACTCATCAATGTTCTTACGGGCAATCACAGAAGATACCAGGCAAAGGATAACGCCCGCGGCTCCCATATAAACGGCCGGTTCGGGCGACTTGCTGATAAAAGCAAAAGCGGCGGTGACTACGCCGAAGAAAATGGATGCAAAACCTGCAATCTTGGGCAGACTTGTTGGGTGGTGCATTGTGTACGGATTATAAGTGATCAAAAAAAATTGGCTATTGTGATAATCCCCCCTGTTGATGCTGCTGGTCCGGAACCGGCACATCCTCCCACGGTGTCTTCAGCAGGGGCCCGATCTGCTGATATCGTTCATCCAGGTATTCATCCAGCCCGTAACGAAGGCTGGTAGTATCTTTCACAGTCACGAAGGTGCCAAACAGGCGGTCCCAGACAGAAAATATATTGGCATAATTGGAATCAGTCTCCGGTTGATATCTGCTGTGATGCACCTTGTGCATGTCCGGCGAAACGATGATCCAGCTCAATCCCTTGTCCAGCCAGCCCGGCAAATGGATGTTGGCGTGGTTGAACTGGCTCATGAAGGCCGACAGCGACTGGTAAAACATCACCATCCAGATAGGAACCCCCATCGCCACGATCGCCAGGAACAAAGCCACCACCCTGAACATGCTCTCCACCGGGTGATGCCGCAAAGCCGTCGTTGCATCCACCGCCGTATCGGTATGGTGGATCTTATGGAAATGCCACATCCACGCGATCTTGTGCTGGATCAAATGCACCAGGTACGCACCGATAAAATCCATCATCAGGACCGCCAGCAGGCAATGCAGCCACACCGGCAACTGCGCGAGGTACAACAGCCCGAAGCGCTCGCTGCTCGTCCAGTCCGAAGCCTTGACGATCAAAAAGGCAAAACCCAGGTTCACCGCCGCCGTGGTCAACGTAAAGAACAAATTCGTACCCGCATGCCGGATACGGCTGTTCCCAAACCGGATACGCGGTATCACACCCTCTATCAACCATAAAATCACCAGCCCTGCCACCAGCAGCGCGGTGCGGTAATGTGAAGGTATATGTTCGAAAAACTCCATCATTTGTATCGGGGTTTTTGGTCGTATACGCGGATCAGTTATGAAAAACCAAGGTTGTTAACACTTAGAAATTACGACATTTTGCCCAATAGTGGCGGGTTTCAGCCCAACTATTTCTCAGGCAGGAAGGAAGGATTTCATTCATAGATTTATTTATATAACAAGAAAAACCTAAGCGTGGACGGATTGCGGGGTTTTGGGGAAGAATGCGGGAATTGTTTAATATATAGTGGTTTTTCATGTGAAATAAAAAAGCCGCCTGTTCAAGGCGGCTTTTACTATGACGATTCGTTCGTTGATTAGTTATTCATCAGCAAAGGCATCACCAGCATCAGCAGGTCTTCTTCTTCGGCTTTTTCCACCGGGCGAAGGATACCCGCCTTGGTAGGCGCGCTCAGGTCGATCGTGATCTCATCCCCTTCCGCCGCGTGCAGCATTTCGATGAGGAACTTGGCGTTGAATGCGATCTGCATGTCTTCCCCGCTGTACTGGCAGCTCATCCGCTCGTTACCTTCGAAGGAGAAATCCACGTCCTGGGCCGACAACTGCAGCTCGGCGCCGCTGATGCTCAGCGCTACCTGGTTGGTACTCTTGTTGGCGAAAACGCTTACACGTTTGAGGGCGTTCTGGAAATCGCTCTTCACCAGGGTGAGGCGGTAAGGATTATCCTTCGGGATCACCACTTTATAATCCGGGAAACGCGCGTCGATCAGGCGGCAGATCATCTGCGCATTCTGGTGCGACACAAAGAAGTGGTTATTGCTGTAAGCGATGCGGATCTCGCTGTCGTTGTCGGGAATGGCGGATTTCAACAGGTTCAGGGGCTTCTTCGGAACGATGAAGCTGTCGGCCTGCGGGCATTTCACATCGGTACGGATGTATTTCACCAGGCGGTGCGCATCCGTGGCCACGAAAGTGATATTGTCGGGGTGCAGTTCGAAGAACACACCGGTCATCTGCGGACGAAGGTCATCGTTGCTAACCGCGAACAGCGTTTTGTTGATGGCGGTCAGCAGCGCGGAGGAGATCATGGTGAAGTTGGTGGCGTCTTCCGCGGCGGGTTCCTTCGGGAAGTTCTCCGGGTTTTCGCCCATCACCTTGTATTTACCGTTGTCGGAAGTGATTTCGACAGCGAAGGAATTGAGATCGATGTTGAAGGTCAGCGGCTGATCAGGCAGGTTTTTCAGCGAATCCATGAGGATCTTCGCCGGAATACAGATGCGGCCGGTTTCTTTGGCCTCTACCTCCAGTTTTACCTTCATGACGGTTTCCAGGTCGGTCGCCACAACGGTCAGCTCATTCTTGTCGATCTGGAACAGGAAATCTTCCAGGATAGGCAGCACGGTGTTGGAGTTAATCACGCCGCTGATCTGTTGCAATTGTTTCAGTAAAGTGGAGGAAGAAACGATAAACTTCATAAGGTTACTTAATAATTGTTGCAAATGTAAGGCAAACAAAGATAGAAAGTTTCGCCAATGATCAACCCCCACCTTTTCCACATCATCTTATCAACCAACAAATTTGGGAAAGACGAACGCGGGTTGTCAAATATGCAGTTTGGACGTCATTTATTGAATGAAATCAACAAAAAATCGCTTAATATTGAAAATATTGAAAACAATCCGCGGGTTCTTTTAAATTATTGTCAAATCGGTTAGTTTTGCGGGCGCAAAAAACCATCATTTCATTAAAAAATAAAAACAAGGGATATGAAACTGTCTCATTTAGCCGAAACGCTGATAGGTTCCGAAATTATCAAATTAGCAGGAGAGATCAAGGAAAAGCAGGCTAAGGGTGAAAAGATCTACAATTTCACCATTGGCGATTTCGATCCCAAGGTTTTTCCCATTCCCCTGGAGTTTGAAAACGAAATCATTCAGGCTTACCGGGATAAGTACACCAATTATCCGCCGGCAGACGGTATTGCCGAGCTGCGCAAAGCAGTAGGCGAGTTCATCGCCGAGCGCGAAGGCATCAGCTACGATCCTAACAGCGAGATCGTGATCTCCTGCGGAGGCCGGCCGATCATTTACGCTACTTACCGCACCATCGTTGACCGCGGCGAGAAAGTGATCTACGCAACCCCGTCCTGGAACAACAACCACTACACCCACTTCCTGGAAGGTGAGCACGTGGTGCTCGAAACCAAAGTGGAGAACGACTTCATGCCCACGGCCGCTGAGCTGAAACCGCTCCTCAAAGGCGCGACCCTCCTCGCCCTCTGCTCTCCCCAGAACCCGACCGGCACCACCTTCGCCAAAAAGCAACTGGAAGAGATCTGCGACATGGTACTGGAAGAAAACGCCAGCCGCGCCGCCGGCGAAAAACCCCTGTACGTACTGTTCGACCAGATGTACTGGGTACTCACCTTCGGCGATACGCAACATTATAACCCGGTTTCCCTCCGTCCGGCCATGAAAGATTATACCGTATTCATCGACGGTATGTCCAAAGCCTTCGCCGGTACCGGTGTGCGCGTGGGTTGGGCCCTCGGTCCCAAACACGTGATGAGCAAAATGAAATCCATCCTTTCCCACGTAGGCGCCTGGAGCCCCATGGCAGAACAGAAAGCCGCGGCCAAATACCTCGTGCAGAAAGAAAACGTGGATAAATACCTCGCCCATTTCAAAGGCGAAGTGGAAGAACGCCTCGTGAAAATCTACGAAGGATTCGACGCCCTGAAAAAGGCAGGCCACGCCGTGGACGCCATCGCTCCCCAGGCTGCCATCTACCTGACCATCAAGCTCGACCTGAAAGGCAAGAAAACGGCCGACGGGAAAGTGCTGGAAGACCAGGGCGCCGTTACCACCTACATCCTCGATGAAGCCAAACTGGCGGTGGTGCCGTTCTACGCTTTCGGGTCCGACAGAACATCTCCCTGGTACCGCCTGAGTGTGGGTACCTGCGTGAAGGAAGAAATCCCCGCGATGCTGAGCGCCCTGAAAGCAGCGCTGGAAAAACTGCAATAAGGCATACATTATATATATGACCTCCCGGCCCCGGTGCGCAAGCGCCGGGGCCGGTTCTTTTTACGGGTATCCCGCGTACCCGCACGGCGCCGGCTTAGTAAGGATGCAGTAGGGATACCGTATTGTAACCGTACTAAATGTTAAACCTTGATCTAATTCCAGCGTTTGCATTAATGTTGATTGAATATCAATAAGTTAATTCTCGCTCACTATCCGTTTTTCGCGCAGTTAGGCCTACCATACAGCTACCTAAAATCCTATTATTGACGTTTTTACACAAATAATTTTAATACGTAATAAAGGATTTTTCCATCCTTCCGGACCATCTATTTCAAACCCCTTGAAAACGCATATAACAAAAATTACAGGTGATATTCATCGTTTTGAATGATGGGTAGATGAGTTTCGACTGAATATCAGCCCTTTTTAGGCGATGAAATTTTTATATCGATACACGGCTTCATATCGTTAGGCAGGCTCCGCAACCGCCTAAAACCCTATTAATTACGTTTTTACACAAAAGATTTTAATGCGTAATTTAAAACAGGTCATTTGTGTAATAATGCTATTAAATTGATAATCAACCAATACTGTTATTTCCCCTTCATTCCGTACTATTCACTTTCAAGCGTTTATAACTCCAGTAACCCGGGAAACTCCCTAAACCCGTTTCTGTCATCCAATCGTTAAAAATCCGTTAAATGGTCAACTCTGCTTACTAAATTCCCAAAACCTTTCTAATTTTGACCCAGAAACTAAAAAAGTCAGAAAGTTAATGATGACAGAAAACAGGGATGAAATGAGGGAACGCATCATCGATGCGGCACTGAAACGATTCACGTACTACGGCTCGTCCAAAACGACCATGAACGAAATCGCGGAAGACCTCCATTGCTCCAAAGCATCCCTGTATTATTACTTCCCCGATAAACAGTCGCTGCACGTCGCCGCACTGGAAAAAGCCGGGGAAACCTATTTCCAGGATCTCCAGGAAAAAGCCGAACAGGCCGCAACCGCCCGCCAGGCTTTCATGGAACTCATCGCCACCCGCCACGAGTTCGCCAAAAGATTCTGCCGGCTCGAACTGTTCAAAGTGCTGAAAGACAGGCAACTGATGCGCTTCGCCCACGAAGCCTTCGAAAATGCCCGCGAACGCGAGATCGGGATCATCACGAACATCATCGAAAAAGGCGCCGCCCGTGGAGAATTGGTTACTGCAGACCCGGAAAAGGTGGCGGCTTTGTATATGCATGCTATGATCGGCTTGCGCCTGTCACTGGTGAGCAAAGACCTGAGTGAAGAGATCAGTGACGAGGAGTTTGAAAGAGTGAGAGAGTGGCAGGTGCAACTGGCCGACATTTTCATCAATTCATTAAAAAAGTAAGATGCGAGACAGGATTTTGGAAACAGCGCTGCGCTTATGCAAAACTTTCGGGGTGAAAAGCATTACGATGCAGGACATCGCCCGGGAGTGCGGCATCTCCAAGAAGACCGTTTATGAACACTTCGCCGACAAGAACGACCTGATCGATGAAGTGACCGCCTATATGACCGGCGCCTACGTGGAACGCCTCTCCGAATGCCACGCCGCCGGAAGGGACGCCATCGAAGAACTCGTCATGTCCCTCGGGCACACCGAGCTCATGGCCCGCAGCACCAATCCCGTGCTCCTGTTCGAACTGGAAAAATACCACCCCTCCTCCTGGAGAAAGGTGCAGGACTTCAAACAGGAAAAAGTAGCCGGCGCCATCCGCGCCAACCTGGAAAGAGGCATCGGGGAAGGGCTGTACCGCTCCCGCCTCCGGACCGACATCATGGTGCACCTCCGGATGCTGCAGATGGACTCGCTCTTCAACCCGCTCCATTTCCCGGCAGCCACCTTCGAGCTGCACGACGTCATGCACGAGCTCACCATACATTATATAAACGGCATCGCCACGCCGGAAGGGCAGGCGCTGCTGGAACAATATCTCCCTTCCGCCATTTCCGCATAACACTATCGTACAATACACAGCATGAAAAAATGGATCATACCGTTCCTGTTCCTGTCCTCTGCCTGGACCACGAACGTTTACGCACAAACGAAACAGCTGTCGCTGCAGGATGCCCTCCGTTTTGCGCTGGATCATAACCAGCAGCTGGCAGTCAGCCGCCTGGAAGAACAGATCGGCAAGCAGAAAACAACGGAAATCCGCGCCCAGGCGCTCCCGCAGCTCAATGCCACCGGAACCCTCACCGATAACATCAAGAAACAGGTGATGGTGCTCCCCGGCGCCATGAACACCGCCGAGCCCGGCAAGCCCATGGCCCTCGAAGTAGGTACCACCTGGAACGCCGCCGCATCCGGCACCCTCACCCAGCAACTCTTCAACCAGAGCGTGTTCACCGGCCTCCAGGCTGCGCGCGCCGGCGAAGAATATTACTCCCTGCAAACGCAGCAGACCACGGAAGACGTGATCTACAACGTGTCCGCCCTCTATTACGGCCTGCTCGTGCGCCAGGAGAAACTCAGCGTGATCCAGAGCAATATCGATAAAATGACCAGGCTCGTCGAAACCACCCAAAGCCAGCTCGATAACGGCCTGGCCAAAAGGATCGACCTCGACCGGATCAAGGTAAGCCTCGTTAATTACCAGACACAGAAAACACAACTGGAAAACGCCCTGAAGATCGATGAAAATACGCTGAAGACCCTCATGGGCATGCCTTCTTCCGAAGCCATCGACCTGCCCGCCCTGGCGCTCAGCGAAATCGAACAGAAGGCGGCGGTAACGCAGGACTTCGGCAGCTTCAACCTCGAAAACCGTACGGAATTCAAAGTGCTGAAGAAAACCGAAGAGCTCCAGCAGTTCCAGAAGAAAGCCTATGTGTCCGAATACTTCCCGCAGCTGTCGTTCAACGCCCAGTATTCCTACAACGGCCTGAGCGACAAATTCGACCTCTTCAAAGGCGGCAACACCACGGCACAGTGGTTCGGCATGGCCAATATCGGCCTCACCCTGAAGATTCCCATCTTCGACGGCTTCGCCCGCCGCAGCCGCGTGAACCAGGCCAACCTGACGCTGCAGCAGATCTCCAAACAACTGGAGCTCAACAAACTGAACCTGACCACCTCCTTCGAGAACGCCCGGCTCAGTATCCTGAACAGCCTCAGCACCATCAAAACACAAAAGGAAAACGTAGCCCTCGCCGACGAGGTATACGCTTCCACCCAGAACAACTACAACCTGGGCCTCGCCAACCTGACGGACCTCCTCAACGCGGAGACCTCCCTCACCGAAGCCCAGAACACATATAACGAAGCACTGCTGCAATACAAACTGGCAGAGCTCGACCTCATCAAATCACACGGTAACCTGCCCTCACTCTTAAACTAATGCAAGCCATGAAGAAAGTTTTAATCTACGGCACTTTAACAATAGCAGCCATCGCGGCAATCATCTGGAAACTGAACGCCAACAAAGCCGCCAACGTCGCCAAGACGGAATTCGTGAAACAAAGCAATACCGGCGACATCCCCGTGGTTACCGAAAAGGCCGCCCGTGTGGACTTCGACCAGCAGTTCGCCGCCAACGGCAACTTCATGCCTTTCAAAGAGCTCACTTATCTCTCCGAAATCTCCGGCCGCATTAACCAGCTGCTGGTAGACGAAGGGAGCTATGTGAAAGCGGGCCAGATGCTCGTGCGCATCGACGATGAGATCGTAGGGACCGACCTGGCTTCCGCCAGGGCCAACCTCGCGCAGCTGAAAGTAGATAAAGACAGGTACGAAGCCGCGTTCAAAACCGGTGGCGTAACCCAGAAGCAAATGGACGATGCCCGCCTGCAATACGACCTGGCCGTTTCCCGCTTCGACGCTGCCAGCCGCAAAGTGAACGACACTTACGTGAAAGCTCCCATCTCCGGGTTCATCAACGCCAAGTACGTGGAAAAAGGCACTTACCTCTCCCCCGGCACCAAGATGTTCGATATCGTAGACGTGAGCCGCCTCAAACTGCGCGTAACCGTTCCGGAAATGCAGGTGATCAACCTGAAACTGGGCGACAAAGTGAACGTGACCACCAACGTATTCCCTGAAGTGCAATACATCGGCAAGATCACCTTCATCGCCGCCAAAGGCGACCAAACGCTCAGCTACCCTGTAGAAATGGAAGTGACCAACATCACCGGCAAACAACTGAAAGCAGGCATGTACGGCACCGCCAATTTCGAAATGCCTAAACAGGATCCCACCATGCTGATCTCCCGCAACGCTTTCGTGGGCGGTGTGAACAGCAACCAGATTTATGTGATGGAAGGCAATGTGGCCAAACTGCGCAAAGTAACCGCCGGCCGCATCTTCGGCGATAAAGTCGAAATCCGTGAAGGCCTGCAGGAAGGCGAAACCGTGATCGTCAGCGGCCAGATCAACCTGACCAACGGCGCCAAAGTAGCCGCGCAGGCGCAGTAAGACGAATTGCTTGACTTAACAAACCGAAAAAATGAAGATTACCGAGATATCGATAAAAAGGCCAACGGTTGTGGTGGTGTTGTTCACCATCCTGACGCTGCTGGGGCTCCTCGCCTACAAGTCGCTGAACTATGAGCTGCTGCCCAAGTTCTCGTCGCCGATCGTGACCATCGCTACCGTTTACCCCGGCGCTTCCCCCTCAGAGGTGGAAAGCACCGTGACCAAAAAGATTGAGGACGCCGTAGCCTCGATGGAAAACATCAAGAAACTGACATCCAAATCCTCCGAAAGCCTCTCGCTGGTAACGGTGGAACTGAATAACGACGCGGACGAAGACATCGGCCTGCAGGATGCCCAAAGGAAGGTGAACGCCATCCTGGCCGACCTGCCCGGCGATGCCAAACCGCCGTCCCTCAACAAATTCTCCCTCGACGACCTTCCGATCATGACGCTCTCCGCGACCTCCAAAATGGACGACCGGAAGTTCTTCGACCTGGTCGACAAGCGCATCCAGCCGATGCTGTCGCGCCTGCCGGGTGTGGCCCAGATCTCCATGATCGGCGGCCAGGAAAGGGAAATCCAGATCAATGTTGATCCGAAGAAACTCGAAGCGTACAAGCTGTCGATCATGCAGGTGCGCCAGATCGTAACCAATGCCAACCTCGACTTCCCGACCGGTAAGGTAAAAACCACCGATCAGCAGATCCTCGTCCGCCTCGCAGGTAAATATAAAGACGTGGACCAGCTCCGCGACCTGGTGCTCTCCACCACCGCCACCGGCACCCAGGTGCGCCTCGGCGATGTGGCAGACGTGCAGGATGCTTCGAAAGATGCAGAGCGCCTGGCCCGTGTAGACAGAATGGCGTCTATCGCGCTGCAGGTACAGAAACAGTCGGACGCCAACGCCGTGACCGTTTCTGAAGAAGTACAAAAAGCCATCGCGAAGATAGAAGCAGAGTATGCCGCAGCGGGATTGAAGATCAAGATCGCGAACGACAACTCCGTCTTTACCCTCGAATCCGCCGACTCCGTGATCCATGACCTGGTGATCGCCGTTGTGCTGGTGGCCGCGGTGATGATGCTCTTCCTGCACTCGATCCGTAACGCCATCTTCGTAATGATCTCCATCCCCGCGTCGCTGATCGCAACGTTCATCGGCATGCAGCTGTTCGACTTCTCGCTCAACCTGATGTCGCTGCTGGGCCTTTCGCTGGTAGTAGGTATTCTTGTGGATGACGCCATCGTGGTGCTGGAGAATATTTACCGGCACATGGAGATGGGCAAGAACAAAGTGCGCGCGGCGTTCGACGGTGTGAAGGAAATCGGGTTCACCGTAACTTCCATCACCCTCGTAATCGTGGTGGTGTTCCTCCCGATCTCGCTGACGAATGAACTGGTGAGCAAGATCCTCCGGGAATTCTGCGTGGTGGTGATGATCTCCACGATGCTGTCGCTGCTGACCTCGTTCACCATCGTGCCGCTGCTGGCTTCCCGTTTCGGAAAGCTCACGCATCTTACCGGCAAGAACTTCTTCGAGAAATTCATTCTTTGGTTTGAAAGACAACTCGATAAATTCACTTCCTGGATGACCGCCACCCTTAAATGGGCGCTGGCGCATAAAACGATCACGCTCGTGGGCTCCCTCGTGCTGCTGATCGCTTCCTTCCAGCTCGTGGGCCGCGGGTATATCGGTGGCGAGTTCATCCCGAAAGGCGACCGCGGCCAGTTTATCGTGATGCTCGAAATGCCGAAAGACGCATCCCTCGAACAAACCAACCAGGCTACCCTCAAAGCGGAATCGTTCCT